>NZ_JAVYJF010000015.1:0-172739 GCF_032621715.1 Pseudomonas sp. zfem004 | reverse complement strand
CGCCCCTAACTTCGCGACTTCAGGAGGCTGAGTGTAGGCGTCTGGAGGGCCCTGGTGCGCAGCACCCTTCGGCGCAGCCGAAGGCGCGAGATGTAGACTTGCGCAGCAAGTCGGAGGCCGCGCGGGCCCGGAGGACGCCGAAGCGAAGGGACCCCGAAGCGCAGCGTAGGGGCCGTATGATGGGAGCGAGCGGCTTTGGTTACTTTGGCCAAGACCAAAGTAACCCGCCGTAAGGGCGGAAAGGTGACTATGCGTCGACATCACAAATGAATGCGCATACAACCTCAAAACAAACAAACAACAAACACATAAACCACTAGAATCAAGAAACGCCAGAAGCCCACACTAACTTCTGGCGCTCCTCCATAAGCAACAACCTATTCCAACAACATCCCTCCATACCAACGGCATCAGACACATACCCCCAGGCTAACCCCGCCCCCCCCTCAAGGCTGCTGATACTGACTCAGGTACTTGTCCACCACCGCCGAATCCCCCTCCTGCGCCACCTGCCACAACCGCCGCTCGATCCCCTGCGCCAGCAAGTGCCCCACCGCCGCCTCGATCGCCGACAGCACGCACAACTGCGCCGGCTCGTTGGTGGTATACCCCACCTCCGCCTCCAGCAGCTTCTTGAACTCGATGAACTTGAACACCCCCGCACTGCGCCCGACCGAGTAGATGGTCTTGCTGGTCATCACATTCGCCAGCACCTGCCCCGAGCGCACATCCACCGCCCGCAGGTTCACGGTCACCTGGTCCACCCGGTACTCACGCGAGATGTCGATACCCAGATACCGCGCCCCCTCTCCACCACTGCGCACGTTGGTGTCATAGGCGATGATCCCGCCTTCGAGCATCAGGTTGGCCGCCTGCAACGGCGGCAGCTCGGCCTGGATGTTTTCCGGCACGTCGGCCTTCTTCTGCGAGGCGCGGATGATCTTGCGCTCGGTCAAAAGGTTCTGCAGCCCCTCACGCTCCAGCACCACGAACCAGCCACTGGCATTGAGCGCGTCCATCAGCATGCTCGCGGCACCCTGGGTGACACTGGTGGAGAACGAACTGGCCGGGGTCGGCTTGTACTGCCCGGTCTGGTCGCGGAAGCCATACACCACCGCCATCAACCGCCCGCGTGGGCGCGGCATGTTGACCAGGTCGTAGTAGGTCGAGGCCCGCGGGGTCAGGGTCGGGGTGTCGGAATCCTGTTCGGCCGGCATCGGCTCGCGCAGGCCGCAGCCTTGCAGGCCAGACAGGGCGGTGATCAACAGCAGCGTGCTCAGCAGACGTTTCATGGTTGTGCTCTCCCCACAATAAAGACCCGTCCCTCTCAGGGGTTCAGGCCGCTCACCTGGATGATCGAAACTTCGCCAGTGGCACGGTCGGTGACCTTGATGCTCAAGGCCCCGGCGTTGTCGATGACATCGATCAGGAAGGCATCGGTGGACATGCTGCCGGTGTTGCCATTGCTGATGTTGTCCAGCAACTGGCCAAGCAGGCGTGATTCCAGCTGGTTGGTGAAGCGCTCCAGTGCCGAGGTGCCGGTGAAGGCACTGGTGCGCTCCTTCAGGTCCGGATCGTCGTAGTCGTTCTGCGCCTGGGCGTTGTTGAGCAGCCAAGTGCCGTTCAACGGGTTGCCACCGAAGGCCGGGTTGACCGGGGTGTACACCAGTTCCGTGGCCAGCGCCTGGCAACCGATGCCGGCGGCCAGCAGGCAGGCAGCGACGCGTTGCGTTGTGTACTTGCTCATAGCTCGTCCCTCTCCAGATCGGTGGTGTCCTGCAGCAGCCGTTGCAATTTGCGCTGGACAATCTGCTGCCTGACCAGGTCGGCGGCCTCTTTGGCCTCTTCGGTGAGTTGCGTGGTGTTGGGTGGCAGGAAGCGCCGGTACACCACTTCGCGTTCGAACTCCACGGTCACCAGGCTGCCCCAGCGGGCATCCGGGCGTTCGCGCACCACCAGGTTGAAATCCAGGCGGCTGGTGGCGCGCAGGCGGTCGGCGAAGTAGTAGTAAAAGTCGTGGCCGATGTGCGAGATGGTGTTGTCGACGATGAAGCCCTTCATCTCGTCCTCTTCGTTGGCCCATGCCGGCGCCTGCAGCAGCGCCAGGCACAGGCCGAGCATCAGCAGCGCGCGGCTCATGGCGCATCTCCCTGGCCGGCATGCTGACGGGCGCCAGCGGCGCTTTCGGCAAAGGCCTGCTCGGCGACGAACTGCCAGTCGCTGTAGTGCTCCAGCCCTTCGAAGGCACTCCACAGCGCATCGAAACCACTGCGTTTGAGGGGCATGGCCTCGGAGCGGCTGTACACCCCGGTGATGCGCCCGTCGACGGCGCGCATCAGGCCCCACTCCTCGCCCCCACCGACCGGGTCGGGGTAGAGCCTGCGGATATGCCGCTGCGCTGCCGGGAAGCGATTGTCTTCGAGCAGGTCGGCCAGCTCCTGCGGGTACTGGGCCAGCCCCGGCGAGGCACGGTAGTAGCTGCGCAGCGCCTGGGCGTACTGCCCGCCCACCCACAGCAACTGGCGCTCGCGTTCGCGCTGCGCACTGGTGGCCCACAGGGTGCCGGTGGCGGCCAGGGCAATGCTGCTGACGGCAATCAGCAACAGCACGCCCAGGTAGGTGAAGCCGGCTTCACCATTCGGCATAGAGGCTGCCATCGCGCGCCCTCCCTGTGGCCCCGCTCTTGATATCCGCCACCCCGCCGGCCACCCCTTCGGGCGGCGGCACCAGCTGCCAGCTGTCGCGGCGTTCGCTGATCGGGTCCAGCGGGGTGTTGCGCAGGTAACGCTGTTCCACCAGTTGCTCGAGCGAATCGGGGTATTGCCCGGTATCGCCGTAGTAGTGGTCCAGGGCCTCGCGCAGTACCGCCAGGCTCTGGCGCAGGGTGGCCTCGCGCGAGGCGTCGAGGCTGTTGAAATAGCGCGGCATGGCAATGGTCATCAGGGTGGCGATGATCGCCATCACCACCAGCAGTTCGATCAGGGTGAAGCCTTTGCTGGGTTTCATCGGCGTCACCATTGCCCGTAGGGGATGTTGTTGAGGCCTTTGCCGCGGGCCTTGGAGTACACATCGAAGACGTCCTGGCCTTCCCGGGGGTTGTCCGCGCTGCTGTCGTAGGCACGCAGGCCCCAGGCGCCGTTGTCGTCGGCCTTGGCCGCCTGCAGCGGGTCGTGCGGGATGCGCCGCAGGAAGTAGAACTTGGCGCCCTTGGCACTGCGCACATCGCGCACGCCTTCCACCAGCACCTGCAGGTTCGGTGGGTAGCCGCTGCCGTCCAGGCGCTTCTCGATGTAGCCGGCGTCGAAGGCGCGCTTGTAGGCGTCGATGGCGTCGCGGATCTGGTACAGCGCCTCGCGCAGTTGCTGCTCCTTGCCACGCCGTACCATGGTTTCGGCCAATGGCGCGGCCATGCTGGCGAGCAGCCCGAGCAGCGCCAGGGTCAGCACCACCTCGATCAGGCTGAAGCCCTGCTGGCGGCGTTTCATGGCCGTGGCACCACGCGGGCGGGGGCCGGGACCACGGCCATCTGGCCCTGGGCGGCGGGTTCGGCATCCGAGTCGGTCGGCAGCGCCTCGCTCGGTACCGGCAGCGCCATCTGGCGCACCTGCAGGCTGGACTCGGTGCCGGTGCCGAACTCCATGTCCGACGGGCTCTGGTACGGCAGGTTGCGCACGATGCGCGGGGTGATCGCCAGCACCAGCTCGGACTTGCTCATGTCGTCCTTGTTGCTGCCGAACAGCCGGCCCAGGCCGGGGATGTCGCCAAGGCCCGGGATCTTGTTGCCGCTGGCGTTGTGGTCGTTGCGCACAAGGCCCGCCAGCACCTGGGTTTCGCCGTCGTGCAGGCGCAGGCTGGTCTGGGCGTTGCGGGTGTCGACCTGGACCGGGATGGTGCCCTGGCGGGTAGCCTCCAGCGGGGTGGCGTTGCTCACCTCCAGCGCCACCTTGATCGCCACCTCGTTGTTCAGGTGCACGGTGGGCTGCACTTCAAGCTTCAGGCCCACATCGAGGTAGGTGACGCTCTCGGTGATTACCGGCCCCTGGGTGGACGGCACCGAGGTGGCGCTGATGATCGGTACCCGCTGGCCGATGTGGATGCGCGCCTGCTCGCGGTTACTGACCCGGATCACTGGGCTTGCCAGGGTGTTGATGTCCTTGTCCTGGGCGTTGATCTTGGCCTGCGGCGCCGGCGAGATGCTGATGCGGCTGGAGTCGATGCCCTTGAGCTGGTCGAGCACGCTGACCGGCTTGCCGTCGTTGCTCAGCACACCAAAGGTGTTCGGCCATTGCAGGCCAAGGTCGAGGATGCGCGAGGTGGCCACTTCCATCACCTCCACTTCCAGCACCACTTCCGGGTTGGACTGATCCTGCGACTGCAGCAGTTTTTCGGCCATGCGGATGGCATCCGAGGTGTCACGCATGGTCAGGGTATTGAGGCGTTCGTCGACGAACACGTCGCGGGTCTTGAGCATGGTCTTGACCATGTTCAGCGCGGTGTTGGCATCGATGCTGGTGAGGTAGAAGGTGCGCATCACCAGTTCCTGGTAGTCCTTGGTCTTCTGCGGCGAGTCGGGGTAAATCAGCAAGGTGTTGTCGTTGACGATCTTCTGGCGCAGCTGGTTCTGCTCCAGCAGCAGGGCCACGGCATCCTCGATGCGCACGTCGCGCACGAAGATGGTGGCCTTCATGCCCGGCGGCAGGTCCTTGTCGAAGATGAAGTTGATCCCGGCTACCTGGGCCAGCACCTCGAAGATGGTCTTCAGGTTGGCGTCGCGGAACTCCAGGGTGACCGGGCGCTCCAGCTTGCTGCGCAGCTGCGGGTAAGGCGTGGCGGTGCGCGCCTGGACGTTCTCGATGTCGCTGCGCAGGGTCATGCCCTTCTGGTTCTGCGGGTCCAGGCGCAGCACTTCGCGCATGTAGCGCTCGGCGCCGAACAGGTCGCCCTGGCGCAGCGCGGCCTGGCCCAGGGCCACGCGCTCGTCGAGGGTGCGGATCAGCTCCAGCTGGCGGATGCCTTCCTGGGCGCGGCGGTTGTTCGGCTCGATGGTCAGCACCCGGCCATAGCCCATGCGGGCACCGGCGAAGTCGTGGCGGATGCGGTCGCTGTCGGCCTGGGTCAGCAGTGCCTCGACCGCCGCCTGGCGGCCATGGGCCAGGGCGATGTTCAGCTCGGTGTCGCGCGGGTCATCGCGCAGGGCTTCTTCCAGGCGGGCGATGCCGGCCTCGTACTGGCCCTCTTTCATCAGCTCGGCGCTGTCCTTGCGTACACCGCTTGAGCCACATCCAGCGATGGCCACGCACAGGGCCAGCAACATGAACGGAGCAGGCTTGCACAACTTCGAAGGCTTCATGGTGCGCTCCCGACAGACAGGGTCTGTGACTGGTGCAGTGGCAGGTAGACAAGGCTCAGCTCGGTGGCCGAGACCCGGTCGAGGCGGTAGGTGTCTTCGATCACGTCGCCCTGGCGCACGACGTAGAGTTTCTCGCCGTTCTGCAGGAACACCTGCAGGTCGTCGCGGTCACCCAGCCGGCCGACGAACTCGAACGGCAGCTCCGGGGCGGTGGGGGCCACCACCACGGGGGCGGCGACCACGGGTTGTTCGGTGACGGTGGCCAGGGTTTGCGGGGCGGTCCATTGCTGGCTGGGGAACAGGTCGCGCGAGGGCTTGATGGCCTCATCGCGGGGCAAGCCCGCTCCCACGTCTACAACTGTGGGGGCTTCGTGGGAACGGGCTTGCCCCGCGATGGTCTGCACACCTTCTTCCTGGCCGAACCAATGCCCCGGCGCCCACGCCAGTGCCGCGCTCAAGCCCAGAAACCCAGCCCACATCAACGCACGCTGAATGTTCATCACGACCTCGACAGGTAAAGGGTCATGCGGACCCGGCCGTTGAGTTCACGGTCGCCGATACGCTTGCGTTGCAGCTCCAGGTCTTCCAGCACCACGGTCGGCAGCTGGGCCAGCAGCGCCTTGAGGAAGCCACGGATCTGCGGGTAGCTGCCGCGCACCGGCAGGACGATCTGGTAGCGCGCCAGCTGGGTTTTCGGGTCCACACCCAGGGCGTATTCACCGCGTGCCAGGCTGATGCGTTCGGCGCTGGCCAGGTGGTACAGGCGCTCGATCAGCTCACTGGCCTGGGGCTGGCCAGGCAGTTGCTGACGCAGGTCGTCGAGCACCTGTTGTTCGGGCTTGGCCTGCACTTTCAGCTCGCCACGCTCCAGGCGTTTGACCTGGACGCTGGCATCGGCCTCGCTGGCGCGCAGTTCACGCACCACCTGCCACTGTGGCAGCACACCCGCCAGGGCCACCGCCAACGCCAGCACGGCCACCAGTACCGCCGCGATGCCGACCCGGCCCAGGCGCAGCGCCGCTTCGTGAAGGATCAGGCTAGGGACGCGCATGGCCGGTCTCCCAGGTGGCAGTGAGGTTGAAACGCACCGGGTGCTCGGCCTGCCCCGCCACCACTTCGTGGTTGAGCAACGACACATCACTGAGCTCGGCGCTGCGCTCCAGGCGCTGGTGGTACTGCAGCATGGCTTCGAGGTTGCGGGCCTCGGCGCTGATGCGCACCTGGCCCTTGCGCGCGTCGGGGGTGAGAGTGAGCAGCGCCACGTCTTCCTGGGGCATGGCTTCGAGCATGGCGAACAGCTGCTGCCAGGGCCGTTGCAGTTGCTGCGAAACGCTGCGCATCTGCGCCAGGCGCTCGGCCTGTTCGCGGATCACCGCGCTGCTCTGCGGTGCGGCAGTGGCCGGGCGGCGGCCGAGCTTGAGCTCCAGCTGGTGCACGCGGGCCTCCAGGTCGGCCTGTTCGCCCACCAACTGCTGCTGGGCCAGTACCAGTACCGCCAGCACGGCGCCGGCCAGGGCCAGCAGCGACCAGGCCAGCGGGCCACTGTGGCGGGGTTGGAATTCCAGTTCGAGGCGGCGCATGTCAGGCCACCGCCCGCCACATGGCGCACAGCGGGTCGGCCTCGCCGGCCACCGTGCACAGCTGCACCGCGGCGAGGGTCGAGGCCACCTGGCGCCCCGGCGCATGCAGGTACACCCGCGGGGGTTGCGCGCCATACAGCTCGCAGGTGCGCTCGATCAGCGCCTGCAAGGCCTGGTCGGTGTCGGCGCAGCCTTGCGCCAGCACCTGTTGCCAGGCACCGTCGGCGGCCAGCAGCAGCACGCTGCGGCGCGGCTCGGCAAGGACGAACAGGAAGTCGCCCTGGGCCAGCTGCGCCGAGCAGCGGTTGTAGGCGGCCATCAGGTACGGCTGCACCGAGCGCAGGCTCAGGCGGTAGTCCCGGCCAAGGTCCTGCAGGCCTTGCAGCAGCGCCTCGGGCAGCGCCGTGGCAATCCGCGCGGCACCGGCAGGCTCCGGCGACAGCACGATGCGCCAGTCATCCAGCACCTGGCCGTAGAGGTTCTCGAAGCACGCCCGGGCGTAGGCGTCCAGCTCGCGCGGGCTGCCGATGGCGGCGCTCCAGGGCACCAGGCAGAAGCGGCTGAAACGGGCCGACAGCAACACCCGCAGCGGCGCACTGCGCACCTGGTGTTCGGCCAGCAGCTCGCCGAGCGCATGCAGCGCGGCGGCCCAGGCCGGCTGCGCGGCGTCACAGCTAAAACCACGGCTGCCCAGCCAGGGCTGTTGCTTACCGTGCCAGCAACCCAGGCCGACACCTTCAGCGCCGAGCACGGCGCAATACCGATCAGCTGATGAATGTGACACGGTTGATCTCCTCGAGGGTGGTGCGGCCGGTGCGGACCAGGTCCAGGGCCGAGGCGCGCAACAGGCGCAGGCCGCGCTGGCAGGCTAGCTGCTTGATCTGCGAGAGCGGGCGGCGTTCGACGATCAGCTGGCGCAGGTCGTCGTCCAGGTGCAGCAATTCAGCAATGGCGCTGCGCCCGCGGTAGCCACTGCCGCGGCACTGGCCACAGCCCTGGGCGCGCACGAACTGCCAGCCGGCCACGCCTTCACGGCTCAGCCCGGAGGCAGCGAGCAATTCGTCGTCGGCCTCGCAGGGCACCGCGCAGTGGGTGCAGGCCAGGCGCACCAGGCGCTGGGCCAGCACGGCGTTGAGCGCCGAGACGAAGCTGTAGGGGTCGACCTGCATCTGGCTGAAGCGGCCGATCACGTCGAACACGTTGTTGGCGTGGATGGTGGTGAACACCAGGTGGCCGGTGAGCGCCGACTGCACGGCGATCTGCGCGGTGTCCGGGTCGCGGATCTCGCCCACCAGGATCTTGTCCGGGTCGTGGCGCAGGATCGAGCGCAGGCCGCGGGCGAAGGTCAGGCCTTTCTTCTCGTTGACCGGGATCTGCAGCACCCCTGGCAGCTGGTACTCGACCGGGTCTTCGATGGTGATGATCTTGTCCACGCCATGGTTGATCTCGCTGAGCATGGCGTACAGCGTGGTGGTCTTGCCGCTGCCGGTGGGGCCGGTGACCAGGATCATCCCGTAGGGCTCGGCGGCCAGCCGGCGCAGGGCGCGCAGGGTGTGCTCCTCGAAGCCCAGGGCCTGCAACTGCACGCCGCTGACCTTGTCGGACAGGTCCTGTTTGTCGAGCACCCGCAGCACCGCGTCCTCACCGAAGATGCTCGGCATGATCGACACCCGGAAGTCGATCTGCCGCTCGCCGATGGCCACCTTGAAGCGGCCGTCCTGGGGCACGCGCTTCTCGCCGATGTCCAGCTCGGCCATCACCTTGATGCGCGAGATCACCTGCTCGGCGAAGGCATTGCCACTGGCCTTGCCGGCGCCGTTGAGCACGCCGTCGATGCGGTACTTGATGGTCAGCCCTTGGCCGGTCATGCCCAGGTGAATGTCGCTGGCATGCTGCTTGAGGGCATCGTAGAGGGTCGAGTTGACCAGCTTGACCACCCGGCTCTGGTCCTCGCTGATGCTGGTCAGCGACAGCCGCTGCAGGGTGTCGGCCTCGCTGCCGACCTCGACCTCGTGCTCGAGCGAATCGACGGCGTGGAAGCTCTCTTCGTGGCGGGCGAGGAAGGCGGCCAGGTCGGCGGCATGCACCAGGTACAGCGGCGCACCCTGCAGGCAGTCATCGATCCAGGCCAGGCGGGCACTGTCGAAGGGGTCGGCGAATACACCGATCGACTCGCCCTGGTGTTCGACCAGGGCGAATTCGCGTTTCAGGCACTGGGCCAGGCTGACCCGCTGGAAAGCCGGGGTGCAGGCGAACAGCGCCTGGGTGCCCAGCAGTGGGTAATGCAGGGTGGTGGCCAGGCGTTGGGTGAAGGTGGCGGGGGTATCGCCGGCCAGGCGCTCCAGGCAGGCCAGCAGGCGCTCTTCGCCGGACTGGGTGCGGGCCTGGGCCAGCAGCTCGCGTGGGTAAGCGCCCGTGGGAGCGGGCTTGCCCCGCGATTGCGCCAGCGAATCTGAATCGAATGCCTGGGACATGGCCTGCAACTCCGCTCAGGGGCGGCGCTGCAGGCGGGTGGGCCTTGGGCGCCGCTATTCCCCGGTCAGCAGTTGCTCGTCGTCAGGTTCAGGGGGCCTGACGCCATTACGTCGGCGATCGGCCAGCACCCAGCTGCCATCGTACAACTGCAGGGGGAACGCATCGTTCCTGTTCTGGCGTCGTTCGACGAACCCCTCGGCGGGAGAATCCGTGGCCCTGCGCTGGCGCTCGATGCCCATCAGGTCGAAGATCGCGCGGGCCAGTTCCATCAGTGGGAACGGCTTGAACAGCACATGGCTCACACCCAGTTCGGCGGCCCGCTCACGCACCTCGACGGTGGGGTGGGCGGTGATCAACACGAAGTGGCATTGCCTGTGGCTGCGCACGGTCTGCAGAACCTGAAACCCCTCCATGTCGGGCAAGCGGTAATCCAGCACAATCACATCCGGCGCCAGCTTCTCGGCCTGTTCGATACCACTGGTACCGTCATGGGCGAGGTGGACCTCCAGGCCTTGCGCCTGCAAATACGCCTGCAGGTTCTGCGCAAGGGTCTGTTCGTCATCGACTACCAATACTCTGTTCACCAAGGTCCACTCCCATGAACTGCCCGGTTTCCCGGTCTGCGAAGTGCGGCCTTGTAGAGGCTTGAGCAGGCTTCGTGCCAGGCATGAAGGGCTGTTGCGCGAATCTAGTAAAGCATTGATTTTGTTGAATATCTTTCACATCGTCCGGGCGTGCGTGCAGCCGCTTCCCCACAACCGGGGACGCTGATGGCACATTGCCTTGCGGGGTTCCCCCACTAGTGGGGAATTGCCCGTCACGGCCTCAGTCGGGGCGCTCCACTGTAGCGGATTCGCGCAAACGTTGGCGCACCGATTGCCGCGCCTGGGCCTGCAATTGCGCGACGAGCGCGTCCCTGGCCAGGCGTTGGCCCTGTTCGGGTAAGACAGACGTATTATCACTTTGGTTCTGCATTCCTTGCAGCATGTGCCGATTGGCCTGATGGAAGGCCGCGACTTCGGCTGCGGTGGGTTCCTCGACTGCGGTCAACTGGGCGAACGCCAGCTGCGCGGCCAGTTCATGTCGAGTGTAGTCAGCGAAGCCAGGGCGATCGAAGCCGGCCTCCTGCAGGCGCCGCTCGAACAGCGCCGGGCTGCCGAAGGCCGCCTCGAGCCCGGCAATGTGCGCGTCGACCTGCTGGTCGTCGATGACGATGCCCAGGCGCCCCGCTTCCTGCCACAGCAGTTCCTTGTCGATCAGCTCGTCCAGCGCCTGCTCGCGCAGGCGCTGGTACAGGTTGGGGTTGCGGATGCTGGCCACCGCCCGGCCCTGGGCAACCAGGTATTCGCTGAAGTAACGCTCCAGGCGCAGCACACCGATCTCCACGCCATTGACCCGCGCCGCCGGCGCATCGGCCTGGCTGGTCGAGGCCAGCAGCATGAGCAGCCACATCATCACAACGCGCATGGCAACCTCCGTTCAAGGGGTGTCTGGTACGGCGCGATACGCCGCCACTTCTTCGAAGCCTGGGCCCGGCAGGCTTACCGCCACCACATGGGCGCCGGCCAGGCCTTGGCGCCGCCCCGGGCCGAAGCCCAATGCCGGGGTCAGGCCGGTGGTCACGCCGTGCAGTTGCTCCAGGGCGTTCACCAGTTGCTCGCGGCTGGCATCGCGGCCCACCTGCCTGAGCGCTTCGACCAGCAGCCGCCAGGCGCACAGGGTGTTGACCTGCAGCGCGGTCTGGCGCGCATCCAGGCCCTGTCGTTGCTGCACGCCCGCCAAGGTCGCGCGGCCCTCGGCGGTCCAGTCGCCGGGGACGAAGGGATAGGCCAGCAACAGCCGTTGCGACCATTGCGCCGGCAGGCCCGGCAGGCTGCCGGCCACCTGGGCCGAGGCGGCCAGCAGATAGGGCTGGCGGCCTTGGGCCTGCAGCGCGGCGGCCAACTCGGTAAAGCCCTGGGCGCGACCGAGGTAGAGGATGCCCTCGCCCGCCACCGCCTGGCCGGCGAAGGCCTGTACCGGAGGTAGCTGCAAGCCCAGCTGGCTCAGGCGTTGCTGCAGGGCTGCAGCGGCAGCGGCCTGATCGTCGCCGGCATACACCACCTGCAGCGCATCGGGCGCCAGGCCCAGGGCCGCGTGGGCATGCAGCGCCACGCTGAGCAACTGCTCGGGCAGGCCGGGCAACGGGTCGAATACCTGCGCGCTGCCGCCATCGCGTGGCGTTGCGCCGATCAGCGGCACGCCGCCCTGCGCCAGCGCGCGGCTGTCGAGCCAGGGCGCCAGCGGTGCGATCAGGGCGAACACCCGCTCTTGTACCAGCAGTGTGTCCAGCGCCCTGGAAGTGCCGGCTGCGTCAAAGCCGGGATCGGCCGTGATCAATTGCAGGCGCCGGCCATGCAGGCCGCCCTGCTCGTTGAGCTGCGCGATGCCATCCTCCAGCACCGCCCGCACCACCCGCCCGGCCTCGGCCAGGGGCCCGCTCTGCGGCAGCAGGGTGCCCAGGCGCAGGACGCCCTCCTCCACGCCCGGGTCGCGTTCATCGCCCAGGCGCTTGAGGTAGGCGGTGAGGTTGCGCTGGTCGGCCAGGCTCAGTTCGAAGCGCGGCATGGCCGGGTCCAGGCGATTGCCGGCCGGGTCGATGCCGGTGCGGATCACCCGCGCCAGGCTGGCGTCGCTGTAGGCCGGGTAACGTCGGCTGTTGGTTTCGCGCTCGCCCTGCGCCAGGGCCAGGCGCTGCCAGTCCAGGCTGGGCGGGCGCACGCCGCCCTCGGCGCGGCCGCGACCATCGTTGCCGTGGCAACTGGCGCAGGGCAGCACGCTGGCCGGCACGCTGATGTCGCTGGCGCCGACTCGGGCCTGCAACTGGGCGTCGCTGCTGGAAATGCCTTCGCGGTACAGGCGTTTGCCGGCTTGTTCGTGTTCGCTGAGGTCCAGGGCCAGGGTTGGGGTGCACAGGGCCAAGGCAAGCCACAGGCAGGCGCTCGCCAGACGTCCCCCATCGCGGGGCAAGCCCGCTCCCACGCCCCACCTATCGTGGGAGCGGGCTTGCCCCGCGATGGGCGGCGTCTGGCGGCCCATGACGTTCACCGCCCCGCCAGCGGTTGCACCAGCAGCTGCATGCGCTGGGCGATGGCGGCGGGTGGTGCATCGGGGCGGATCTTGCTCCAGCGCTTGCCGGCCACGTCGCCGGCGATCAACTGCGTGGAGTGCTGCTCGGGGCTGGGCAGGAACTGCCCCAGGCGCCCCAGCACCAGGTCGACGCTGGCCTTGTCACCGGTGAGAAACAGCCAGTTCGGCCCGTCCACGCCCTGCTTCTCGGCAAAGGCCTTGAGCACTTGCGGGGTGTCGTTGAGCGGGTCGCTGCTGACCGAAACGAAGGTCACCTGCCCCGCCAGCTCAGGCCCCATGGCCTCGCGCACTTCGCGCAGCTTGCGGGTGATCAGCGGGCAGGCGTCGTTGCAGTGGGTGAAGATCACGTTGAGCATCACCACCTTGTCCTTCAATACATCGCTGTAGAAGCGCAGCTCGCGGCCGTTCTGGTCTTTGAGCAGGGTGTCGGTGAACCAGGTCTGCGCATCACGGGTGCCGCCACCGCTCGCCATGGCCTGCGGTGCCGGCTGCGGCGCCGGCGCATGGCCCTCGTGGGCGAACGCCACCGAGGCGAGGATCCACAGGCAGGCCCCCAGCACCACCCAGTCGAAGCCGCGCATGCTGGCGCGGCGCGTGCTCAGGCTGCTCATGGCTGCACCTCTTTGCCGGCGATTGCCGTGCTCTTGGCATGTACCCGCCGTGCGCTCAGGCGGTTGACCTCGGTGATCAGCACGTTGGGGTCGGTGAAGCCGTAGAAGCGCGTCCAGTGCCCGCTGCGCCCGTCACCCACCAGGATCAGTGGTGGGTGCTCACTGAGATTGGCGCTGAAACTGCCCAGCCCCTTGAGTGTCTCGGTGATGGCGTAGGGTGACCCGGTCAACCAGCTCCAGCCCGGGCCGCGCTGGAACGCCTTGGCGTAGTCGGCCAGGCGTTTGGCGTCGTCGCGCTGAGGGTCGACGCTGATCGACACCAGGCGGATCTCCTCGCCCACCCGCCCGCCCAGCTGCTGCTGGACCTTGCCCATGATCGACGAGACCACCGGGCATACCGTGGTGCAGCTGGTGTAGATGAAGCCCATCACCACCAGGTGGTCGCCCACCAGGTCCTTTTCCAGGCGCACCGGCATGCCGTTCTGGTCCAGCAGCGCGACATCGGCAAAGCGCACGCTGGCTTTTTCCTGGTGGGCGGCGGGCGGTGCCTGGGGTGCGCCGCCGTGATCATGGCCGGCGTGGGCCAGGGCCAGGTCGCTGGCCAGCAGCAGGCTCAGGGCAAAGAGTTTTCCGGCATCGACAGGGTTCATCGCAGACTCCTGGGTTCCCCTTGGGAAGCGGTAGGCGCCGTGGCGGCCGGCAGCACGCGCAGGCTGGTGTAGTTGTCTTCGGCAAACTTGCGCCCCAGGCTGGGCGACTGCACATGCAGGTACCAGGCGCCGGCTTCGGCCAGCTCCAGGGAGGCCTGGTAGACGCCCTCGCCCACTTCGGTCAGCGGCAGGCTGCGCGGCAGCGACGACGGCGCGAGGAAGTAGCGCAGGCTCAGGTCGCGCAGGCCCGGGCGTGGCTTGCCGTCCTCGCCGAGGATGCGCACCTGGGCCACGAACGGGCTGTTCTGCAGCAACGGCTGTTCGGTGCCTAGGAACTCGGCGTGCACCACCTTGCGCAAGCCGGCGTCCGGCAAGGCCGCCACCTCGGTGCTGAAGCAGTGGATGATCTGCGGCTGGTTGAGCAGGAAGGCCACATCGAAAGTGCCGGCCGCCGGCAACTTGACCGTGGAGCCGTATACCCCCGGCGCCACCTCGCGCAGGCTGCGGTCGATGACGATGGCCGCGCGGGCCTGGTGGCCGCGGTTGTTGTAGCCCGACATCGGCGCGTTCATGCCTTCGGCGTAGAAGTAGGTGGTGTTGTCCACCGGGTTGACCACGAACACCGAATTGTCGTCGCGCGACACGCTCACCCCCTGGGCCAGCGGCAGGTCGCCGGCCTGGCGCGGCGCGGCGGGGCCGGCCTCGAAGCCCTGGACGATCGGCGTGCGGCCCTGGCCGAGGCTGGCCAGGTTGATCATGCTGACTTTCGGCGAGGCCAGGCCGCGCACGTAGGCATAGCCCTTGGTGAAGGTCAGCTGGTAGGGCTCAGCGGCCACCGGGATGCGGTGGATCAACTGGTCGTTGCTGGCGTCGATCACCAGCGCCTGGTTCTCCAGGGTATTGAGCACCACGCCGAAACGCCCGTCGCTGCTGAAGCGCATCGGCCCCAGCCCCGGTTCGGCCTGGACCGTGTGGCGCACATGGTGGCTGCGTGCGTCGATCACCCGCACCGTGCCCTCCTGGCCATCGACCACGTACACCGCCTGGGACAGCGCCGAGTAGGCCACCGACAGCGGGTGCGGGCCCACCTTGAGGGTTTGCACC
Source organism: Pseudomonas sp. zfem004 (assembly GCF_032621715.1). NCBI lineage: Bacteria > Pseudomonadati > Pseudomonadota > Gammaproteobacteria > Pseudomonadales > Pseudomonadaceae > Pseudomonas > Pseudomonas sp. zfem004. The sequence goes on along the minus strand of NZ_JAVYJF010000015.1, from coordinate 157,840 downwards.
AGGCGCATGGCGGCGGTATCGATCACGCTCAGGGTGCCGCCGTCGCGGTTGCTGACGAAGGCGTAGCGCGAGTCGGCGCTGAAGGCGATCTCGTGGTGGCCGGAGCCGGTGATGAAGGTCTTGAGCATGGTGCGGCTGGGCACGTCGATCACCGTCACGCCGCCCTTGTCCGGATCGCTGCTGTTGTTGCCCACCCACAGCAGGCGCTGGTCGGGCTGCAGGGCCACGCGCAGGGGCTGTTCGCCGGCATCGAGGGTGGCCACGCGGCGGAAGGTTTCGGTGTCGATCAAGGCCACCTGGTTGCGTTCGGGCATGGACACGAACACCTGGCGGTCATCGCGGGTGGCGACCCAGTCCATGGGCCGGCCCGGCAGGTCGATGCGCGCCAGGGTGCTGGTCACCCCGCCCACCGACACCGTCGGGTCGATCACCGTGAGGCTGGCGTCCTTGTTCAGCACCAGCAGGAAGTAGCTGTTGAGGTCCAGCAATGGCCGGGCGCCGATGCTGCTCTTGAGGAACAACGCCACCCGCGCCTTGCAGCTGCTGTCGCGGTCGCCCACCGGCGCCGACTGCGCCGGGTCCAGCCAGGCCCCCGGGGCCATCCCCGACAGCGGTTGGCCGCTGGCCTGGTCACTGACCTTGAAGCGGATACTGGCGAAGTCGCCTTCGCGCAACTCGGCGCCGGCCAATGGCCGCGCCTCGAACTCCACTGTCACCCCGTCGCGGCTGAGGCGGTGCAGGGCTTGCGGGTCGGTGGGCTGCTGCAGCAGCTCGCGCGGGTCGCACCAGAGTTTTTCGTAGGCGACGCCCAGACCGATCAGTGCCCAGCCCAGCACAAGCCCCATGTAGGCGGGGCGCAGTTTGCGGTTCATGGGCAGGTACCCTTGTCGACCAAGAGGCAGGCGTGCACGCACGGGGCTATGACGGAAAGCGGGGTAACCATGCTGCACCTCCAGGTAAGACAAGGGTCTGCGGAGGCTTTAGCAAGCGCTATGCCAGGAATAATTTTGTTATTTATCAGCTAGTTGGGATGACAACCCGAGAGGATTGGGGAGGTTGCCCCAAGCTGATTCCCCGAAGCCGGGGCCGGGTGCCGGCCCCGGAGTGGTCAGTGGGCAAGGCCCAGTTCGGCGTCATCGAGCAGCGCCTTGGCCAGGGCGCTCAGGTAATGCGCCGCCCAGACCATACGCGGGTCTTGATCCATCACCCCGACCAGGGTCAGGTGGCGGACGCAGTCCAGCAGTTCGCTGGCTTGATCGCGGGCGTGTTGACAAGGGATGCCGGGCTCGATGCGGAACAGGGGTTGGCGGTTGCTGCCTTCGCCCTGGGTGAAGGTGGTTTTGGCGACGGTGGTATGGGAGGTGTCTGTAGGCATGGGGATCTCCTTGAAACGCGACACAACCGTCAGTGCAGGGTTTGCGGGTGCACCGTCAGCTGGATCTGGGCCAGTGCGGATTCCAGCTGGGTACGCACGGTTTCGATTTCGTGCAGTACTGCCAGTACCAGCATCGAGCCTGGGGATTTGAAGATCAGCGGGATGGCGTGTTGGACGATGGCCTGGGCGCAGAGCACGTGTTCGTGGGTCTGGACCAGGGTGTCTTCGAGGAAGGGATGGAAATGGGGTGGGTCGGGGACGATCTTTAACATTTTTAGATCCTTTCTTTCGGGTTGGACTGCCACAGACCTGCTGTCAAACAGAAAGGTGGCAGCTGTGCGTGGGTTGACAGACCGGATGAAAGAAAGGAAACACCGGCGCACGCGAGCGTGCCCACACGCACAGCCGCCATCGAGCGCGAAGCTAGTGCGCATTCTTTCAATTGCGGCCTGTCAAAGCCGAGTCGCTGATGTGCAGCGACCTGGCGAGACTAGAGGGCGGAAATTGCCGCCGCAATGGAAAAAAGGCGCGGGGAGTATGTTTGGGAAATGGACTACAGGGAAGCCGCTAAATCTGATTAAACAGGGTCAGCGGTTTGCCTTGGAGGCGCCTGTCTTGGGATCGCATGTGGGCCACCAGGTGAAGGGCGACAGCTCTGCAGCGTTCTCAAGATCGAGCGCCGCCCGCGCGGCGCTCGATCTCATAGGCGCTGCAAAAACACCGGCAGGCACTTGGTGGCCCTCACCCAATCTCCCGCCCTACACCTGGAGGCCCACCCCAAAACAAAAGGGCCGCCGCGATCCCCCGCGGCAGCCCTCCAACACCCCTCCCCCTACTGCGCCGGCGCCGTCGCCGGCGGCGGCTCATTGGTCACCCGCAAGATCCCCCACAACCCCGACATGTTCCCGTACGCCGCATAGTCGCGGAACAAGTAATCCCCCGGCACCGCATTCCCGCCCCCGGCGCTGGACAGCATGAAGCTGAAGTGCGCCGCCGGCAGCACGCTCTCCTGCGCGCCGATGTACATCGCCATGGGGTTGTAGCCAAAGCGCACCGAACCAATCCCCGGCAAGCCCATGGGGTATCCGTCGATATCGCTCTTCTCGGCCTGGTAGTTGTGCAGCGGCCACAGGTGCCCATCGAGCTGGTAGGTGATACCGCGGCTGCCACCGCTGGGCATCAGCACGTGCTTGCGCATCGGCTGCCCGGGCTTGGCGTACAGCACCGGGGTCTGCGGGTCGCCCCCAATCAGGGCATTGCTGTAGGCCATGTGCGCATTGGGCACGTCGGCGAAGCCCAGGCCGTCGGCATGGCCGAACGGCGCGTCCGGCGCCAGGCCGAAGCGCAACCACAGCGGCTCGGTCTTGTAGTTCATGGCCATGTTGCCGTTGTCCTTCGGATCGCCCGGCACGCCATTACCCTCGGTGGCGATGCCCTCCACCGGGCGGCCATCGGCCCAGCGCATGTTCAGCGAGCGCTGCCACACCGTGACGAAGTCGCGGTAGTCCGGCTGGCCGCTGACCTTGACCGTGGCCTGGGCGCGGCTGGCCGCGTCCTCGGTCCAGGTGGCGGTTTGCGGCAGGATGCTCATGGCACCGACCAGGCCCTTCTGCGGCTGCTTGATGAAGTCCGCCGGAGCCAGGTTGAGGCCGCCGAACTCGATGGCGGTGGTGTTGATGTTGTCCACCGTGCGCCCCAGTTGCAGGGTGGGTTTGCCTTCGCGCTCCAGGTGCCCGGCGTAGTACTGGTACACCCGGCTCGGGTAGGCACCACTGTTGCCGGCCCGGGGTGGTACGGTCTGCACCGGGTTGGCGCCGACGTTGGCACCGTCGGACTTGGTGATGTCGTAGGCCAGCAATTGCGCGTGCAGGCCCACGTGGCTGGAGGGGCGCATCAGGTTGTTGTTGAAGGCGGTGGAGCCTTCACCGTCGAAGCGGTCGCGCTTGACCACGTTCTGCATCACGGCGGTGCTCGGCAGGTCGGGCATCACCAGTGGCAGGCGGTTCTCCAGGGTGATGCTGATGCAGTCGCCGGCGTTGGCCCGCAGTACCAGCGGCTCCACCGGCACCCCGGCCTTGAGCTTGCCGGTGCTTGGGTCGAGGTCGGCTTTGCGCACGTACAGCACCGCGGTCGGGTCGTGCAGCGGCGCGCTGTGGCCGCCGATGGTGAAGGGTTCGCCATCCTCAGGGTCGACCCCACTGACCAGCGGGATGCTGGTACGGCGGCTGTTGAACACCAGGGTACCGCCGTTGGCCTTGAGCGCGCCGCCGACATGCTGGCCGATGCCGGCCGGATCGTTGATGCTCACGCCGTTGCGGTTCTCGAGGATGTCGTTGGCCAGGGCCGCGACGATCTCGTAGCTGCGCTTGACCGTCGGCCGGGTGCCCACGCCATTGGCGTTGGCCGTGGTTTTCGGGCAGATGCCGTCGAAGTTGACGGTGTTGCGCATGGCCACTGGCTGCGGGTTGTTGGGGAGCGCGAACAGGTCGGCGCGCTGGGCGGTGTAGTTGCGCATCACGCCCCAGATACCGTTCCAGTAGCCTTCCAGGGCGGCGTCCATGGAGTACAGGTAGTCGCCGTTGGTGGCGGCGGAACTGGAAATCATCGACACCGGCGCCAGGAAGCCCATCTGCTCGGAGATGCCGATCATCTGCGACGACTTCCACCCGGAGTTGGAGCTGTTACCGAAGCCCGAGCCGTTCTGCAGCCACTTCACGCCGTGCAGGGTGACGTTGTGCTCCTCTTCATGGCCACCGGCATGCAGGCGCAGGCGCACGTTGTCGCCGCTGTAGGTGCGCAGCATCGGCGTGAACGGGTCGCCCGGCTCGCTGCCGGCCTTGTTGATGTGCGGCGGGAACTGCGTGGTGCCGCCGGTAGGGCCGACCGCCTGGGTGATCGCCGAGGGCGCCAGGTTCATCGCCGGGATGGCGCGGTCGGTGCGCGACTGCAGGGCGTAGGCCAGGTCGCCGCCGAGGCCGTCGGCCTGCATGCCGCGCTTGCCGTCCGGGCCGACCTTGTTCGGGTCGTACACGCGCAGGGCCAGGGGCTCGTTGCGGTAGTTGACGACGAACATGCCGGGGTCATCCACCGAGATCGCCTGCGGGCATGGCCGGCTTGGGCAACCGGGGTTCAGCCCGCCACGGGACTCGACCACCGATTCCAGCAGGTTGGAAGCGGCCTGGCGCACCGGCGGGTTGATGGCGTAGCGGAAGCTGTCGGCGGTGGCCGGGTAGCTCTGGCCGTCGGGGATGCCGTTGGGGCCGGCGCCCACGTACACACCGGCTTCATAGGCGTGCTGGAAGTCGCTGTATTCGAGGAAGAACTCGCGGTAGCTGTCGTTCTTGCCGTCGCCGTCGTGGTCGCCGGTCTGGATCACCGCCTGCCACGAGGTCGGCCCGCCGTCCTGGCGGGTCGCCGGGTTGTACAACTGCTCACCGGTTTCGGCGTGGTACCAGGTGGACCCGGCAGGTTCGGCCAGCACGGTGGCGTACAGCCCAAGCTGCTGGTGGGTCGATGGGCCGAGGTGGTCGTGGGTGAAGATGGTGCCCAGGCCACGGTCGACGTTATGCACGTTGACCAGCGGGTCGGCGAACCAGCGTTGCATGGCGGTGCGCGCACCGAGCCAGTCGGCCCGGCCGAAGCGGCCGAAGTACGGATGCTGCTTGGCTTTCGGGCAGGCGGCGGTGCCTTCGCGGGCATCGCCCTCGGTGCAGTTGTTGAAGCTGCGGATGGCGTGCACGCGCTCGACCACGCTGCCGGGCGAGAGGATGCCGTCCTCGTAGTTCCAGCCGTTGGCCGAGCCGTCGGCGGCGGTCAGGTCCCACTTGGGCAGGTGGATGTGCTGGCCGATCACGTCGGTGGGGGTGCGCACCTGGTAGTCGTCCATCTCATAGAACGACGGGATCAGGTTGGTGTGCACGTACTGGGTGCAGTCGAAGGTGTTCATGCGCATCACCAGCGGCTCCGGCGGGCGCTGCTTGGTGATCACCGGCCAGGCGTCCTCCCACAGGGCGAGGATGCGCGCCTGCGGGAAGTGGTAGCCGACCTTGTTGTACACCGCGTCGAACTGGATGTTGGCGGCCTTGTAGATGCGCGGCCGGTCGGCGGTGAAGGCGGACGAGCCGCGGAAACTCATGCCGGTCAGTGTCTCGCCACTGTTGAACTCGCCCACCCCGGAGGACTGGGTCAGGCGCTTGCCACGGTCATCCATGCAAGGCTCGTAGAACGGCGCGCCGGCGGTGGGCAAGGCGCCGTTGGTGCGGAACGCCTTGGCCACCGGCGCGCCGCCAGGGACCAGGGCGAAACTTGGGTGTTCGGCCTTGGCATGGAACTGCATGGCCGCCTGTTCCACCTCGGTGCCCTCTTCGGGCAGGTAGATCGGCTTGGCCTTGTGCAGCACCTTGGAGAAGTCCAGCCGGGTGGTGGTGGTGACCGCCTCGCCACCGGCAGACACGCCGTCCAGGGCGTGGCGACCGAGGCCACCGTCCCAGCCATCGACCTGGTTGGCGTCGAGGTTGGCCCACAGTGCCTTGCCGCTGTCCTTGAGTTGGCGTGCCAGGGCCGGGTCGAGCATGTCCAGCGGCGGGGTTGGCGGGCGCTGGCCGACGCTGCTTTCCATGCCGCCGATCCAGAACGGATAGCCGGGGTTTTTCAGGCTGCCGTCGGCGTTGCGGTTGCTTTCGCTGCGATCGACCAGGGCCAGGGAGCCCACGGCGCGCGGGGTGGCAGGCTGGTCAGAATGATCGTCGTCGCCCTCCCCTTCGTCATCGTCGTCATGCTGGGCCACCAGCGCCTCGCCGAGCTTGGGCACCACGGTGACCTTGCCCGGCATCGGCGCCATGGCCTTGCCCGGCAGCGGCACGATGGCCGGGATCGGCGTGCCGGCGATGATCTCGCCGTCGGGCAAGGCCCGCGCGCCATTGGCCGGCTTGCCGCTGCGCAGGGCGAACGGTGTGCTGTGGAAACCGTTCTCGCCCTCGCCGCTGACCTCGAGCCGGGTGCCGGGCTCGAACACATCGTGCACCCGCCACATGGCCCACATGCCTTGGGCGAAGTGCGGGTAGAAGTGGCAGTGGTAGATGGCATCGCCCGCTACCCGGTTGCGGTTGCCCGAACCACCGTTGGCGATTTCGTAGGTGTAGCCCACGCCCGGGCCGATGCCCTGGGCGTCGATGTAGTCGGAGTTGTCGTCGTTGGGGTTGAACAACCACTGGTGGCCGTGCAGGTGGAAGATGTGCTGCTCGTGACCATTGTGGGTGTTGCGGAACTTGGTGAAGTCACCGATGTAGCTGTGGTGCACGTTGGCAGGCTCGGCCGGGTACAGGGCCATGGTGGCCTTGACCCCAGTGGCGCTGGCCGGCGGCACTTCGCCCGGGCGGATGCGCTCCAGGCCGACGTTGGCCGGGATATCCACCAGGGTGCCGATATCGCCGACCGTGTGGGCACTGAGGAAGAACTCCTCGTAGGCGCATGACAGGCAGTCGTGCATCGGCCCTACGCCGAGCCGGTTGGCCACCACCTCGGCGCCCATGCCGCCGGAGCCGTAGTTGATCATGAACGAGTCGCGGGTCGGCTCCAGCACATGGCCCATTACCGGGTCCGCCCAGTAGCCGGGGAAGGCCTGGGTGCCGGCCACTTCGTCGGCGAACTGCGCGGCGAAGTCGCGGAACGCTTCCAGGCGGTTGGGCAGCGCCGGGTTGCGCTTGCCGACGCTTTCCAGCGGGTAGGTGTTCTTGGGGAAGCTGCCGTCGGGGTTGGGGCCCATGACGATGGCGTCGGTCTCGCTGTTGAGGATTTCGTTGCCGTCGACCATGGCGATGATCGGCTTGCCGGCCTTGCCTTCGGCGATCCAGGGTTCCAGCTGCGGATAGCGCGCTTCGTAGTTGATCACCGGCTGGCCGGTGGCGGTACGGCTGATAGTCGCCAGGCGCATTTCTTCTTCGGTGAGGGTGTTGCGGTAGGTGCGCCCACCTTTGGGCACTACCGCCACTTGGCCAAACAAACCATTGGCGACGTTGCCCGCACCGCCCTGGCCGCCGAAGGTGGCGCCCTGGCTGGTCACGGCGAAGGCGCCTTCGCGCTCGGCGTACAGGGTGTAGCTGCGGGTGCCGCCGGGGGCGACCAGGAAGTTGCCGTTGCGCCCGGTGTTGGCGGCGATGTCGGCGATGCTGGTGACCGCCTGCATGCCGTTGACCTGGAAGCCGACGTGGCGGTCGGTGACCTGCTCGTCGGCGATGAAGTGCTCGCCGCCTTCGGCGTCCGGCAACTCGACCTCTTCGCCCTCCTCGCCTTCGGGCTCCTCGGGTTCGATGCCGTGCTTGTTGGGGTTGGCCTGGTACGCCAGCAGGTTGGTCAGGTTGACCGTCAGGCAGTCACCGGCGGCCACCCGCAGCACGATCGGCCGCGGGCGCTTGTCCGGGCGCAGGGTGACCTTGCCGGGGACGGCCGCGCCACCTTTGCTCAGCGGCACCAGGTGCTCGTCCACCACATCCTGGCGCAGGGCGAACAGCATGCCGTTGGCATTCTGCGCACCGAGGCGGTTGTACATCAGCGGCTGGTCGAGGGCCACCACGTTGGCGGTCAGGGTGCGCTGGCATTGCACGGCCGCTTCGCCGCTTTCCTGCCAGCCCAGCAGGGCCAGCACCAAGGTGGTCAGGGCGGGGCCTTTGCGAGGGGTCGTCATGGGTCACCTCCGAGGGGCGCAAGGACTCTGCGGGGAGGTGAGCAAGGCTCATGCCATTAAAATTTTCTTTTTATTTCAATAGCTTGGATCTAGCCGTAGTTACCAATCGGGGAAGATCACCCAATTGAGGCCCTTAATCGGGGGGCATCAGCGCTGCATGCAGCGCTGGTAGCGTTCGTCCACTCGTCCGGCGAACCAGGCCGTGGTCAGCTTGCGGGTGATCTTCGGGCTTTTCAGCTCGATCCCCGGCAGCACCGCGCGCGGCAGCGGCTTGCCTACTTTGCCTTCGGCCAGCCGGAACACGCCCTGGTACAGCTCGGTTTCTTCAAGGTCCAGGCTACCCTCCTGCTCCAGCTGCGAGCGAATCTGCGGGTTGCGCAACCCGAGCTTCGGCCCCAGCTTGCGCGCCGCCTGCTCGGTCTTGCCGGGCAGGATCGCACCGGGGGCAATCAGGTCGCCGTCCAGTGCCAGCGTGGTCACACTGGCGCGGCCCAACGCCGCCTGGAACGCCGCGTTGCGGCTGGCGTACCAGCCGGCGTTGAAGTCGGCGAAGCGGTACAGCGGGCGCTCGTAGTGGGTGGAGTAACCCAGCAGGTGGGCGATGCCGAAATACATGCCACCGCGCCTGCTGAATACTTCCTGGCGAATCGTGCCTTGATAGGCGTAGGGGTAGCCTTTGGCATGCTGCTCGGCAAAGTCGATGCTGACCTGCATCGGCCCACCGGTGTGCACCGGGTTGAGACCGTCGAGCAAAGTCCGGCCGAGGGGCAGGCGGCCGATCACTTCGTCATACAGAGCGCTGAGCTGTTTTTCGCTGCGCACCGCGAGCAGCCGCTGCTGGTAGGTCTTGCCGTTGCTGGAAGTTGTTTGCAGTGCGCCGTCGACCAGCAGCTTGGGGATATGCAGGCGCGCGGCGCGGCGGTCGATCTCCTCACGGGCGATACGGCCCAGGTTGGGCACCTGCGGGTCGGCGTTGAAGGTCGACTCCTGCTCGGTCACCGCCAGCACGGCGCACAGGTTGGCCTTGCTCGGCGCGATACCCTGGGCCTGGAACGCCACCTGGATGTCCTCGGCCCAGCCCTGGCGATCCTTGACCTGCGCCGGCAACAGACGCAGCAGCTGGGCGCGGACCTTGGCCGGGTCGGCCTCGGCGGCCTCCTCGCGGCGCCCGGCGCAGCCCTGCAGCAGCCCCAGGCACAGCAGGCCGACGGCCAGCAGGCGCCCGTTCAGGGCTGTTCACCCACCAGGTAGGTCTTGCTGATATGGCGGAACAGCGGGTGGCTGGCGCTGCCCATCAGTTCGAACAGCACCATCTCGCGGGTGACGATCTGTGCCCCGGCGGCGCGCATGCGTGCCAGGCCGGCGGCCTTGCTGGCGGCGGTGCGGCTGTCGCAGGCGTCCTCGACCACGAACACCTGCTTGCCCAAGGCGAGCAGGCCGAGCACGGTCTGCAGCACGCAGACGTGGGTTTCCATGCCGCACACGATCACCTGCTCGCGGTCCAGCAGGCTGGCCGGCAGGCAGTCGGCGGCGACGCAGGAAAAGTGGCTTTTCTCGACGAACTCAGCGCCCGGCGCAGCGGCCTTGAGGGATTCGAGGGTGTGGCCAAGGCCTTTGGGGTACTGCTCGGAAATCACCGTAGGCAGCTCCAGGTCGGCGGTCGCTGCCAGCAACCAGCGCGCCCGGGATTCCGTGCCTGCGGGGTCGCTCATGGCGCCGATGAGTTTTTCCTGGATGTCGACCACCAGCAGCGTGGCGCGTGTTGAATCGATCAGCATTGTCAGCCCCTTGCCTGGAAAACCGTGGCCGTGACGCCACACAGGCGACAAGCCTCGCCCAGGCAAGGGGTGACGTCAATCAGGCGGTGAGCCGCAACGGCTCGAGTGCCCCGGTCAGCGCGCCCAGCACACGGTCTTCATGTTCGTGGATGAAGAAGTGCCCGCCGGGGAACATCTGGAGGCTGAACTCGCCCTGGGACTCGCGGCGCCAGGCCTGCAGCTGCTCGGCGTTGGCACGGTCGGTGTCGCCGCCGAGCACATGCAGCGGGCAGTGCAACGGCGCCCGCTGGCGGTAGGCATAGCGGCCGCACAGCAGGAAGTCGGCGCGCACCACCGGCAGCGTCAGGCTCATCAGCTCTTGGTTGGCCAGCACTTCCTCGGGCGTGCCGCCCAGCTTGCGCAGTTCGGCCAGCAGCGCTTCGTCGCTCTTCGGCTCGCGCCAGTTCGCACCGTCATAGTCCTCGCGTCGGGTCGGCGCCGCGGTGCCGCAGGCGAACAGCGCCAACGGTGGCGCGCAGCCCAGTGCCTGCAGCTCGTGGGCCAGTTCGAAGGCCACCAGCGCCCCCAGGCTGTGCCCGAGCAAGGCGTAGGGGGCGTTGGCCGCCAGGCGCTGCTCGCTGGCCAGTTGCCGGGCCAGGGCCTGCATGTCGGTGTGCAACGCCTCGCCCAGCCGCGCGCCGCGGCCCGGCAGCTCCACCGGGCGCACCTGCAGCCAGGCTGGCAGCTTGCGCCGCCAGCGGCTGTAGACCATGGCGCTGGCCCCGGAGTACGGCAGGCACAGCAGGTTCACCGTGCTCACTGCGCGGCTGCGGCCATCTGTTGGCGCAGGCTCAGCGGGCGCATGTCGGTCCAGACTTCATCGATCCAGGCCAGGCAGTCCTGCTTCAGGCCGCTTTTGCCGGCCGCGCGCCAGCCATTGGGGATGGCCTTGTAGTCGGGCCAGATGGAATATTGCTCTTCGTGGTTGATCACTACCTGGAACACGATGTCGTCGCGATCGAAAACGGAAGTCATTGCCTGTCTCCTTGGATGATGAGGGCCGAATGCGCGGGGCGCAGCGTGGCTCTCAAGGAAACGAAAAACGGTTGGAGAAAATTAGCCGGTGGCACCGGTCGATGACCTGGCCTGGGCAATGGCGGCCTGAATCGCGCTGCGGGCCTGGGGGCTGTTCTTCCAGCAACTGGAGCCGACCAGGCTGGCGGCGGCTTCGACGATGTGCCGGGCGTCGGCCTGGGCCAACTGTGCCAGCGAGCTGTAGCCCAGCTGTTCCAGGCGCTGCAGCACGGTCGGGCCGACGCCCTTGACCGCCAGCAGTTGCTCACGTTCATCGGCTGAAAACGCCATCCTCACCTCCTTGTGATGTTGCGGCTTTGCAAGCGCTGCGGATGATGGCATATATCGTCTTCTGCCCGCCAACCCCGCACCTGGAGAACTCCCCCATGCTCGGCGTTACCGACTACGGCGCTTTCGTGATTGCGTTCCTTATCCTCCTGGCGATCCCCGGCCCCGGCAACTTCGCCCTGATCACCGCCACCGGCAAAGGCGGCATCAAGGGCGGGCTGGCCGCCACCTTCGGGGTGATCCTCGGTGATCAGGTGCTGATGTGGCTGGCGGTGGCGGGTGTGGCCACCTTGCTGGCCGCCTACCCGGCAGCCTTCCACGTGGTGCAGTGGGCCGGCGCCGCCTACCTGGCCTGGCTCGGTTTGCGCATGGTGCTGAGCAAGCCCGGCGCGGCGCCGCGCGACAGTGGCATGGCCGGCGGGCGCTACCTGCGCCAGACCATGATGATCACCCTGCTCAACCCCAAGGCGATCATGTTCTACATGGCGTTCTTCCCACTGTTCATCGACCCGGTGAAGCACCAGGGCATGTTGACCTTCGGCTTCATGGCGGTGACCGTGGCAGCGCTGACCCTGCTCTACGGCCTGGTGGCCGTGCTGCTCACCCACCACCTGGCCGAGCGCATGCGTGCCAGCCCACGGGTGAGCAACCTGCTGGAGCGATTGGCGGGGGCTTGCCTGGTTGGGTTCGGGATCAAGCTGGCGGCAATGCGCTAGGCGCCACCCAGCAAATCGTGGGCATCCAGCAGGCGATACGCCACCTGCGGATTGCGCTCCAGGCCACGGCGGATGGCGGCGGGGATCGCCTGGCGGGTCTTGCGGCACAGGCCGGGCAACGCCTCCAGTTCGATGACGATGCCGCGCATGGTGCGCACCTCGTTGTAGCCGGGGGCGATGTGCACGCGAATGCCGAGGTTCTGGTACAGGCGCCCTTGAAGATGATGGAGGTCGTCGAGGTCCCTGAGGTTTTCCAGGCGTTCGACCAGGCGCTTTTCTTCCTCGCGGGTAAGCAGCAGGATGCGCCGACCTTCGGCCGGGCCATCGAGCAGTTGCTCGCGGCCGCAGTCGCAGGCGCCCGGGGGGCATGGGTGGCGTAGTGGAGGTTGGTTGGTCATGGGGCAAGGATAGCCTGCCCCCAGGCCTCTAGTGGCAAACCATGATAGGCAGCAGATCCAGCGGGTACTTCCTGGGCGGTGCCGAATCAGAGGGGCTGCTCATGTTGAATGCCCTGACGCCAATCTGGTGACTCTTGCCGCGGTAGTCATGCCAGACGGAGGCAGCGATAAAGCCGTCCATGTCCGGTGTGAGGGCAAGCTGCTTCACGACTGCACCGTTCTCGCCATATACGTTCAGCTCGTACATCATCCTCAGGGCGCCCCAGTTTTCTCCACGCTCCCAGCTAGCCCTCCAGCCAGACTCGGTACCGTCGCCCGCGTAGGGATGCGCACACCAATCTTTTACCGGGTCCAGCCTGGGGGTCGTCTTGAACGGTTTGCTACCGGAAATGGACGTGCCCTTTTCGGAGTGGGCTGTGTACGACAGCGTGTACTCGGTGTTCGGGCTCAAGTTTTCAATTCGCCATTTGACCGTGCCATCTTCTTTGTCAGCCGGGAAATCGAGGGTCCTTGGCGGTTGGCCTGCTACTTGTAGCGTCACCGACGTCCACAGTAAATAAGGTATAGGGGGTTGTTTGACCGTGAGGTCGGCCATGTCTGGAATGATGTATATCTCTGTTGAAAGATCGCTTGCCGTTTGCGCATCCTTGACCTTGAACGTGCCATAGGGATTCGTTTGAACCACGTTATCAGTGGCTTGCTTGACGGTCACTTCGCCATGGCGAATATTGTACTGGGCGACCAGGAAGTTCTTATTATGGGCGGCGCCACTGTTGAAGGTGGGCACACTGCCGAAGCTGCCTTTTTCGATGAGATGGGTATGCCCATAGAAAATGGCCTTGACGCCATAGTCTTCGACCAATTTCTTGAATCGCTCGATATCCGCTAAGGAGTAACCATCTGTGGGATCTAACGGAGGACGATGCATATTAATGATCGGTATTTTACCTGCATCTTTCGCAGCGCGCAGCCGTGCTTCAAGCCAGTCAAGCGATTGTTTTATATCGAAAGTGAATGATTTATTGGGGTCTTCATCGGCCTTGAAGTTCCGTTGGTAAGCCGGATGATTGTGCAACTGAATGAACATGAAGTCGCTGAGCGTCTTTGCATACGCCAGGCTTCCTCTCCAGAGTTGGTGGTTCGTCCAGCTGTCATAGGTGACCGTCATGTCCAGGGCTTCCGCACTTATGGCCTGGCCATGCGCGTAGGCATCCCTTACAGCATCCCGTGCACATCCATTGTACTGACAGTCATCCACATTGTTGTCGTAGTCATGATTGCCCAGGCCATAATAAACAGCAGGGCCGAGCATAGCCATCAGACCTTTTATTTCGCGAGCCTGATTGCCATGATAAAACTCAGTCAGATCGCCATTGATGAAAACAGGAACGTTCGCTGCACCGCCATTGGCGTTTCTGAAGGCATTGATATTGTTGTATTGCGCCGATATCAACTGGCGAGACAGGCTCTCGTCAAATGCGGGGCCGTCGCCACCCATATTTATTCGCGGGAATTGTGGATCGGAGGATATCACCCAGTTGAAGTGAAAAATCGGCGCAACACGTTGTGGTTCGGTTGGAGGGGGAGTTGCAAGGTTTGAGTTGCCAGCGGTCACTGCGCAGGCTGATATTGCCAGCGCGGCCGAAAGACTTATCGCTGCTCGGGTTAAGTATTTATTGTTCATTTTTAGCGTCTCGGCTGGGTATCTCCCTGCAGACTCTATTGAACAAATCTTGTACGAGGCACTGACAATTTTACTAGGTCTAGGCTTCTAGCAGACGTGTTTGACTGCGCTCAGAAACTGGCCTCTCCCCCAGCGACTGCGCCAAGCGCAGCAGGTAGCCGTCGGGGTCTTGCACCAGGAACTGGCGCAGCCCCACTTCAGCCTCTCCCACCCGGTACCACACCTCCTCGCAGGGCCTGAACAGCGGCCAGCGTTGCTGCTCGAGACGCTCGATCAGTGGCTCGACCGCCACCACGTCGATCTGCAGGTGCATGCCCCGCCCCAGGGGTTTTTCCAACGGGCCGGTAAGCCAATTGTCATCGGGGTCGAGCTGTTCGAGCATGACCTGCGACCCGTTCAGGTCCAGGTAGGCGAAACGCTGTTCCGGGCGTTGATAGGCGATGTCGAAACCCAGCAGTGAAACCCAAAAACCGAGGCTGGCCTCGAGGTCGCTGACGATCAGTTCGGGGACCAGACTGTTGCGCTTGAACATTGCGATCTTCCATGACGTGTTGGTTGGGCTGGCCGCTCACAGGGTGTCAGTGCGAACGTCGGGCGTCCACCAAGTTGGTCGCGAGGTGCTGAACGAATGCGCGGTCGGCCGCAAGGCCTCGGCCCCTTTCGCGTCAAAACACCCCAGCAGCAAAGCTACCGTAGGCGCATCGTCGATGGCGCCGAGGGAGCTGCCGCAGGTCGGGCAGAAGGCGCGGCTGGAGCCTTCGGAAGAGCGATACAGGCTCGGCACCCCGCCCTCCCCGGTCCACGACACGTCGGCCTTGTCGAACTCCACCCAGCACAGGGTCAAGCTGCCGGAGTGGCGCTGGCACATATGGCAGGAGCAGGTATGGGGAAACCGCGGCGTACCGCGAGCACTGAAGCGGATACGGCCGCACAGGCAGCCGCCGTAGTGAGTAGGCATGGGGGCGCGTCCTTGGCTGATGAAACTGGCAGGACGGTAGCTGGGCACGCTCAACTGTAAAGCGTGAAAATGTTACGGCGAAATGCAACGGCGCTATGCTGGCCTGCCAACTGGTAAAGTGCGCGCCCTCCTTTGCGCCAATGATGGAAAGCAACCGATGCACAAGATGATCGAGTTCCTCGCGGTGGTGGTGGTGTGCACCGTCATCGGCGTGGCCTGCGAACAGTACGACGTGAACCGCTACCTCAAATGGTTGCTGATGGCCCTGCCGGCGATTGTCTGGGTGCGCCTGCGCAACCCCTTCCTGCGCTGACTGGAGCCCGCATGCACGACCTGCAGCTGAACGCTGACCTGTCCCGCCCCGTGACCGTGCACGGCGCCGCATTGCCGTGGTTGCCCAGCCCACTGCCCGGCGTCGAGCGGCGCATGCTGTACCGGGTCGGCGGCGAGAAGGCGCGGGCCACCTCGCTGGTGCGTTATGCGCCGGGCAGCCGTTTCAGTGCCCATGTGCATGGTGCCGGCGAGGAGTTCGTGGTGCTGGAAGGGGTGTTCGAGGATGAGCACGGCCGTTACCCGGTCGGCAGCTACGTGCGCAACCCACCGGGCAGCGCCCATGCCCCGGGCGCCAGCGAGGGCTGCGTGATCTTCGTGCGCCTGCGTCAGTTCCATGCGCAGGATCGCCAGGCGCTGGTCATGCAGTTACCCGCGCAGGGCGGAAGGCTGTTCGAAAATGACCATGAACGGGTCTGGTTGGAAGTGCTGCAACCCGGTGAAACCTGCTGCTGGGACAATGGCCGTGGGCTGGAGCTGCTGGTACTGGCCGGCCAGTTGCACGGCACGGCGGGCAGCCTGCCGACCTGGAGCTGGATGCGCCTGCCGGCGGGGCAGGCCGTCGAATTCAAGGCCGGCAGCGAGGGCGCGCGGGTCTGGCTTAAAGAGGCCGCGCTGAACCTGGGGGACTAAGCCCCGCCCAGCGCCTCACGGAATCGGCGGGTGCTGGCCGCTGCCAGCAGCAGCCCGACCACCGCCACGCCCCCGCCGACCATGCCGATATTCGCCACACCCGCCTGGCTGCTGACGATACTGCCCAGTAGCGCGCCACCGCCGATGCCGATGTTGTAGATGCCCGAGAACAGCGCCATGGCCACGTCGGTGGCGTCCGAGGCGAGCTTGAGGGTCTTGGACTGCAGCGACAGGCTAAAGCTCAAGATCGCGATGCCCCAGACCATGCTCAAGCCAGCGAACAGGTAGAAGTTGCCCGACAGCGGCAACAGCAACAGCAGGCAGGTCGCCAGCGCACCGATCGAACCGACCAGGAAGCCATGGGGGAAGCGATCGCTGTAGCGACTGAACAGCAGCGAACCGAACACGCCCGCGCCACCGAACAGCAACAGCAGCAGCGTGGTGCGCTCGCCGCCGATCTGCGCCACGTGCAGGGCGAAGGGCTCGATGTAGCTGTAAGCCGTGAACTGCGCGGTGATCACCAGCGTCACCAACACATAGGTGATCACCAGCGCCGGGCGCTTGAACAGGATCGGCAGGCTGCGCAGCGAGCCCGAGTTCTGGCTGGGCAGCAGCGGCAGCGATTTCGTCAGGCAGAGCATGGTCCCCAGCGCCACCCCGGCAATGCCCAGGAAAGTCACCCGCCAGCCCAGCGCCTCACCCACCACCCGCCCCAGCGGAATACCCATGACCATCGCCAGGGTGGTGCCGGTGGCCAGCAGCCCGAGGGCCTTGGCCTGCTGCCCCGGCGGCGCCACACGCACCGCCAGCGACGCGGTGATGGCCCAGAACACCGCGTGGGCCAGGGCGATGCCGATGCGGCTGACCAGCAGCATGGCGAAGCTTTGCGCCTGCCACGACAGCACATGGCTGACGATGAACACCAGGAACACCAGCAACAGCAGGCGGCGGCGCTCGATGTTGCGGGTCATCAGCATCATCGGCAGCGAGGCCAGCGCCACCACCCAGGCGTAGATGGTCAGCATCAGGCCGACCTGCGCGGTGGTCATGTCGAAGCTGCGGCCGATGTCGCTGAGCAGCGCCACCGGGACGAACTCGGTGGTGTTGAAGATGAACGCCGCCAGCGCCAGGGCGATGACGCTCAGCCAACTGCCGGTGCCGGCGGTGGGCGGCATTGAGGTGGGTACGGGGCCATTCATGTGAAGGGGTGTTTCTCCGCGGGCAAGGCAACAGGGCGCGCGTCTGCGGCCGGGGATCAGGGCCGTTGACGCACGTGTTGTTATTGGAAGGATGCCGGGCATGGTACGCATCAAGGGCGGGCGTCACAACCACAGGGCGCGGCCATGGCAAGACGCCACAACGCAATCGCGGGGCAAGCCCGCTCCCACGACCATCAGTGCCGTCGTGGGAGCGGGCTTGCCCCGCGATAAGATCAGGCCTGCAACGTCGCCATGTCGATCACGAACCGATACTTCACATCCCCGACGATCATCCGCTCATAGGCCTGGTTGATATTGCGGATATCGAGCATCTCGATATCACAGCTGATCCCGTGCTCGGCACAGAAATCCAGCACCTCCTGGGTTTCGGCGATACCGCCGATCAACGAACCGGCCAGCACCCGGCGCTTCATCACCAGGTTGGCAGCATGTACCGGCGGATCAACCGGCTCGATCAGCCCGACCAGAATGTGCACGCCACCAAACGCCAGGGTTTCCAGGTAGGGGTTGAGGTCATGCTGCACCGGAATGGTGTCGAGCAGGAAGTCAAAGCGCCCGGCAGCGCCACGCATCTGTTCGGCATCGGTGGACACGATCACATGGTCAGCGCCCTGGCGGCGCGCTTCTTCGGCCTTGCTCGCAGAGCGGGTGAACAGGGTCACTTCGGCGCCCAGCGCCTTGGCGAACTTGATGCCCATGTGGCCCAGGCCGCCCATGCCCAGCACGCCGACCTTGTGGCCGGGGCCGACGCCGTGGTGCTTGAGTGGCGAATAGGTGGTAATGCCGGCGCACAGAATCGGCGCTGCGCTGGCCAGGTCCAGGCCCTGGGGGATGCGCAGCACGAAGTGTTCGCTGACCACGATGCTGTTGGAGTAGCCGCCCATGGTGTTGCTACCGTCCACACGATCGGGGGTGGCGTAGGTCATGGTCGGGCCTTGCAGGCAGTACTGCTCGACGTCCTGGCGGCAAGCCTCGCACTGGCGGCAGGAGTCGACCATGCAGCCCACGCCGACCAGGTCACCGACCTGATAGCGGCTGACTTTTTCGCCCACCGCAGTAACGCGGCCAACAATCTCGTGGCCCGGCATCAGCGGGTATACGGCAATGCCCCACTCGTTGCGCGCTTGGTGAATGTCGGAGTGGCACACGCCGCAGTAGAGGATCTCGATGGCGACATCATCGGCGCGCGGGCTGCGGCGCTGGAAGGTCATGGGAGCCAGGGGGCTGCTGGGGGTCTGGGCGGCATAGCCGATGGCCTTGTACATGGGAAACCTCGAAGAGTGAAACGATTCAGGCGGCGCATTTTGGGCGCCCAAACCGCCCTCGCCCATCGCCGATTCTCCGGCATGCATGCCTGATTCTCCGGAATCGCCAGGCCACCTCTGGCGCTGAACTGCGATTCTGCGAAGATTCCACTGTCCGATTCTCTGCCCAGGTTGACCATGCACCTCACCCGCCACGTGGATGCCAACGCCACGCTCTGCTCATTGATCCGCGGCCTCGCCACGCGCCCAGGCTTCGTGCCAACCGCCCTGCCCCAGGTGCAGGTGCTGACCTGGGACCACTACGTGGCCAGCAGCCCGCAGATCTACGAGCCGAGCCTGATCATCCTGGCCCAGGGCAGCAAACTGGCGCGCCTGGGGCCGCGCACCCTGGAGTACGGCGCCGGGCATTACCTGATCCAGGCGCTGTCGGTGCCGTTCATGTGCGAGACCTTCGCCACCCCGGACGCGCCGCTGCTAGGTGTATCGGTGGATATCGACCGGGCGCAGCTGGGGGAGCTGGTGCAAAGCATGAACCTGGCACCGGATGCCGCGGTGCAGGTGCAAACCCCGCAGTCGATGAGCTCGGCGGCGTTGGACGCAGCCATGCGCGGCAGCGTCGAACGCCTGCTGCAGTGCCTGCAAGACCCGCTGGACGCCAAGGTGCTGGGCCCGGCACGGGTGCGCGAGGTGCTCTACTGCGCCTTGCGCGGACCACAGGCCGGGGTTTTGCGGGCGCTGGTCGAACAGCAGGGACACTTCGCTCGCATCGGCGCCGCCCTGGCCTTCTTGCGCGAGCATTACGCCCAAGCCCTGAGCGTGGAAGAGCTGGCCAGCCGAGCCAACATGAGCGTGTCGACCTTCCACGAGCACTTCAAGCGCAGCACCGACCTGGCGCCGATGCAGTACCTCAAGCGCCTGCGCCTGCTCAAGGCCCAGCAGATGCTGATCGGCGAAGGCCTGGGCGTGGCCCAGGCGGCGCACCGGGTGGGTTATCAGAGCACTTCGCAGTTCAGCCGCGAGTACAAGCGCGAATTCGCCCGCAGCCCAGGGGAAGAACAGCCGTACCAGAGCTTGCCGGTGTGAGGCCTCGCCTTTGTTGGCAAGCAATCGCCAAAGTGTGCATTGCCCACCAAGACAGTCGATGGATTGATCAATCGGGAGTTTGATACTCCCTACATTACTGCTACATGTTTATTTATTTGCGCCACCCCAGGAAATTACCTACATAAAACCCATAAACACCTCACAAATAAAAAATAAATATCTCGCTAGCGAGTTTAAACATCAATCAGCAATACACATCCAGAAACACCAACACTTCGCACGCCACTCAAACCTGTTCTAAGTTTCATCTGCGCGCACTCTCACCCAGCAGAAAACTTAACGACAACTGCTGGCCCAAAAACGTCATTGAGGACATCACGATGACTTTTGAAAAAGCCTCCTCGGCCGGCGATTCGCAAATCGGCTGAGCCTTCTGCAGAACCGGGGTTATCTAAACCCCCGGTTCTGCACCACCTGCATTCATTCTTCTGAGGCGCATGCACATGACCATGCACATGACGTTATGCCTTAAGCCAACTATCATTCCTTACCAACTTGACGGCCAAGTAGTCCTTCGTTTCAACGGCCAATATGCCAAGATTCCAGACCCGCACGGTGCGGTGTGGGACTTCATCAACACACTGGACGGCAACACGCCTGTCGATGAGCTGGCCAGGGCGGTCGCCCGCCGCCACCCTTGCACCACTGAAGCAGCCATCCAGCAGGTAGCAAAGGACCTTATCCAGCACCGACTGCTTGAAGTACCTACGGCATTGCAGTCCACTTCCCTGTCAACTCATGACCGTTCACGGTTTTCGCGGAACATTGATTTCTTCGGTTCCATGATGGCTGCTGACGAAAACAAGTTCACTTATCAGGAGGCCCTGCGCTGCGCGAGGATATGCGTGCTTGGCTGCGGCGGCCTGGGCACTCACGTGCTGTTCGACCTGGTTGCCCTGGGCATTCATGACCTGACCATCCTGGACTTTGACAGCATTGAACTCAGCAACTTGAATCGCCAAATACTTTATAAAGAATCTGACATTGGAAGTGCCAAGGTCGATACAGCCAAGCAGCGACTGCTCGAATTCAACAGCCACCTTCATATCCGCACACATGCGACCCGCATCGCCTCATCTCAGCAGTTGGCCGATATCGTCGCGGGCCATGACCTGGTGATCTGTGTTGCCGACAAGCCCGCAAACTACATGGCCGACTGGCTAAATGAAGGCTGCGTCCAACAGCAAGTACCCTTTATATCGGGTGGCCTGGATGTCCGCCGCTCAGTCTTCTACTCCGTTGTTCCTGGTGTTTCGGGTTGCGGCGCGTGCTGGCTGACGTCAGCACGAAGCAAGAGCGCCACGGTCAATTGCATTTCGACCATGGCCAAACAGTACGACATCACCTACCAACACCCCGGGCCGGCACTGGTGCCTCTGGTCGCAGTGACAGCGGGCATGATGGTCAGTGAATGCGTCAAGATCATCACGGGTTGTCAGCCCCCTCAGCTGACCAACAAGCTCAAGGAGTTCACCTTCGATGACCTTGGTGTCGGCATTGCCGAAACGTGGGAAAGAAGACCGGACTGTGCGGTGTGCGGTCACCTGGTGCATACGCCGATGCCATCGGCACGCACGGGGACTCAATGAATGCTCAAACTGTTGGCGTCCTATTTCACCACCGCCACCTGCTCCTGGGTGATTGCCTTTCTCATACCGCTGTACATTTATGAGCAAACTGGCTCTCCGGTCTGGACGTCCTCGGCCTACCTTGTCGCAATAGCACCCTATATCCTGGTCACACCCTTTGCCGGCGCATGGAGTGATCGCTTTAGCAAGCGCCTGCTTCTGGTCGGTGGCGACCTGCTAAGCCTGGTGACAGGGCTTGTGCTGTATGCCGCGCTACAGCTGTTATCAGGGTTGCTACTGTGCAGCGTGCTGCTGCTGCTCACCTTCCTTTTGACCAGCGTACGCGCTACCCATCACCCAGCGTTCCAGAGCATCGCGCCCTCGATCATCGAGAAAGGGAGGCTGCATACCTTCAATGCGGTCGTTAACGCCAGCGACAACATGATCCGCATTGCAGCCCCCCTCGGTGTTGCGGCAGCCCTGACCTTGACCAGCAAGGACCAGCTTCTCATCCTTGCCGTCCTGGGTTTCGCGATCTCCTTGCCGCTTTGCTATCAGCTCGAGGAGCGACACAAACCACAACCGACCAGCCGCCCTATCCTTCGCGAAATCAGTACCGGTTTTTCCTATGTCATCGAGAACAAGCAGCTGCGTGCACTGGTAACGCTGTTCTTTTTCTGCAACTTCGGTTTCGCGCTGATCGGCGCCAGCCTGGTCTATCTCTACACCAGCATCCTGGCAGTCCCCTCGACGCAGTTGGGCTATTACTACGGACTCATCGGTTGCGGCGCAGTTGCAGGTTCCCTACTGGGGGCGATGCTTGCAAAACGCTGTCAGGCTGGCGCTCTGATCAGGCACAGTTGCCTGCTCGCCGGACTGTTCACGCTCGCCGGAGCCTTCACGCAAACGCCTTGGTCACTGTCGGCATTCTGGGCGCTCTCCACTTGCTGCCAGTCGGTAGTGGTCATTGCCTTCTTCACCTACCGGCAGCAGACCGTACCGCAGGCGATCCTGGGGCGCACGGTTGGCGTGACGCGACTGATCGCCTATCTCGCCATCCCGCCTGCAAGCCTGCTGAGTGGGTGGTTGCTTCTGCACTTCTCCAGCAGTGCGCTGGTTCTGGCCTCAGGTGGCATCTGCATCACCCTGGCCTCGTTGCTCGCCTACTCGGGCTCCGTCGCGACGCAACCGTCCCTGGAACCCTGATCATCACCCGTACACATCACCGCACCACTGCCAAGGAACTTCAAAGGCCTCAGTATGACCAGAACCAATCCCTTGATCCGCAACAGCCCCCAGAATGCAACCGTCACGATCCTGCCAGCGTGGGGTGAATGGTTGAGCGACGAAACGCTGCACACCCTGATCGATCACCCATTGCTCAAAGCCATGCGCTCAGGATGCGTTTCCCTGGAGGGCATGCGCCAAGTGCTGACGCAGCATCACTTTTACGCTCGCCACTTCACCCGCTTCCTTTGCGCGATCATCAGCCGCCTCGACTCACTCGACGACATCAAGCTGCTGATGGCAAACCTTCTGGAAGAAATGGGCGTCGAGGGTGACCACGACGCCACCCACGCGGAACTGTTTCAAAAGACGCTTCGAAGCGTGGGTGCCACGCCGCTGACAGAGGAACCTTTACCTCAGACCGCCGACCTGGCACGCACCATCCTGGGCTTGTGCCGCCAAGATGATCCTGCTGAAGGTCTTGCTGCCCTGTGCCTGGGGGCAGAGGCTATCGTGCCGCTGATCTATCCGCCCATGCTGATGGCGCTGGAGCACCTGGGCGTCAGCGAAGCGGGCCAGGAGTTCTTCCGTTTGCACATCGACGAAGACGAAGACCATGCCCTGAAAATGCTGGGCATCCTCAAGCGCATGACGGATCAATCACCCGCAAGGAAAACGCAGGCAATCGCGGCCGGGCACCTGGCGATCGCCAAGCGATGCGACATGTTCGACGCCATCTTGCAAAAACTGATCGACGATCAATGCTCTGGGGCACCCATGCCAATGCAGGGCAGGTAATACGGCGCGCAAACGCAAGAAGGGCGACCCTTGCGGGTCGCCCTTCTTGATGCCCGGATACCGGGACTTTGTTTGGTAGGCACAATTGGACTCGAACCAACGACCCCCACCATGTCAAGGTGGTGCTCTAACCAACTGAGCTATGTGCCTGTCGTGTGGGGCGCATATTAGTGATCGAAGACCTACCTGTAAAGCGTTTTTTTCAAAAAAATCAAAAACTTTGCGGAACAAGCCAGATCGGCCGAAAACATCTGCCGGTAGCGTCCGGCCAGGCGAAAGGTACAAAGGCCGACGCAGTAACTTGCATAATGAAAGTTACTGGAGGATAGTCACTCCATCCAAGGCATGACATCCAAGGTCAAGACCATGAAGAAAGCCAGCTTCCAACCCATGCCCTGCCCGGTGGCTCGCGCCCTCGAACACATCGGCGACGGCTGGAGCCTGCTGATCCTGCGCGATGCGTTCTACGGCCTGCGCCGCTTCGATGAGTTCCAGCACAGCCTGGGCATCGCCAGCAACACCCTCACCCGCCGGCTCAACGACCTGATCGCATCAAACCTGCTCGTGCGCCAGCCCTACCAGCACAACCCACCCCGTTTCGAGTACCTCCTCACCGAGGCCGGTCGCGACCTGCGCCCAGTGATCCTGACCCTGATGGCCTGGGGGGCAAAGCATGCCGAAGGCTCGAAGAAGGTCTACCTCGCCGACGAACACACCGGCGAGCCGGTTGCCCTGGCGCTGGTGGATACCAACACCGGCCGCCCCATCACCGTGGACGACCACCGGCTGCGCATTTCGCCCGATGCCGACCCGCTGACCCACTGGCGCGCCGAAACCGGGCGGGCCTACCGCCAGGGCGATGCCCTCCCCAGCCAAGCCTCTGCAGAGGACTGAACGCCATGAACGCTCACGTTGCCCCCACCCCCGAGCAGTCCGCCCCGCCCACGACAAACAAACCGGGCAGGAAAAAAGCGGCCTTGCGCCTGGCCGCGCTGGCACTCGCGGTGGTCGGCGCCGTGGGCTATGCCAGCCATTGGTGGGCTAGCGCGCGCTTCGTCGAAGATACCGACGATGCCTACGTGGGCGCAGATGTCACAGTGATCAGCGCCAAGGTGCCGGGGTATATCAGCGAAGTCGCGGTGCTGGACAACCAGTTCGTCAAAGCCGGTGACCTGCTGGCGCGCATCGATGTGCGCGATTACCAGGCAGCACTGGCCAAGGCCGACGGCGCCGTGGCCGCGCAACGGGCACGGCTGGCCAACCTGGATGCCGTCGAGCTGCTGCAGCAGGCCATCATCAGCCAGGCAAAGGCCCAGATCGACGCACGCAGCGCCGAAGCGCAACGGGCCCAGCACGACCGCGCCCGTTACCAGACCCTCGTAAACAGCCAAGCGGTGTCGGTGCAAAGCGCCCAGCAAGTCGAGGCCACCTGGAAAACCGCGCTGGCCGACCGCGCCCACGCCGATGCCGGCCTACAGGCGGCGCGTCAACAACTGGCGGTGATCGGCACCCAGCGTGAGCAGGCCCTGGCGGCCCTGGCCCAGACCGAAGCGGACCGCCAGCAGGCGCAACTGAACATCGGCTACACCGAACTGCGCGCGCCGGTGGACGGTTATGTGGGCAACCGCCGGGCCAAGGTGGGGGCTTATGCCGCTGCCGGCAGCCAGTTGATTACGGTGGTACCCGCTCACGGCCTGTGGGTGGACGCCAACTTCAAGGAAGATCAGCTCGCCCGCATGCAGGTGGGCCAGGCCGTCAGGGTGACCGCCGACATCCTGCCGGGCCGTACCTTCCAGGGCCACGTCGAGAGCATCGCGCCGGCCACGGGCGCACAGTTCAGCGTGCTGCCCGCCGAGAACGCCACGGGCAACTTCACCAAGATCGTGCAGCGGGTGCCGGTACGTGTGCGCCTGTCGGGCAGCGATGCCGAATTCGGCGCGTTGCGCCCGGGCCTGTCGGTGGTCGCCGAAGTCGATACCAGGCCCCAGCCCCTGCCGCAGCCTGAGGTTGCGTCGGCAGGCCGGCCGTGACCAGCGAACTGCCCGCCCTCAGCCCCGCACAAAAGGTCACGGCCTTTGCCTGCATGTGCGTCGGGATGTTCATTGCCCTGATCGATATCCAGATCGTCTCGGCGTCACTCAAGGACATCGGCGGCGGGCTCTCTGCCGGCGCCGACGACACCGCCTGGGTGCAGACGGCCTACCTGATCGCGGAAATCATCGTCATCCCGTTGTCGGGCTGGCTGTCGCGGGTGATGAGCACGCGCTGGCTGTTCGCCGCCTCGGCCGCCGGCTTCACCCTGACCAGCCTGCTGTGCGCATTGGCCTGGAACATCCAGAGCATGATCGCCTTTCGCGCACTGCAAGGGTTTCTCGGCGGGTCGATGATCCCGCTGGTGTTCACCACAGCGTTCATCTACTTCAGCGGCAAGCAACGGGTGATCGCCGCCTCGGTGATCGGCGCCATCGCTTCGCTTGCCCCCACCCTGGGCCCGGCGGTGGGTGGCTTGATCACCGATGTGTCGTCCTGGCACTGGTTGTTCTACATCAACCTGGTGCCCGGCCTGTTCGTCACCGTCGCCGTGCCGCTCCTGGTCAAGGTCGACCGCCCCAACCTGGCCCTGCTCAAGGGCGCCGACTATCTGGGCATGGCCTTGATGGCGCTGTTTCTGGGTTGCCTGGAATACACCCTGGAAGAAGGCCCGCGCTGGAACTGGTTCAGCGACCGCACCATCGCCACCACGGCCTGGGTGGCTGCCATTTGCGGTGTGTTGTTCGTCTGGCGCAGCCTCAGGATCGACGACCCCATTGTTGACCTGCGCGCCCTGCGCGAGCGCAACTTTGCCTTGGGCTGCCTGTTTTCCTTCATTACCGGGATCGGGATTTTCGCCACGATCTACCTCACACCGCTGTTCCTCGGTCGGGTTCGCGGCTACGGCGCACTGGACATCGGCCTGGCGGTGTTCTCCACCGGGGTGTTCCAGTTGCTGGCCATCCCGGTCTACGCCTTTCTGGCCAACCGCGTGGACCTGCGCTGGATCCTGATGCTGGGGCTGGCGCTGTTCGGTATTTCGATGTGGGACTTCTCATCGATCACCCACGACTGGGGCGCCAAGGAACTGCTGCTGCCCCAGGCCATACGCGGGTTCGCCCAGCAGATGGCGGTGCCGCCGACCGTGACCCTGACCCTGGGCGCACTGTCACCGGCGCGCCTGAAACTGGCTTCGGGCCTGTTCAACCTGATGCGAAACCTCGGTGGCGCGATCGGCATTGCGGCCTGTGCGACCGTGCTCAACGATCGCACCAACCTGCACTTCCTGCGCCTGGCCGAACACCTGAACGCCAGCAACGAGGGCATGAATCGCTGGCTCGAGCAATGGCGCGACAACGCCCAGGCACTGGGCCAGAACAGCCTCGACGCCGGCCAGGCGGCGTTGCACCAGCTGTGGGGCCTGACCTGGCGTGAAGCGCAGACCATGACCTTTGCCGATGCGTTCCTGGTGATCATGCTGTGCTTTGCCATCGCCACCCTGCTGGTGCCCCTGATGCGCAAGGTCCAGCCGCCGCCACAACCATCGGCCGACGCCCATTGATACCCCGCGTCATTCAAGGGATGACGAAGTTCACCTCGATGTTGCCACGCGTCGCCTTGGAGTACGGGCAGATCTGATGGGCCTCGGCCACCAGGTTCTTTTTGTCCGCTTGCACAAGGCCAGGCAAGTGCACGGTCAACTGGGCGGCCAGGATGAAACCGCCGTCGGCGCTGTTGCCTAGGGAGACTTCGGCATCCACCGCCACACCTTCCGGTACGCGTACATCAAGCTTCTGCCCGGCCCGGCGCAGGGCGCCGATGAAGCAGGCCGACCAGCCAATGGCCAACAGCTGTTCGGGGTTGGTGCCAGGGCGGCCGGAACCGGGCGGGCTCAATGCCAGGTCGAGCTCGCCGCCGATGGCCTGGCCGCGCCCGTCGCGGCCACCGCTGGTGTGGGTGCGGGCGGTGTAGAGGATGGTGGTCTGCTGGGTCATGCTGCTGCTCCTTCACAAAGGTCGGGGAAGGCGTGGCCGGGCCTGTTGCCCGGCGTTGTGCCTTGGGCAGTGCCTAGTTTCAGTTCCTGGCCTGGCTCAGCTTGCTGTACAGGTCGGCCGGGAAAGGCTTGCCATTGGCATCGAACTGGCCCTTGCGGAACTGGTACACCTCGCTTTCCGACAGATAGCCGTCGTGATTGGCGTCGATGGCGTCGAACTCGGCATTGGCCTTGGGCGCCACCGCCAGCAGTTCGGCGCGCGAGACACGGCCATCGTGGTCGGTGTCGGTACGGGCGAAGGAGGCATCGCCGCACTTGCCTTCACCGCACTTGCCTTCCGTCTGGGCGCCCTTGGCCTGGGCTGCGCCGGCGCCGCATTTACCCTCGCCACACTTGCCTTCCGCGGCCTTGCCGGCGGCGGCGAGCTGGTAGCCCTGGGGCAGCGCCTCCACGGCAAAGGCGGAAGCGGTGAGATTGATACCGCCCACCAGGGCGATGGTGAGCAGGCCGATACGAGTCTTGGTGTTGGACATGTGTTGCTCCGATAGCGGTTGGGTTGTGCCATGAGGTCCCGGAGCATCGCCGGCAGGCTTTGCGTTCGGGCTGACGCATTTGGCCCCAGGCGTGTATCCGGGGCGTATCCATCGGTAGCGGTATTTGTAAGCAAGGTTGCAAAGGCCGGGGGCAGATACAAAGAGATACATCCTCGGGACGGGATGGGCACCGCTGCCAGCTCGACCGTCAGGGTGAACCGAGCATCGCCTTTTTGATATGTTTATTTTCACCGTGTTGATTTGTGAAATTATTTGTGTCACTTTCAATTCCGCCGACCCCTCGCCCGTGCAGCGCGGGGCGGCATTGCCTACCCACCGGAGTCGATAAAATGAACAAGACCGGACTTCTCGGCGCACTGGCCTTCTGTGCCTGCAGCGCCCTCGCCCACGCCGATCAAGCAAGCCTGCGGATCGGCATCGAGGCGGCCTACCCGCCCTTCTCCTACCGCACGCCCGAAGGCGAACTTGCCGGCTTCGACTACGACATCGGCAATGCCCTGTGCGAGCAGATGCAGGTCAAGTGCCAGTGGGTGATCCAGGAGTTCGACGGGATGATTCCGTCGCTGAAGGTGCGCAAGATCGACGCCGTGCTGTCGTCCATGTCGATCACCGAAGACCGCCTCAAGTCGGTCGATTTCACCGACCGCTACTACCACACGCCAGGCAAGTTCGCGATGAAGGCCGGCAGCCGTCTCGACGTACCTGCCGTGGACCTCAAGGGCCGCAAGGTGGGTGTGCAGCGTGCCTCCACCTATGACCGTTTCGCCACCGAGCAACTGGAGCCTGCGGGCGTCGAAGTGGTGCGCTACGCCTCGCAGAACGAAGCCTTTCTCGACCTGGTGTCCGGGCGCCTGGATGCCACCCTCGCCGACATCGTCAACACCGAGGAGAGTTTCATCAAGACCCCCGCCGGCCAAGGCTTTGCCCTGGTCGGGCCGGACATCAGCGACCCCCAGTACTTCGGCCGTGGCGCCGGTATCGCCGTGCGCAAAGGTGACACCGCCAACCTGGCGCGCCTCAACGCCGCCATCGCCGCGATCCGCGCCAACGGCACCTACCAGCAGGTGCAGAGCAAGTACTTCCCGTTCGATATCTACGGCCAGTAACGCTGGCTCGCGAGGGTTTTCATCATGCTTCACGGCTATGGATCGAGCATTCTCGAGGGTGCCTGGCTGAGCATCGAACTGGCCCTGCTGGCCATGGCACTGGCCATCGGCCTGGGCCTGTTCGGCGCCGCCTGCCGGCTGTCACCCTTCAAGTGGCTGGCGGCGCTGGGCGAGGTCTACACCACGGTGGTACGCGGCATCCCTGACCTGGTGCTGATCCTGCTGGTGTTCTACGGCGGCCAGGACCTGGTCAACCGCCTGGCGCTGGCCTTGGGTTACTCGCAGTACATCGACATCAACCCCTTCATCGCCGGGGTCAGCACCATGGGCTTCATTTTCGGTGCGTACCTGTCGGAAACCTTCCGTGGTGCCTTCCTGGGCATACCCAAGGGCCAGGCCGAGGCCGGCGCGGCCTATGGCATGAGTGGCCTGCAGGTGTTCTGGCGGATAAGCCTGCCGCAGATGGTGCGCCTGGCGCTGCCGGGGTTCACCAACAACTGGCTGGTGCTGACCAAGTCCACCGCGCTGATCTCGGTGATCGGCCTGCAGGACATGATGTTCAAGGCCAAGAACGCGGCCGACGCCACCCACCAGCCATTCACCTTTTTCCTCGCCGTCGCGGCGCTGTACCTGCTGCTGACCAGTGTGTCGCTGGTGCTGCTGCGCGGTGTGGGACAACGTTACTCGGTCGGCTACAAAGCCGCCGAGCTGTAAGGGAGCCGCTGCGATGATGCTCGACTACCAGCTGATCTGGCAGAACCTGCCGCTGTACCTGAACGGCATCGCCCTGACCCTCAAGGTGCTGCTGATTTCATTGGCCTGTGGCCTGGCGCTGGCAATCCCCCTGGGGCTCATGCGGGTTTCGCGCCGGTGCCTGCTGCGCTACCCCGCCTGGCTTTACACCTACGTGATCCGCGGCACGCCGATGCTGGTGCAGCTGTTCCTGATCTACTACGGCCTGGCCCAGTTCGAAGCCGTGCGCCAAAGCCCGCTGTGGCCGTACCTGTCCAGTGCGACCTTCTGCACCTGCCTGGCCTTCGCCCTCAACACCAGTGCCTACAGCGCCGAGCTGTTGGCCGGCAGCCTGCGGGCAACCCCGCGCGGCGAGCTGGAAGCGGCCCGCGCCATGGGCATGTCACCCCTGACCCTGTACCGGCGCATCCTGCTGCCCTCGGCCTTGCGCCGGGCCCTGCCGCAGTACAGCAACGAGGTGCTGATGATGCTGCAGACCACCAGCCTGGCCTCGATCGTCACCCTGGTGGACATCACCGGCGCTGCAAAAACCTTCAACGCACGCTACTACCTGCCCTTCGAGGCGTTCATCACCGCCGGGCTGATCTACCTGGCCCTGACCTTCCTGCTGGTGCGCCTGTTCAAACTGGCCGAGCGCCACTGGCTGGCCTACCTGGCCCCACGCAAGCACTAAGGAGCCTGCATGCAGCACATTGACCACACCTTGCCCTGGAGCGCCTGCGGCACCCAGCGGACCCTGCGCGTGTTGCGTTTTGGCAGCGGGCCGCGCAAGGCCTACATCCAGGCTGCGCTGCACGCCGACGAACTGCCGGGCATGCGCGTTGCCGTCGAGCTCAAGCGACGCCTGCTCGAGCTCGAGGCCCAAGGCCGGCTGATCGGGACCGTCGAACTGGTGCCCCTGGCCAACCCGATCGGCATCGGCCAGATGTTCCAGGCCACTCATCAGGGCCGTTTCGAATTCAACAGCGGCAAGAATTTCAACCGCGACTTCCCGGCACTGACCCAGGCACTGGCCACGCGCCTGGAAGGCCGCCTGGGCGACGACGAGGCCAGCAACGTGGCCACGGTTCGCCAGGCCATGGTCGAGCTCATCGACGCCCTGCCGCCGGCGCAGTCTGAGCTGGACGGTTTGCGCCGCCTGCTGCTGCGCCACGCCTGCGACGCCGACCTGGTGCTGGACCTGCACTGCGATTTCGAATCAGTGATGCTGCTTTACGCCATGCCACAGCACTGGCCGCAGCTGCGCTCGTTGGCCGCGCGCCTGGGCGCCGAAGCGGTGCTGCTGGCCGAGGGCGCCGGTGGCGATGCGTTCGATGAAGCCTGCGCGGCGCCGTGGTTGCAACTGCGCGCGCACTTCCCCCAGGCCGAGATCCCCCTGGCCTGCGTGGCCACCACCATCGAGTTGCGCGGCATGGCCGACACCGGTCGCGAGCAGTGCCAGGCCAGCGCCGAGCAGATCCTCGGCTACCTGGCCGAGCAAGGCCTGATCAGCGGCCACTGGCCGAGCGCACCGGCGCTTGGCTGCCAGGCCACGCCCTTCGCTGGCGCCCAGTACGCCTACG
The DNA here is from genome assembly GCF_032621715.1 of Pseudomonas sp. zfem004. Classification (NCBI taxonomy): domain Bacteria; kingdom Pseudomonadati; phylum Pseudomonadota; class Gammaproteobacteria; order Pseudomonadales; family Pseudomonadaceae; genus Pseudomonas; species Pseudomonas sp. zfem004. Next base: position 126,764 of record NZ_JAVYJF010000015.1, on the reverse strand, counting down.
CCGAGCACCCCGGTGTGGTCAGCTATCTGCAACCCCTCGGGGCCCGAGTGCGGGTCGGCGACCCGCTGTTCGAGGTCATCGACCCGCTCAGTGATCGCCACAGCGTGGTGCGGGCCACCACCGACGGCATTCTCTACGCCCGCGAACGCCTGCGCTTTGCCCAACCGGGCCTGTGGCTGGCCAAGGTCGCCGGCAATACCCCCATCCGCCAGGGTCGCTTGCTCAGCGACTGATACCTACGAGTACCGACGATGAACAAACTGCACATCCAGGACCTGCATAAAAGCTATGGCAGCCACCAGGTGCTCAAGGGCGTGTCGCTTGCGGCCAACGCCGGCGACGTGATCAGCATCATTGGCTCCAGCGGCTCGGGCAAGAGCACCTTCCTGCGCTGCATCAACCTGCTCGAACAACCCAATGCCGGGCAGATCGTGGTCAACGGCGAGCAACTCAAGCTGCGCGAATGCCCGCGTGGCGGGTTGAGGGCGGCCGATCCGCGGCAATTGCAGCGCCTGCGTTCGCGGCTCTGCATGGTCTTCCAGCATTTCAACCTGTGGTCGCACATGAGCGCGCTGGACAACGTGATGGAGGCGCCGGTACAGGTGCTGGGCATCAACCGCAAGGAGGCACGGGAAAAGGCCGAGCATTACCTGAACAAGGTGGGCGTCAGTCACCGACGCAACGCTTACCCGGCGCACATGTCCGGTGGCGAACAACAACGGGTGGCCATCGCCCGGGCACTGGCCATGGAGCCGGAGGTGATGCTGTTCGACGAGCCCACGTCAGCGCTCGATCCGGAACTGGTCGGCGAAGTGCTCAAGGTGATGCAGGACCTGGCCCAGGAAGGCCGCACCATGGTCGTGGTCACCCACGAGATGGGCTTTGCCCGGGAGGTGTCGAACCAGTTGCTGTTCCTCCACCAGGGCGTTGCCGAAGAGCGCGGCGCGCCGCGCGAAGTGCTGGCACGGCCGCAATCCGAGCGCTTGCGGCAATTCCTTGCCGGCAGCCTCAAGTAAGCCCCTTCGGCGCTCTGCGGCCGTCCGCCGCGGGGCGCCTTGGGATACACTACGGCCCAACTTTTCAGGGAGCTTCGCGCTGGATGCCGAGCCATTCGAAGAACACCACCGTGTATGCCTCGCCGGTCATGCGCAAACTGTCGGAAAGCCTGGCCGAGCTGCCGCCTTCGCTGCGCAAGGTCGCCGACTATATCCTGCGTCATCCCTTGAAGGCCGCGACCCTGACCATCGAAGAGATGGCCCAGGCCACCGCGACCTCGCCGGCGGCGGTCAATCGCCTGGCCAAGGCCCTGGACCTGGGCGGCTACAGCGGCATGAAAGCAGAGCTGGTGACGACCCTGCAGCAGATGGTCTCGCCGGTGGACAAGCTGCGCAACGAGCTGGCCCAACGCCCCGACGGCGACTTTGGCCTGCACGAGCAGATCCAGAGCGCCAGCAGCAACCTGGCGACGACCGCCAGCAACAACCAGGCCGACACTTTCGAAACCTTCGTCAAACGCCTGCTCGCGGCCCGCAAGGTCTATGTGCTGGGGTTTGGCAACAGCGCCTACCTGGCCAGCCTGGCAGCCTCGACGCTGGTACCGTTCTGCAACGACGCCCTGGCCATCAGCATGGAAGGTGGCAACGAGAACGCCGCCTACAGGCTGGCGGTGATCGACGAACAGGACGTGCTGCTGGCGATCGCCCTGCCGCGCTACTCCCAGGACACGCTGCAACTGTCACGCTATGCCCGCGAGCGCAACGCCACGGTACTGGCGATCACCGACTCACCGGCCTCGCCGCTGACCGCCATTGCCCACCATGTGCTGTTCGCGCCCGCCGACCATCCGGTGCTGACCAGCTCCAACATCGCCGTGCTGGCGTTGATCGAAGGGTTGGTGGCCGGCGTCATGGCACGCAACAAGGAGGCGGTGAAGCTCGCGACCGAGCTGACCGAAAGCGTGATGGCCTATCTGCATGTGCCTGGCGGTAAAAGCAGCAGGGGCTAGCGGCGGAGTTGGCGCGGGAGCCATCGCTCCCGCACCGAAGTGTCGAGACTAGAATCTAGCGCAAACAAAAAGGGCGACCCTTGCGGATCGCCCTTTTCGATGCCCGGTAAGCCGGGACTTTGTTTGGTAGGCACAATTGGACTCGAACCAACGACCCCCACCATGTCAAGGTGGTGCTCTAACCAACTGAGCTATGTGCCTGTCGTGTGGGGCGCATTCTACGCGTTACAAAATCGCTGTCAACGCTTTTTTTCACGCTAAGCTACTGAATCTTAAAAATATTTGAAAATGGGTAGCGAGAGGGTCGGCGTAAAGGATTTTCACCGGACGACTAGCGGGTGTTTATTATTATTGATAGCATCGGTACATTCGTTAAAAATATAAAACACGAGGTTACTCGAGCATGGCCACTACCCCCTACCCCCAGTCCTACTACGCCGCCTCGGCCAACCCGGTGCCGCCACGTCCGGCGCTGCAGGGTGAGGTGGAAACCGATGTGTGCATCATCGGTGCCGGCTACACCGGCCTGTCCAGCGCCCTGTTCCTGCTGGAGAACGGCTTCAAGGTGAGCATCGTCGAGGCCGCCAAGGTCGGCTTCGGCGCTTCGGGCCGCAACGGCGGCCAGATCGTCAACAGCTACAGCCGCGACATCGACGTGATCGAACGCACCGTCGGCCCTAAAGAAGCACAACTGCTGGGCAAGATGGCCTTCGAGGGCGGGCGCATCATCCGTGAGCGCGTGGCCAAGTACAACATCCAGTGCGACCTGAAGGACGGCGGCGTGTTCGCCGCGCTGACCAGCAAGCAGATGGGCCACCTGGAATCGCAAAAACGCCTGTGGGAACGCTTCGGCCACACCCAGCTGGAGCTGATGGACCAGAAGCGCATCCGTGAAGTGGTTGCCTGCGACAGCTATGTCGGCGGCATGCTCGACATGAGCGGCGGCCATATCCACCCGCTGAACCTGGCCCTGGGCGAAGCCGCGGCGGTCGAGTCGCTGGGCGGCATCATCTATGAGCAGACCCCGGCCATCCGCATCGAGCGTGGCGCCAACCCAGTGGTGCACACCCCGCAGGGCAAGGTCCGCGCCAAGTTCATCATCGTCGCCGGCAACGCCTACCTGGGCAACCTGGTGCCGGAACTGGCCGCCAAGTCCATGCCATGCGGCACCCAGGTGATCACCACCGAGCCGCTGGGCGAGGAACTGGCCCGCACCCTGCTGCCGCAGGACTACTGCGTCGAGGACTGCAACTACCTGCTCGACTACTACCGCCTGACCGGCGACAAGCGCCTGATCTTCGGCGGTGGCGTTGTATACGGCGCGCGCGACCCGGCCAACATCGAGGCGATCATCCGCCCGAAAATGCTCAAGGCCTTCCCGCAGCTCAAGGACGTGAAGATCGACTTCGCCTGGACCGGCAACTTCCTGCTGACCCTGTCGCGCCTGCCGCAGGTGGGTCGCATCGGCGACAACATCTATTACTCGCAAGGCTGCTCGGGCCACGGTGTGACCTACACCCACCTGGCGGGCAAGGTACTGGCCGAGGCCCTGCGCGGCCAGGCCGAGCGCTTCGACGCGTTCGCCGGCCTGCCGCACTACCCGTTCCCGGGTGGCCAGATGCTGCGCGTGCCGTTCAGCGCCTTGGGCGCCTGGTACTACAGCCTGCGTGACCGTCTGGGCTTCTGACAAACCAAGCGCAACAACAGTCGCGGGGCAAGCCCGCTCCCACGCCTATCAATACCTGGCGTGGGAGCGGGCTTGCCCCGCGATTTTTTACTCAATGCCCCAGGCTATTGACCGCCTGCTTCGCCGCAATCTCCTGCCCCGAACGCGCCAGCTCATCCGCCGCCTGCAACCAGCGCTGGCGATCCACCTGGGCCGGCAACTGCCGAGGCGACTGCACCAGCACCGCCCAACTGCCCTCCTTGGCCCACGCCGACTCGAAACTGTCGAAGCTCATCAACTGCCGCCGGTGCATGCCTGCGCGCAGCAGTACCCGCTGCTTGTAGCGGTCATACCCGATCAGCACGGCGTAGCGTGGCTCGCTCCACCAGGCCGAACCTTCCTGAAAACGCAGCAGCACCGGGTAACCGGCGGCCACTTGCGCCAGCAACGCATCAAGCCGCTTGTCCAACGGGTACACGACCATGCCGTATTCACGCGCTACCTTGGGGATCGTGCTGTCCAGCGACTCGGCGGCCCCAGGCAGGCCCAGCGGCTTGTCCAGCAAGCCCGGGGTGATCGGCGCGCCCTTGGCCGACAGCAGCGCCGCCAGCGCCATCGCGCCACTGTGGTTGGCATTGCCGCGGTAGAACGGCACGCTGCTGATCTCGACCCGCTGCGGCAGGCTCTTGAGCGCCGCCGGGGGGGGGCTGGCGCAGCCGGTCAAGGCAGCGGCCACCAGGCAAGCGGCAAGCAGGCGACGGGGGCTCGAACCCCGGGACTTGGGAAGGTCTTGCAACATGGGCACTCGCTTGTTCCGACGCCAGGCGGATGCCGCCCGGCCATGGCCACCGATCATAGGCCGCCGCCGCGCCCGGGTATAGCCCGGGCCGTGCTTGGAACCAAACGGCCCAAGCACTCGACCTTCGGTCAATGGAACGTCACAGGCGCCGGGCTAGACTATCAACTGTGTCCGGGATGACGCGTTGCCCGTCACGCAGAAGGAGGCATTCATGACCCTGTCCATGGCAATCCTCATGTTGTTCGGCATGTGGCTCAGCGTTGCGGCCGCCATGCTCTGGGGCGTGCTGCGCATCGTGCGGCGGCATTCCCATCCCCACCAACTGCCCACGCAGCCCCTGGCCAAAGCGCAGCAAGCGCGCCGTGCACGGCGCCATGCCGGTGCGCACTGAGGTTCAGGTGCCGCTCTTCAAACGGCTGAACGCCCGGGTCAGCTCCCGGTTGAACGCCTTGTTGTTGTCGTTCTTGCTGTACAACCGCGCCCGCACCGCTGCCGGCGGGTAGGTACCCGGGGCATTGCGGATCTGCGCATCCACCAGGTTGTCGGCCGCCGTGATGGCGTTTGCGTAGTGGATGCTGTCGGTGATCGGCGCAATCACCTCCGGGCGCATCAGGTAGTCCATCAAGGCCCAGGCCGCTTGCGGATGCGGTGCGTCCTTGGGCACCACCAAGGCATCGAGCCAGATCAACGTGCCCTCGCGGGGGATGCTGTAGTCCAGGCCGAACGGCTTGCCGGCCTGCTGCGCCTGGGCCTGGGCGATGGCCACGTTGCCGTTCCACGACATCGCCACGCAGGTCTCGCCATTGGCCAGGTCATTGATGTTGCGGTCGTTGTCGAAATAGCGGATGTACGGGCGCACCTTGCGCAGCTGCGCCTCGGCGGCCCTGAGGTCCTCCAGCCGCTGCTGGTTGATGTCCAGGCCCATGTAGCGCATCACCGCCGCGAACACTTCGTTGGGGTCGTTGAGCAGGCTGACCCCGCAATCGGCGAATTTCGCCACCACCTGCGGGTCGAACAGCATCGCCCAGCTGTCCTTGGGTGCGTCGGCCAGCCGCGCGGCCACCGCCTGCTGCTGGAAGCCCACGCCGGTGGTGCCCCAGGCGTAGGTGCCGGCATAGCGGTTGCCAGGGTCGAACACCGCCATGTGCTCGAGAAACGCCTCCCCTACCCCTTGCAGGTGCGGCAAGCGTGACTTGTCCAGCGGCTGCAGCGCACCGCTGGCGATGGCGCGGCTCAGGTGCTGGCCGGCGCTGAGCACCAGGTCGTAGCCGCTGCCGCCGGTGAGCAGCTTGGTCTCGGCGGTTTCCAGCGAATCGAAATGGTCGGCCACCACGCGGATGCCGGTTTCCTTCTCGAAGTTGGCCAAGGTGTCCGGGGCCAGGTACTCGCCCCAGATGTACAGGTTGACCGTGGGCTTGTCGGCATCGGCGGCCGTGGCCGCCGACACCATGCAGCCCAAGGCGAATGCGAGGGCCAGGCGTTTCATCAGCGGCGGCCTCCAGCGTATTGCGGCATGGTGATGCATGCGACGTTGCCGCCACCGAGCAGGATCTCGCGGCTGTTTTCGATGCCGATAATCCGGTGGCCGGGGAACAGCTCGGCCAGGGTGGCCTGGGCGATGCTGTCGTTACGGTCGCCGAACAGCGGCACGACGATCGCCGAGTTGCCGGCGTAGTAGTTGATGTAGGACGCGCAGATCTGCGTACCCGCCTGGCGCACATGGGTGCCATCGACATGGTCCAGGCCCGCCGCTTCTTCAGCCGTCCAGCGCAGCACTTCGGGCTGCGGCAGCTTGTGCACCTTGAGCGCGCGGCCACGGCTGTCGCGGGTGCTGCGCAGGATGTCATAGGCCTCCTGGTAGATCTCCCACTGCGGGTCGTCGCGGTTATCGGTCCATTGCAGCACCACCTCGCCGGGGCGCACGAAGCAGGCCAGGTCGTCGACATGGCCGTCGGTTTCGTCGAACTTGCACCCGCGCGGCAGCCAGATCACCTGCTCGGCGCCTAGGTAGTCCTGCAGCCGGCGGGTCACCTCGTCCTTGCCCAGGTGGGCGTTGCGGTTGCGGTTGAGCAGGCACTGCTCGGTGGTCAGCAGGCTGCCTTCACCGTCGCTCTGGATACCGCCCAGCTCGGCGATCAAGGGCGCGCGGTAGCGGTCGAGGTTTTCGATCTCGAGGATCTTGCGGGCGATCTGGTCGTCCTTGTCCCAAGGGTAATAGAGGCCGCCGTCCAGGCCGCCGTAGGCATTGAACTCGAAGTCCACGCCGCGCACCTCGCCGCTTTGATCGTTGACCACGAAACACGGCCCGCTGTCGCGGAACCAGGTGTCGTTGCAGGTCATCTCCACCACCCGCACATGGGCCGGCAGCAGGTTACGGGCGTTGGCGTACTGGGCGGCGGAGGCACAGACGGTCACCGGCTCGCTGCTGGCGATGGCCGTGACGATCTCGACCCAGACCTTCTGCGCCGGCTTGCCGCCATTACGCCACACATCCGGGCGCTCCGGCCAACCGAGCCAGCAGCCGGCCTTGGTTTCGAATTCGCCGGGCAAGCGGAAACCATCGGCCTTGGGGGTAGTGGTGAGCGAACGTGCCATGGGTCAACCTCGGGGTCGGTGAGTGATGACTGCACGCTACGCCGCGGCGCTTTTGCCTTCCAACGATGAAAACTCAGCGATAGCTGAGTTCAATTCAACTATCGCCCAGCTGTTCGATGAACCATTCGATGAATTGCGCCACTGCGCCGCGTTCCAGGCGCAGGCGCTCGCACACCAGCGCGTACTGCCCCTGGGCGGTGACGCTGGCGCTGAACGGGCGCACCAGGCGACCACTTTGCAGGTCGGCCTGGCAGGTGAGGTTATCGCCCATGGCCACGCCCTGCCCCAGCAACGCCGCCTCCAGCGCCAGGGCGGCGTGGGGGAAATACAGTTGCCGGGTGGGCAAGGCGTCTTCGGCGTGGGTGGCCAGCCAGGTGGTCCAGGTGCGGCCATCCTGATCGTCGTGCAACAGGCAATGGCGCACCAGGTCGCGCGGGCGCTTGAGGCCGCCCTGGTTGAACAGCCCCGGGCTGCACACCGGGAAGAACTGCAGCAGCGGCAGGGGCCGCACGAAGTGGGTGCTGGCATCCAGGTTGCTGGTGCCGTAGGTGATGGCCAGGTCGACGTCCAGCGCCGGGGCGCCGGCGTCGATCGGCTGGTCGTGCAGGTGCAGGGTGATGTGCGGGTAGCGGCTGCCGAAGTCGGCCAGCCTTGCCACCAGCCATTTCTGCGCCAGCTCCGCCGTTACCGCCACCCGCAGCACGGCCTGGGAAGCCGGGTCGCGCAGCTCGTCGCAGGCCTTGCCGATCAGTTCGAAGGCCTGCTGCAGGTGGTGCAGCAGGCGCTCGGCCTCGGCGCTCGGGCGCACCTGACGGCCGACCCGCTCGAACAGGGCGACGCCGAGTTGTTCCTCCAACTGGCGGATCTGGTGGCTGACGGCGCTGTCGGTGACACACAGCTCGGCGGCGGCGCGGCCGAAGTGGCCATGGCGGGCGGCGCATTCGAAGGTGCGCAGGGCGGTTAGCGATGGTAGGCGGCGCATGGGCAGGGTCTTTTAGTGATTGTCGAGGGGGCGCAACGCATCGCGGGGCAAGCCCGCTCCCACGTCAAGTAAGCAGGCCGAACGCGGTCCCCGGATCATATCGCCAACTTCTTCCCACTGGCGCAATGAAATTTATCTGCTATTTTTTCATGAAAATAATCAAAACAAATTTCACGAGGCACCGGCATGTTCAAGCAATCCGCCCAGCACGTCGCCAGCTACTACGCCCAGACCTACCCCAGCGCCATCCCCCTGCGCCCTACCCTGCACGGCCAGCACGACACCGACATCCTCATCATCGGCGCCGGTTTCAGCGGCCTGCACACTGCCCTGCGCCTGGCCCTGGCCGGTAAACGCGTAACCCTGCTCGAAGCCAGCCGCGTCGCCTGGGCCGCCTCCGGGCGCAATGGTGGCCAGGCCCTGCCGGGTTGGTCCTGCGACATGCCGCCACTGGAAAAGGCCCTGGGCCTGGAGCGCAGCCGGCGCCTGTGGGACAGCATGTGCTGGGCCGCCCGCGAGATGGGCGAGTTGCCGGCGCGCCACGGCTTCGACATCGACTACCGCCTCGGCAGCCTGTGGACTGCCGTGCTGCCCCGGCGGGTAAAGCTGCTGGAGGAAGCGCAACGCGACGCGGCAGAGAAATTCGGCTACGACTGCCTGCGCCTGATCGGCCGCGACGAGCTGCCCGAGTGGATCGACAGCCCACGCTACCAGGCCGCCCTGCTGGACCCCAACGGCGCCCACCTCAACCCGCTGAAACTGGCCCAGGGCCTGGCCGCCACGATCGAACAGGCCGGCGGGCGCATCTTCGAACAGAGCCAGGTGCTCGACTACCACGAAACGGCCGAAGGCTTCGTCGCCCGCACCGACAAGGGCGAAGTGCGCAGCAGCGTGCTGGTGCTGGCCTGCAACGCCTACATCGACCGGCTCGACCGCAACCTGGCGCGGCGCCTGCTGCCGGTCGGCTCCTACCAGGTGGCCACCGCGCCGCTGGACGCCGACTTCGCCGCCTCGCTGCTGCCACGCAACAGTTGCGTGATCGACAACCAGTTCGTCCCCGACTACTTCCGCCTCACCCCCGACCACCGCCTGCTGTTCGGCGGTGGCTGCACCTACCTGGGCGGCATCCCCAAGGATGTCGCCGCCGCCACCCGCCCCTACCTGGAACGGGTGTTCCCGCAACTGCGCGGGGTAGCCATCGAACATGCCTGGGGCGGCCATATCGACTGCAGCATCCAGCGCACCCCGGACATCGGCCGCCAAGGCCAGCGCTACTGGCTGCAAGGCTTCTCCGGGCACGGCGTGCTGCCGACCCTGGCCGGGGCGCGGGCGGTCAGCGACGCGATCCTCGGCGACGACGACTTGCTGGCGCTGTACCAGGGCATCGACAACGGCCGCTTCCCCGGCGGCGACCTGCTGGCTGCCCCCCTGGAGGCGGCGGCCAAGGCCTGGTACAGGATGCGCGACCATGTCTGAGTTGACCGACGACAGCCAAGCCCTGGCGCGGCTGGTGCGCGACCTGCGCAAGCACCGTGGCCTGACGCTTGACGAGCTGGCCGGGCGGGTCAACCGCTCGCTGGGCTTCCTCTCGCAGGTAGAGCGCGGCCTGTCGCGCCCGACCGTGGCCGACCTCACCGCCATCAGCGAAGCCCTGCAGGTACCGACCACCTACTTCTACCAGGCCGTGCCGCCACGGGAGATCGACTGGGTCACCCGCCCCGGCGAACGGCGCACCCTGTACTACGCCGCCGGCGTCACCGACGTGCTGGCCTCGCCCACCCTCAATGGCCGCTTCGCCATGCTCGAAAGCCACCTGGCACCGGGTGCCAGCAGTGGCGACGGGCACCTGGACGACAGCTCGGAACAGGGCGGCTTCGTCCTCGAAGGCGAGCTGACGCTGTGGCTCGAAGGCCGTGACGAGGCCGTCACCCTGTACCCCAACGACAGCTTCCAGCTGCCGCCACACAGCCAGTTTCGCTACGCCAACCTCACCACCGAGCCGACCCGGGTCCTCTGGGTCTTCCGTTAAGAGCATGACCATGACAACTACAAAAACAATGCCCGACCTGCTCAGCGAAGTCCGCGCCTTCCGCGCCCAGCACCCGCAGGTGCGCTACGTCGACCTGATCAGCCTGGACATCCCCGGGCACTTCTACGGCAAGCGCTACCCCATCGACATGCTGGAAAAGGTCGCCGCTGGCAGCCCGCTGAAGCTGCCACAGAACTGCGTACTGCTGGGCGTGCAAGGCGGGCTGTTCCCGATTGGCGACTACTGCTTCAACGACGGCGACCCCGACGCCCCGCGGCGCCTGGTGCCCGGCACGCTCAAGCCGGTGAGCTGGGAGCGCGAGCCGCTGGGGCAGATGCTGATCAGCTCCGACGGCACCGCCGCCCCCATCGAATTCGAACCGCGCGAAGTGCTCGCCCGCGTGCTGCAGCGCCTGGAACGTCGCGGTATCCGCCCGGTGGTGGCGTTCGAGTTGGAGTTCTACCTGTTCGACCGGGCGCTCAAGGAAGGCCTGCCGCAGTTCCCCCACGACCCGTTCAGTGACGACGCCGACGACCAGCCGAACATGCATATCGAGCGCCTGTCACGCTTCTCCGACGTGCTGCGCGACATGGTCGAGACCGCCAACGCGCAAGGGGTGGACGCCAACGTCATCACCGCCGAGCTGGGCCCGGGCCAGTTCGAGATCAACTTCGGCCACTGCGACGACGGCCTGCGCGCCGCCGACTGGGCGGCGCTGTTCTGCCGCAGCACCCGCGGCGTGGCGCTCAAGCACGGGCTGCGCGCCTCGTTCATGAGCAAGCCGTACCTGCAGGCGCCGGGCAGTGGCATGCATGTGCACGTCAGCCTGTACGACAAGCAAGGCAACAACCTGCTCGCGGCCAACGACCAACGCCCCTTGCGCCACGCCGTGGCCGGCTGCCTGGAGTTGCTGCCGCACTGCATGCCGATCTTTGCCGCCAACCACAACGCGTTCCGCCGCTACGGCGCCATGGTCAATGCCGCCAGCCGCGCCAGCTGGGGCTTCGAAGACCGCGACGCGTGCATCCGCATTCCCGAGTCGGACCCGCGCAACCTGCGTATCGAGCACCGCCTGGCGGGGGCGGATGCCAACCCGTACCTGGTGCTGGCGGCGATCCTGTGCGGTATGGAGCACGGGCTCGATGCCGGGCAGGAGCCGATTGCGCCGCTGAACGAGGACCGTGGCAGCGGCATCGACTTCCCCAAGGACATGCTCGGCGCGGTGGCGGCCATGCGCGGGCATCCGGCGGTGAATGAAGGGCTGGGGGCGGAGTTCGTGATGGTGTATTGCGAGAACAAGCGCCAGGACCATCTGGCGTTCATGCAGGAGGTGAGTGCGCGGGAGTATCGCTGGTTCCTTTAAAGTCCATCGCGGGGCAAGCCCGCTCCCACGCGGCGCTCAGGCTGAGGCGTGGGAGCGGGCTTGCCCCGCGATGGCGTCGGTGCTGACAACACACACTTGGCGGCTTACCATGTCACCCCTCTAGCGCGGCAGTTTGCCGCACCCCTGCCTTCCAGCCTGCCGACCCCCATGCCCTTCGAACTCACCGTAGAACCGCTCACCCTGCTGATCCTCGCCCTGGTCGCCTTCGTCGCCGGTTTCATCGATGCCATCGCCGGTGGCGGCGGCCTGCTGACCACCCCGGCGCTGCTCACCGCCGGCATGCCGCCGCACCTGGTGCTGGGCACCAACAAGCTCAGCTCCACCTTCGGCGCGGCCACGGCCAGCATCACCTACTACCGTCGCAAGCTGTTCCACCCGGCGCAGTGGCGCCAGGCGATTGCAGGCACCCTGGCGGGCGCGCTGCTGGGTGCGGTGGTGGCCCATTACATGCCGGCCGAATGGCTGAACAAGATGCTGCCGGTGATCGTCTTCGCCTGCGGCGTCTACCTGCTGTTCGGCGGCACGCCCAAGGCGCCGCTGGACGCCGATGCGCCGATCAAGAAGAAATGGCAGTTCCCCCAAGGCTTCACCCTGGGTTTCTACGACGGCGTCGCCGGCCCCGGCACCGGCGCGTTCTGGACCGTCAGCACGCTGCTGCTCTACCCCATCGACCTGGTCCGCGCCAGCGGCGTGGCGCGCAGCATGAACTTCGTCAGCAACATCGCGGCGCTGACGGTGTTCATCATTTCCGGGCAGGTGGACTACATCGTCGGCCTGTGCATGGGCCTGTCGGTGATGGTCGGCGCGTTCTTCGGCGCACGCACGGCGATCAGCGGCGGCAGCAAGTTCATCCGCCCGGTGTTCATCGCCGTGGTGCTGGCGTTGACCGTCCGCCTAGCGTGGCAGCACTGGTTCGGCCAGGCCTAAGCGCCGCGCCACATACAAGTCGATCAGGTAGCGGGCGATGGAGCGCCCGGCCGGCAGCGGCGGCAGCTCGTGCACGCTGAACCACTGCGCATCCTCGATCTCGTCCGGCTGCATGACGATCTCGCCACCGGCGTACTCGGCATGGAAACCGAGCATCATCGAGTGCGGGAACGGCCAGCACTGGCTGCCGACGTACTGGATGTTCTTCACCTCCACCGCCACCTCTTCGCGCACCTCGCGCACCAGGCAGTCCTCGGCCGACTCGCCTGGCTCGGCAAAACCGGCCAGGGTGCTGTAGACGCCCGTCACGAAACGCGGCGAGCGCGCCAGCAGCACCTCGTCGCCACGGGTAACCAGCACGATCATGCTCGGTGAAATGCGCGGGTAGCTGCGCAGGTCGCAGGGCTGGCAGTACATCGCCCGCTCCCAGTGGATCTGCGTCATCGCCTGGCCACAGCTGCCGCAGAAGCGGTGCTCGCGGGCCCAGGTGCCGATCTGCGCGGCGTAACCCAGCACCTTGTAGGTGTCGAAGTCGCCTTCGAGCATGAACCGGCGCAAGCCCTGCCAGGCGCAGCCCGGCACCTCGCCGGCGCTGCGCAGTTCGAGCAGGAACACCGGCTGGCCGTCGAAGTGGCCGATGCCGTGCTCGCACAGCACGTCCAGTGCCTGACGCTTGAGCCAGTCGCGGGGGAACAGCGCGCCATTGGCGTCCACCAGGAACCCTTCCGGGCTGCGGGCGACGGCCAGCCCCCCGGTGATCTGCGGGTCGAGTACTGCGGTTGTCCAGCGTGCTGACATCGTTGCGGTCCCTTGAAGGCGCCCGCCAACGGGGTCAGTCGGCGAACGTCGGTTGCTGTTTGCTCATGTGGGCGGCCACCGCCACGCGCAGGTCTTCGGACTGCAACATGGCGGCGTTCCAGGTGGCAATGTACTCCAGGCCATCGTCGACGCGATGGTCACGCATGTAGCTGATCAGCTCCTTGGTGCCGGCCACCGCGATCGGTGATTTTGCGGCAATCTCGCGGGCAATGGCAAAGACTCCATCGAGCAATGCGGCGTGGTCGGCATAAACCCGGTTGACCAGGCCGATGCGCAGCGCCTCTTCGGCATCGACCATGCGCCCGGTAAAGGCCAGCTCGCGCATGATGCCGTCGCCGATGATACGCGGCAAACGTTGCAGGGTGCCGACATCGGCGGCCATGCCCATGTCGATTTCCTTGATCGAAAACTGTGCGTCGCTGGCGCAGTAGCGCATGTCGCAGGCCGAGACCAGGTCGATGGCGCCACCGATGCAGTAACCCTGGATCGCCGCCAGCACCGGCTTGCGGCAGTTGTCCACGGCGTTGAACGAGCTTTGCATGCGCAGGATGGTGCGGCGCAGCAGGCGGGCGTTGCGGCCGACGTCCTTGCCCAGCTGGCCGGCCAGCGAGGCCAGCATCATCAGGTCGATGCCCGAGGAGAAATGCTTGCCGGCGCCACTGATCACCACGGCGCGCACCGCGTCGGTGTCGTCGATCCACTGGAAGATGTCGACGATCTCCTCCCAGAAGGCGGCATTCATCGCGTTGATCTTGTCCGGGCGGTTGATTTGCACGTGGGCGATGTTGTCGGTCAGTTCAACCTTGAACGCGGTGTATTCGGTCACGGACGGCACTCCTGTGGGAAAAGGGTTCACGCGCAGGATCTTAGCGCACCCACAAGGCCGCACATGTGCCAAAAGCGGGACTGCACGCCTTGCACCTCGGGGCCCGATGCGGCACCGTGCGCCACTGTAGAATCAAAAGGATACAAATTCATGTCGCAATCCCTGCCCAGCGCCCTCGCCCACAGCTTCCTGGGCCAGTCGCCGCGCTGGTACAAGGCGGTCATCTGCCTGTTCCTGCTGCTCAACCCGCTGCTGCTGGCAACCCTCGGCCCGGTGGTCACGGGGTGGGCGCTGGTGCTGCAGTTCATCTTCACCCTGGGCATGGCGCTCAAGTGCTACCCGCTGATGCCCGGCGGCCTGCTGCTGGTCGAAGCGCTGCTGCTGCGCATGGCCACGCCCGAGGCGCTGTATGAAGAGCTGCAGCACAACTTTCCGGTGATCCTGCTGCTGATGTTCATGGTCGCCGGCATCCACTTCATGAAAGAGCTGCTGCTGTACCTGTTCTCCAGGATCCTGCTGGGGGTGCGCAGCAAGGCCGCGCTGGCCCTGCTGTTCTGCGTGCTGTCGGCGTTCCTCTCGGCGTTTCTCGACGCGCTGACCGTGACCGCGGTGATCATCAGTGCCGCCGTGGGTTTCTACGCGGTCTACCACCGGGTCGCCTCCGGCACCAACCCCCGCGAAGAGTCGTCACTGGACAGCGACCAGCAGGTCGAACAGCTGCACCGCGACGACCTCGACCAGTTCCGCGCCTTCCTGCGCAGCCTGCTGATGCATGGCGCGGTGGGCACCGCGCTGGGCGGCGTGTGCACCCTGGTGGGCGAGCCGCAGAACCTGTTGATCGGCCATGAGATGGGCTGGCACTTCGCCGACTTCTTCCTCAAGGTCGCGCCGGTGTCGATGCCGGTACTGGCCGCAGGCCTGGTCACCTGCGTGCTGCTGGAGAAGCTGCGCCTGTTCGGCTACGGCACGCTGATGCCCGAGCGCGTGCGCCAGGTACTGGCCGCCTACGCCGCCGAAGACGACGCCGCACGCACCCCGGCGCAACGCATCGCCCTGGTGGTGCAGGGGCTGGCGGCGCTGATCCTGATCGTCTGCCTGGGCCTGCACATCGCCGAGGTGGGGCTGATCGGCCTGCTGGTGATCGTGCTGATCACTGCGTTCACCGGCATCACCGACGAGCACCGCCTGGGCCGTGCGTTCCAGGACGCCATGCCGTTCACCGCGCTGCTGGTGGTGTTCTTCGCGGTGGTGGCGGTGATCCACCAGCAGCAGCTGTTCAGCCCGCTGATCGCCTGGGTGCTGGCGCTGCCGACCGAGCAGCAGCCGGGCATGCTGTACCTGGCCAACGGCCTGCTCTCGGCCATCAGCGACAACGTGTTCGTCGCCACCATCTACATCACCGAGGTCAAGCAGGCGTTCGTCAGCGGCGCCATGAGCCGCGAGCACTTCGAGACCCTGGCCGTGGCGATCAATACCGGCACCAACTTGCCCAGCGTGGCGACGCCCAATGGCCAGGCGGCGTTCCTGTTCCTGCTGACTTCAGCGATCGCGCCGCTGATTCGCCTGTCCTACGGGCGCATGGTGTGGATGGCGCTGCCCTACACCGTGGTCATGGGTGGGCTGGGGTGGTGGGCGGTGACGTACTGGTTGTAAACATCCCCGTCCACACCAGCTTCAATCGCCGGCTTGCCGGCGATTGAAGCCACCAACGCGTCGCCGATGTTCTATCGTTCCTGTCGATTTCAGCCCGCCCCGTTCGACTACCCCTCGAACAGCCACCTGAAGAGGAACACCCCATGCGCAAGCTTATCGTCGCCGCCTTCATCACCCTCGACGGCGTCATGCAGGCCCCCGGCGGCCCGCAGGAAGATACCAGCGGCGGCTTCACCCACGGCGGCTGGATCCCGCCGCTGGCCGACGAAGCCTTCGGCCAGGCCATGCAGACGCTGTTCAGCCAGCCGTTCGAGCTGCTGCTGGGGCGGCGCACCTACGACATCTTCGCCGGGTACTGGCCGCACGTTGAGCACCAATCGGACGATAGCTCGCTGGCCGACCTGTTCAATCGCGTGCCCAAGCACGTTGCCACCCACCATCCCGGCTCGCTCGACTGGCACAACAGCCATGGCTTGGGCGCGGATGTGGCCGGCGCGGTTCGCGCGCTCAAGCAACGGGACGGCGACGTACTCCTGACCCAGGGCAGCGGCGAACTGGTGCGCCAGCTGCTGGCCGCCGGCCTGGTGGATGAGCTGAGGCTGCTGATCCACCCGCTGCTGCTCGGTCGTGGCAAGCGACTGTTCGGTGATGACGCGCAAGCGGCCGCCTTCGAGCTGGTGGAATCGGCCACTACGCCCAAGGGCGTGCTGCTTGCCCACTACGTGCGCAGTGGCGAAGTCCGTACCGGCTCGTTCTGAGGGCGGTCGTCAGCCAAGCAGGCGGGCAATGGCACTGGCAAAGCCTTGTGGGTCTTCGAGCATCATCAGGTGGCCCACGCCCGCCAGCTCGGTATAGCTTGCCGCCGCCCGCTCGGCCCAGTGGGGTACGTCCCAGCCGGCGCGTGAGTGCCCGCCGGCCAGCAGGTGCACCGGCGTTGCGCTGAACACCGCCTGCAGCTGCTGCGGGTAGCGGGCCGCGCCAGTGACCGCGACCACCGAAGCGGCCATGGCCTGCAAGGTGGCTGCCGGCTGATGGGCCAGCCAGCGCTGTGCCAGGGCCAGCCGCCGTGGATCGGGCGCGACCCCGGCACGTGCCAGCCAAGCGCCAGGATCGGCCCGATAGCCTGCCAGCAGCTCTTCGACCGCCTCGCGCTCCATGCGCGCCACCGAGGCCGACCAGAACGCATCGTTCAAGGTGAAGTTGCCTTCGACACTGGTCACGCTGGCAACCTGATGCGGGTAGCGGTGAGCGAACATCAGCGCCACCACCCCGCCCACCGAATGTCCGACCAGGTGTGCCCGCGCCACGTTGCGCGCCTGCAACTGGCGGTGCAGGTGCTCGACCTGGGCGGGAATATCGATCAGTTTCGGCGCGGTGTCCTGCAACGTGCCATAGCCGAGCAGGTCGGGGGCGATCACCCGGGTAGGCAGGGTGTCGTGTAGTGCGGGATGATCCAGGCAGCCGATCAGGCCGTTGATCAGGACTACCGGCGTATCCTTTTGCATCGCATGCCTCGCGGCCAACCGTGGGGAGTCCGCAGCATGAGCCTGCCGCCCGGGGATCGCCAGCAGCGGCTGATTGCGCCGGCCCACTGCGTGGTTTGCCTGGGTGCTGTTGCAATTGCCGCGTATCGTCTACAGCCGTGCCTGCCTCCAGGCCTGGCTACTCCCACGTTCCCTGCGTGCCCATGCGCAAGGCCTTGGCGCCGGTATAAGATCGGGACCCCACTGTCGGAGACATACCCTCATGCTGCCCACCGCCTCTTCCCTGCACAGTGCTCGCCGCGCCAGGCTGCAGGTGCTGCGCGGCCGCGTTGGCCTGGGGCTGGTGGCCGGGCTGTCGGTGCTGGCGGGCATGACCGACGCCATCGGCCTGCTGGCGCTGGGTGATTTCGTTTCGTTCATGAGCGGCAATACCACGCGCCTGGCGGTGGCCATCAGCCAGGCCGACCTGGCGTTGGTGCTGCGCCTGGCCTTGGCGATCTTCAGTTTCGTGCTGGGCAATGCCCTGGGGGTGCTGCTGGCCCGGCACTTTCGCCGGCGGGCCTCACCCTTGTTGCTGGTGGTTGCCGCCCTGCTTGCCTTTGCCGCCGCCTGGCCGCTGGCAACGAGCTTCCCGGCGCTGGCCGCGGCGATCCTGGCCATGGGCATGCTCAATGCCGTGGTCGAGCAGGTGAATGGCCTGCCGATCGGTCTGACCTATGTCACCGGCGCGCTTTCGCGGTTTGGCCGCGGGCTGGGGCGCTGGTTGCTGGGCGAGCGGCGGCATGGCTGGCGGGTGCAGTTGGTGCCCTGGAGCGGGATGTTGCTGGGCGCAGCCATCGGCGCCTGGCTGGAGCAACGGCTGGGGTTGCTGGCGTTGTTCGCAAGCTGTGGCCTGGCCTGTGTGCTGGCCTTGGTGAGCCGGTTTATTCCACGGGCGTGGCAGTTGGGGTACATGCCGCGTTGAGGGGGTAGTCGGGGGTGACATGACTTGGGATTGCATGTGGGCTGCCAGGTGCATGAGAGGAGACTGGGTGAAGGCCACCAGGTGCATGGCGATAGATCTGCAGCGCCCTCAAGATCGAGCGCCGCCCGCGCGGCGCTCGATCTCATAGGCGCTGCAAAAACACCGCCCAGCACCTGGTGGCCATCACCCGATCTTTATTACCCAAATCCGATGAGGGGCCAGAAGCCTCTGCGCGAAACACAAATACACCCAAACGAATAGCCACCCACGAAATGAAATATTTTTCCGAATATTTCATCTTTACACTTGCTTTACATTTGCGAACCATTACCATTCGCCACCTCAAACAACAACGAGTCGTATTCCTATGGCGAAAAAGTCTGTTGCTCCAGTATCCCTGTCGATGCTGGGCCTGCTGGTCATCCCTGCTGTCCATGCGCAGACCAAGGACCCGCTGGCCCTGCCGGCCACCTCGGTGACCAGCGCCTACGAGCAGCAGAGCTACAAGGCCAGCGAGAGCAAGAGCGCGCTGAAGATCGACGCACCGCTGCGCGATATCCCGCAGACCGTCAACGTGGTGCCCGAAAGCGTGATCAAGGACCAGGGCGCCCAGTCCATGGAAGACGTGCTCAAGAACGTGCCCGGCGTCGGCCTGTCGAACGGCGACGGCCAGCGCGACCAGGTGACCATTCGCGGCTTCAGCGCCATCGGCGACATGTACGTCGACGGCATTCGCGACGATGCCCTGTACTTTCGCGACCTCTCCAACGTCGAGCGCGTCGAAGTGATCAAGGGCCCTGCCGCCGTGCTCTACGGCCGTGGCTCGTCCGGTGGTCTGATCAACAGCATCAGCAAGAAACCGGGCCTGGCGCCGAAGCAGGAAGTGGGCATGACCCTCGACACCGAGGGCAAACGCCGCACCCAGTTCGACAGCGGCTGGGCCGCCCCCGAGGGCAACCAGGCCTACCGCGTCACCGGTGCCTTCGAAGACAGCGACACTTTCCGCGACGACGGCTACATCGACCGCAAGGCCATCGCTCCATCGGCCTGGTTCAAGCTGTCCGACGACCTGGAGCTGAACCTCGGCGCCACCTACCTGTACGACAAGCGCCTGATCGACTTCGGCATCCCGGCCGTGGGTGACCGCCCGGCCAACGTCGACCGCGACAAGCGCTTCGGCTCGGGCAACGCCTCGCAGGACTATGCCCGCAGCGAGGTGTTCTCGTTCACCGCCAGCCTCGACTACCGCATCAACGACGACTTCACCCTGACCAACACCAGCCGTTACTACCGCTACGACCTGGACCGCAACAACACCCTGGCCGACAGCAGCCCAACCCGCTTCGTCACCGCGCCCAACGGTGAACTGCTGGTCAAGCTCAACCGCGGCAACGTGGCGCGCGATGAAAGCGGTGTGTTCAACCAGACCGAGCTCAAGCAGCAGGCGCAACTGGCCGGCATGCAGCACAACCTGCTGTACGGCGTGGAGGTCGGCTTCCAGGACAAGTACCAGCGCGTCTACAGCCAGAACAACGTGGCCCGCGTGCCTGTGTACCGCGACGCCTTGGTGGGCGTGCCGGACCACGCCGCCAACCTGTCGTCCAACGGCACCAACTACCAGCAGACCAGCGGTTTCTACGTGCAGGACCTGATCGAGCTGACCTCGCAGTGGAAAGCCCTGCTGGGTGTGCGCTACGACATCTTCGGCCAGGAGTACAACGACGCCCGTGTGCAGAACGTCGACCTCGACCGCACCGACAAGACCTGGAGCCCACGTGCGGGCCTGGTGTTCCAGCCTGACCAGATCCAGTCCTACTATGTGTCGGTCAGCCGCAGCTACCAGCCTTCGGGCGAAGTGTTCGCGGTCGCCCCGAGCAACGCGGGCCTGGAGCCGGAAGAGACCACCAACTATGAAGTGGGCGCCAAGTGGGACCTCCTCGACAGCCGCCTGTCGCTGACCGCTGCGGTGTTCCGCCTCGAACGCACCAACATGAAGACCGCCGACCCGGCCAACCCCAACCTGACCATCCTGGCCGGTGAACAGCGCACCGACGGCTTCGAGGCGACCCTCAGCGGCCAGCTCAGCGACAAATGGCAGGTGTATGCCGGCTACGCCTACCTGGACGCCGAGATCACCAAGTCCAACAGCAAGACCAACGGCGTGGCCAACGAAGGCCAGGTGCCCACCCTGACGCCACGCAACAGTGCCAATGTCTGGCTGGTGCGCACCCTCACCCCCGAGTGGCGCGTAGCCGCCGGCGCCAACTACGTCGACGACCGCTACACCGCGCTGGACAACAAGGTGGTGATGCCCGCCTACACCACCTTCGACGCCGCCTTGCTGTACAGCGTGCAGCACTGGGATGCGGCCTTGCGCCTGAAGAACGCCTTCGACCGCGACTACTATGCCTCGGCCCACGGCTCGGTCGACCTGGCCACCCCGGGCGCGCCGCGTACCCTCGAAGCCAGCGTGAACTACAAGTTCTGACCGCCTGTTTGCCGCCTCGATAGTCACTATCGAGCGCGGCAATTTCTCCTCATCGGGCGTGCGCCCTAAGCTCGCTCCATCGATCCACCGATCATGGAAAGCGCCCGATGAACACCCCTCGCCTATTACTCGCCGCCCTGGCCATCGCCGTACTGAGCGGTTGTGCCAACCACCCCGAACTGCGCCCATTCACCGCCGGCGAAGCGCGCCAACTGCAGCTCGAAGCGTTGCAGCGCCAAGGGCTTAGCCAGGAGCAATACGAACAACGCAGGCTGGCCGTGCTGCGTGCGGACCAGCAGCAAACGGTGACAGAAACGGCCACCCTCCCCACCTCGACACGCGGTTAACAACGCCGACCGATCCGGTTATCCTCGCAGCCCTCTGCCATTGCCAAGGACTGGACGATGCCACCACTCACCCCCGAGCGCGTGATCGCGCTGGCGCTGGAAAACCCGATCAACCGTATTCTGCTCGAGCGCCTGCCAGCACTCGAGCTGCCCGAAGCGATGCTCACCGCCGGCTGCCTGTTCCAGGCCCTGTGGAACCACCGCGCAGGCCGCGAGCCGGGCTGGGGCGTGAAGGACTACGACATCATCTACTTCGACCAGGACCTCTCCTGGGAGGCAGAGGACCGGGTGATCCAGGCCGTCCAGGCGCTGGGCGCCGACCTCGGCGTCACCCTGGAAGCGCGCAACCAGGCCCGGGTGCACCTGTGGTACCCCGAGCGGTTCGGCGTGCCCTATCCGCGCCTGACCAAGGTCACCGACGGCATCGACCGCTACCTGGTCAGCTCGACCTGCCTGGGCCTGGGCATCGCCAATGGCGAGCTGTACAGCACCCATGGTCTCGACGACCTGCAGCATGACCTGCTGCGCAGCAATCCGCTCAACCACCAGCCTGAATTGTTCCGCGCCAAGGCCGAGAGCTACCGGGCGCGCTGGCCGTGGCTACGCGTGGTGGGCTGAACCAGGGGCCGAGTGCGGCTAGTCGCCAGCCGCCGCCCGCGGCATCAGTTCATACGGGTGCTTCCACCCCGGCATCGCCATGATCCGCGCCTTCCACGCCTCGATATGCGCGAACTGCTTCAGGTCGATCCCGGTGTCCTCGGGCATGAATACATACCCCGCCAGCGACAGGTCTGCGATGGTCAGCCGGCCACCGACCATGAACGGCGTCTGCGCCAGGTGCGCATCGACGATGCGGTACGCCGCCGTGGCCCGCTCGCGCAGAAAGCGCGTGACATCGGTCTCAGCGGATTTTTTCAGGCAGAAGATGAACCGCAGCGACGCGTAGTAAGAAGTGAACTTGTGGTTGTCGAACAGCATCCAGCGCCAGATCTCGCGCCGCTCGGCCTCATCCCGCGGGCCGAACTGACCGGTGCGTTCGGCCAGGTATTCGAGGATCAGCGCCGACTGGGTGAGCGTTTCACCGGCATGCTCCAGCACCGGGACTTCGCCCTGTTCGTTGACCTGGTCGCGCCAGGCCTGGCCGCGGGTCTGGCCGTTGAAGAAGTCGACGAACACCGCCTGCCAGGGCTGGCCGGTGAGCTCGAGCATCAAGGCGACCTTGTAGGCGTTGCCGGACTCGGCGAAGCAGTGGAGCTTGTAGTCGGACATGGATCTTCAGCTTCCTTTGAAGGATCGGAGGGCCATTCGCGGGTAAACCCGCCACAGGCATCCCACACAGCCTGCAGGAGCGGGTTCACGTGCAAAGAAGCCCAGCAGACCACGCACAGCCATTCGGGGTCAATGGCGGTAAGGAACTGACAATTCTACTAGTTGCACCTTGAATCGATACCCCTCAACGTAACATCAAAAACAGTTGGAGGAGTCAATATCATGGCGCAACAAGAAAATAAATTATTCTATCAAGCCCAGAATCTCCATCACGTTATCTCCATAAATGAGAAGTACTCTCTCTTCGGATTCAATGGAAGTCCTTTGGCAGAACGTACCACAACCCAAACACTGCTACTGGGAATTGAGCGACAAGGCACCATCCTAAGTACAATCCCAGGCCACGCGCTAGCTTACACTCCTTATGGACGGCGAAATGTGTATTCAACAACGCAGCCAATATTGGGATTTAACGGTGAACTCATACAAAAAATTGGTGATTACTATCTACTAGGTCGCGGTTATCGAAGCTACAACCCGACACTCATGAGATTCCAATCACCTGACAGCCAGAGCCCATTCAAACGAGGCGGCATCAATAGTTATGCATACTGTGCCGGTGACTCGATCAACTTCATCGACCCGAGCGGGCATGGGAAAGTCAAAACCATCAGCATCAACCCTTCTACCCCTGTAAATCGGGTGACACTGGAACACAACAAACAAATAAAAAAAACCACCGGATCAATAAACAAACAAAGAAACTCATTAGTCACAAAGCTTTATAATCCTGACGACCACCTCGACTCCGACGTCCAGATGATAGCCCGCGAAATCAACGCGCATAAAAAAACAGTGTCAGAACTTTTAAAATATCCAGACACCGAAGATCGAAATGCCTTGATAGACATTACCAACGCGGGGACTGTCATCCTCGCAAAGGCCCGCGGTTTCCCACCAGCGGGAGCGATAGACACTCATGGGCACTCACATTATATGCAACACATACAATCCCTTATTGAGTTTCTCGAAAAAGCTGCCGAAGATCAGTCCCCTTCGTCGCCTGCTGAATCGAACTTGTCAATCCGCAATCCCGATAACAGCAGCCTTCCATAGTAAAATCACACCCTCATGACCGGGCAGAGCACCGCCCTGCCCGGTCAATCCAAACCTCACGCATGTAATCCGAAACGGCCAGCCGCACCACCTCGACACGTTGTTGACACCTTGGATGGCTCGCCTAGTCGGCACCAACCTCCACCGGCTTCCAACTACTGTCCGGATCAAAGCGTTTCATCGCCTTGGCCACTTGCTCGCCTTCCGGCCCCAGGTCCTTTTCGAACACCTCGCCGTCGTGGCTGATCATGAAACTCATCACCCCGCTGTCGTCGTAACGGGCCGGCCAGGCGACCAGGGCGAAGCCACGGCTCATGCGATCGCCGATCAGGTAGTCGTAGGCGCCGCCCGGCGCCGAGGGGCCCTGGGCTTCGAGGATGCGAAAGTGATAGCCGTACCAGTCCTCACCCGCCTGCTCCTGGCCGAACAACGGACCCAACGGGCTGATCTGGCCATCGCCGTCATCGGCCCAATACAGGCCATCGTGCTGGCCCGGGGTGCTGAAGATGCGCCGGGCGTACTCCAGTGCGCCGTTGCCGTTGCGGTCCAGGCTTGCGTACTCCATCTGCGCGTCGTGGTAGGCCAGCATCGACTGCAGCACCGCCAGTTCGTTGCGCCCGATTCGCCGGGCGCGGATCTCGGCACTGCCGGCCTTGAGGTCGAAATGCCAGCCGTTGGCGCTTTGCACCAAGGGGATGGGCAAGGTCCAGTGGGCGTCACCCACTGCCAGCAGCGCGCGGTGCTCGTCGGTTCGTTCTATACGGTGCGCTTTAGCGTATTGCGCAAGGAACGTGTCGACATCCCGGTGCTGCACACCGCCACGGGGTATGTAGGTGCGCCAGTCCTCGCCGAGCAATTGGCCGAAGCGCGCTTCGTCCGGTGGCTGGGTGCCCAGTGCACTGACGAAGGCTTCGACGGCCTGCTCCGGGGTGGCGAAGTGTTCCTGCGCTGCCGTAAGGCCTGGCCAGGCCAGGCAGGCCGCGAGCCATAACAACCTTGTGCTGGGCATGTTCATCGGCGGCCCCCTCCATGAAAACGCCCGCCCCCGCCGCTGGGGCGGGATACCTGTTGCCCTGCTGCCCGCTGGCCGCCGCCACGCTGGGCGAAGGCCTGGCTGGTACGCCCTCGGTCAGCCTGCTGGGTGCTGCGCGACGGTGAACGTACACCGTCGAAGGCATTGTTGCGGGCAGCACCAGCGCCCTGGCGTTGCGCCAATTGCTGGCGGGCCTGGCCTTGCCCTTGACGCTGCTGGGCAACCGGACTGGTCCTGGGCGCATCCTGGCGCCGCTCGGCCAGACGGCTGTCATTGCGCTGGGCCTGGGCTTCGCGCACCCGGTCGCGGGCCTGCACATTGCTGGTGGCGGGCCGCTCGATGCCGTGGCGGTCCAGCGAATTCAGCGCGTTCTGCCGTTCCCTGGCACGCTGCGCATCGTCGCCGCGGTAGGCGGCACGGTCGCGCGCGCCATCCAGCTGGCGGCCGTATTGCTCACGGTTGCGGGCATCGCGGTAAGGCACGCCGTCACGGTGCACCGGGTTGTGCTGCCACTTATTGTTGATGGTGTTGATCTGGTTGTTGACGTTGAGGCTGTTGTAGCGATTGACGTCGATATCGACGTCATGGTGATTCCAGTCGCAGTCGCCCCACAACGACGCCACGATCGCCACCCCGGTGCCGAACGCCAGCCCGGCAACCAGCGCCTGGCCCGGGTAGTAGGCCGGCGGCGGTGGATAGTAGGCCGGCGGCGAGGCTGGGTAGGCCCAGGTGCCGTAGGTGGTCGTCGGGTTGTAGCTAGGCACGTAGACCATCTGCGGGTCGGCGGGCTGGATGATGATGGTCTGGTTGCTGGCCGGGGCGCTCTGGCTGGCCGCAGGCGTGCTGGCCGGCGCGGCCTGCACGGTGACGTTCTGGTACTGGTTGCTCTGCAGGTTGCCGGCGGCCTTGGCCTGCTGGCGCAGGCGCTGTACGCCGTTCATCAGGTCGTCCGGCTGGGCCAGGAAGGCATCGCCCAGGCGCTGCACCCAGACCGGGTCCTGGCCCAGCGTGGCAAGCACCTGGGGGAAGGCCACCAGCGCCTGCACGCTGGGGTCCCAGGGCTGGCTGGCCACCTGCTTGACCGCGTCATCGCCCTTGGCGTCCGGGTGGGCTTTCGACCAGGTGACCGCTTCGGCCACCTCGCCTGGGTAGGTGCTGGCCATCAGCACCTGCGCCAACAACGGGTCGGGGTAAAGGGCAATGGGGGCCAGCATCTGGTCCAGCTGCTCCTGGGTGAACACCGCCTGCTTGGCGGCGGCGGGCTCGGGCACCGCCGGGCCAGGGGCCGCCGTCTCGGCGAACGAAGGGGCACCATGCAACGCCAGCATCACGGCCAGGACGCAGGATAATCGAGTGCGCATTCACACCTCCCAGGTGGGTCATACCGCTCGAAATGGGTAAGTCGAAGCCCGGGAGGTGAACGCTTGAACCGCCAGCGACTGCTTTCAGCTTCGGTGCTGAGTGGCAAGGGTAGCAGAGGGATGCGATGTTAAAAGGCGTGCTATTTGGCCTGGCGGGCTATCCGTGACCCTCGCCTTGCGCGCACCTGTTCGTCGCTACGTCCACTTCTTGATTCCACGGTAGTAGCGCATAGCCATATGACACCAGACGCATTAGCATGCTGCGCTCGTAGAACGACAAGCACAGCAGAGGGATCCGTGAGCATAAGGGTTGTGACAGAAAAGGAATTGCAGGGCCATATCGAGTCCATCCTCGCCAGCTCGATTCTGCACAAAGGTACTGACGGCTGGATGAAGGAACTCGAGGGGTTCCTCGCCCAGGTCCGCAAGCGAGACCCTGTTGATCTGCTCGATGCGAAATTCCTGCACAAGCTGTGGAATGACAACCCAGTGACCAGTACTGGCAACGGCCATGTACGAATCGAACCGGCGTTGCAGGATAAGTCATTCGTCCTGTGGTTCGCCGCCGCTGCGGCTGAAAGCTTGCCCGATGATCCCGTGCAAGTGGAATCTCAGTTGATCAAGCTTTATGAAGACTTGGTGAGCAGGCTGCGCAAGCTGTGCGACCGTATGCCCTGGTTGAAGCTCAACCGCGTACTTTGCGCGCTGCATCCTGAGCACTTCACCACGCTGTCCGACCTTGGGCGGCTCAAGACACTGCACCTCAAGCTCGGCGGCAACCGCCACGACCATCCCGTGCAAATGCACAGGGCCATTCGCGCCAAGACCGATCGAGCCTTGAACGCCTGCACGAACCAGGCATCGCTGGTGACGCAGGTATGCGTGCCTTGGCTGCTGTATGAACGCCTGGATACGAGCACCACCACCGAGGGCAACGTTGCGCAACCCGCCAACGACGACGGGCTTACCCCCCTGCCCGCTCTTGTGCGACGCAAAGGGCTGACGTCCCTCGCCGGCGGCCTGCAGACCCTGCTGGCCCTGCTACCGGAGCTCGATGAGGGCGTGACCCGGGAGGAGTTCGCCGATCTGCTCAGGCAGCACAATCCCAACTTGGCCGACAACAGCATCGGGACCATGATCAATGTGATCTCCCGAGAGTTCGACCTGTGCAAGCGCGACGGCGACAGCTACCAACTGACGGCACGCGGCAGGAACCTGCGGGAGAGCCAGGACCCGGACGAGTTTGCCGACCACTTGTTGACCCGCGTGCTGGGTACCGACCATCTGCTCAAAGCCTTGGCAGCCGGCCCAAAACGCAAGGTGCAACTGATCGACTTGCTGCAATCGGTGAATCCTGGCTGGACCACAAGTTTCACACCCTCGTCGATCATCGGTTGGTTCATTTCGCTGGGGCTGATTGCCCCGACCGCTGGCAAGCTTCTGCAGTTGACCGAGCGCGGCCAGCGCTGGGCAAGCATGATCGACTGGACACCGGAAAACCTGGCGGGGGAAACGCAGGAAGACGGCGATACGCCAGAATCGTTGCGTGACCGGGCAGAGCTACCTACTGCGGCGCACATGAAAGATCGTCTCGACCAGCTTTTCGGCGACCAGCTCGCGCTGGACGAAAAGTTGGTCAGCGAACTTCATGCAGGCTTGTGGAGCCACCCCGTGCGGCACTTCGCTGTGCTTTCGGGCATATCCGGATCTGGCAAGACGCAATTGGCGCTCAAGTACGCCCAGGCACTCTGTCAGGTTGAACCACACGAGACGCACAGGATACGGATGATCCCGGTTCAGCCAGGCTGGTACGACCCCAGCCCATTGCTGGGCTACGTGAGCCCGATTCAGGAATCCACCTACCTGAGCACCCCCTTCCTGGAACTGCTGTTGCAGGCCGCAGACAACCCGGATATCCCCTTCGTGGCCATCCTCGACGAGATGAACCTGTCCCATCCAGAGCAGTACATGGCGCCGATTCTCTCGGCGATGGAGACCCAGGGTCTAATCGAGCTCCATCAGCTCGGTGATACCGTCGACCAGATTCCGATGCAGGTTCGCTATCCCGCAAACCTGGCCATCATCGGAACCTTGAACATGGATGAAACCACCCACGGGCTGTCGGACAAGGTACTCGACCGGGCATACACCCTGGAGTTCTGGGACATCGATGTCGAACGTTTCCCTGGCTGGTCAACCGCCTCGCTGCCCGAAAGCGTGCGCCAACGGACCCGCACATTGCTGAGCCAGCTGGTTGAGGCGCTGGAACCGGTACGGCTGCATTTTGGCTGGCGCACGATCAACGATGTACTGAACTACCTGACGTTCCGCAACGTCAGCGATGCCGACCTCGGTGCACTGGATGACGTCATCTACGCCAGGGTGCTGCCCAAGCTGCGTGGCGAGCATTCGCCCCGGTTCGAGAAAGCGCTTGCACGGGTTCATGACGTGCTGCTCGATCATGGCCTCACGCGCTGTGGAGCAAAGGTCCGTGCCTTGCACGAAGACCTCGTGGAAACCGGCTCCGCACGCTTCTGGCGCTGAATCATGCTGACCATTCGCAGGCGCGTGAGAAATGCAGCGCAGACGCAGGTCGTCGCACAGATTGGCCAAGTACTGGGCGGGCTCGAGGAAGACGCCCGGTATGAGCTCAAACCAGACCAGGACGGTTGCCTTCTGTATGTGGATGACGAGGAGCTATTGTCGGCACGCGGCTGGTTCCGCTGGACACCCGAGCTTTACGCCGGGCGCGTGCGCGTGGAAGTCCTGCGACCGACGGGGTCGGTCGATGAATATTTCCTGCAGGTTGGTTCGGCGACATCCAAGGCCGACAACCTGCCATTCGAAGAAATGATCGCGCAGGTGCGGGCACTCTACCCTCGCCAACTGGGCGGTATCAGTGCGGCTACCTTGGCGTTCGGCAGCGATGGCCAACCGGGGCAGTTTGCGGACCTGGTGCTGCTGGCCCGCTTGCGTCAGCATGGCCATGCCTTCCTGGAAGCCGTCGAACAGGTCGCCCGCATCCCGCATGCCAAGCTGCAGGCCAAACGTGGCAAGCTGCCGCTCTCGCAAGTCCGTCGTCTGCACCCTGTGGCTCTGCGAGACCCCAAACTCTCGACACTCCTGCGAAATCCTGCGCTCGCCGCCAAACACACCAACATGCCGGTCACAGCCTGGACGTCTGGTGCGAGCGTCGACACGCAGGCCAATCGCGCATTGCTTGCCCTGCTCAAAAGGCTCAGGACCGCCATCAGCGCTCTTTGCGTCAAAGTGAGGGCAAATGCACTCCAAGGCACCAGGAAGCAACAGGAGCAACGCGCTCAGCGTCGACTCGCGCTTCTCGATGCTCTCGACGCCCGTGTGTCCCAAGTACTGCGTCAGCATCCGTTCCCTGCCGTTACATCGGGGGCCAGCAGCGCGTGCGGCGTTGCCCAGATCGCGGCCCAGCCGCTATATGGCAAGGCCCACCGCCTTGGAACACAAGCGTTGGCGCTTGGCGTCGAAGGCCATCAGCTATCGGACCAACTGCATGCGAACCACTCCTGGGGCATCTATGAGATGTGGTGCTTCGTCCAGGTACTGCACACCCTCCAGCGCTGTACCGGAAACAAACTCAAGCCCGCTGCCCCGATCACGGTGGAGGCAGATTTCTGCTGGCGTGCCGAGCTGGCCTCCGGCCACAGTCTTGAACTGCTCTATCAAGGGGTGTTCCCCAAAGCTCAACCGAGCCATGGGTACGAGGGTTTCAGTATCAGCCGGAAACGAATTCCCGATATTCTGATCGTCGAGCGCATGGGACAGACCGTGCGCTCACTGATCCTGGACGCGAAGTGGCGTAGCGGCGAGCATTGCGAGCTGGAGGCCATGGAGTCCGCACACCTCTACCATGACAGCCTGCGCATTGCCGGTGCTCCTCCGGACTGCTGTCTGCTGATGCTCCCTGGGCCACTTGCCAACCACAGCCTGGGGCAGGACGACTTCATTGCCCGCCACCGTGTCGGTGCGATGGCGCAAATGCATCCGCAGGGTGCAGGCATTGATGTCCTGCAGAAGAGAATCGAACACTGGCTATTGCGGCCACCTGAAAGTCCGGGCCCGTCGTCATCGGCAGAAGCGTAGCTCCACACTGACCGCTCACTCATACTTGCGGCGCGTAACGGCGCCACCTGAGCAAACCCGGCTAGGCGTGCCCCGGCCCACCTGCCGCATCCTGTGCCTGCCCGTGACCCCAGGAGCCCGCACCGATGTCTCGCCCCTCGCCCAACTGCCCCTACGATCAACGCTTCGCCGCCGTGCTCGCGCATATCGAGGGCAACCTCGACGGCGACCTGTCGCTGGAGCGCCTAAGCCAGGTGGCGAACTTCTCGGTGCATCACTTTCATCGCCAGTTCAGCGCCTATGTCGGTGTACCGGTGGCGCGCTACGTGCAACTGATGCGTCTGCGCCGTGCCGGCCATGCGCTGGCCGCCGACCCGGCGCTGGCGGTGCTGCAGGTGGCGCTGGATGCCGGTTTCGACAGCCCCGAGGCATTCGCCCGTGCCTTCCGGCGTGACTTCGCACTGTCGCCGAGCGCCTTTCGCCGGGCGCCGGACTGGCGCGCCTGGAACACGGCATTTCGCATTCCCCACTTTGCCAGGAGCATCAGCATGCAAGTCCGTATCGTCGATTTCACGCAAACCCGCGTGGCCGCCCTGGAACACCTTGGCCCACCCGCGCAACTGCCGGCCAATGTGGACCGCTTCATCCAATGGCGCACCCAAAGCAATGAGTCGCCGGTGGCCACCCGGCGCACCTTCGGCATTCCCTTCAACAATCCCGACACTACCGCACCAGAGGACTTCCGCTTCGCCATCTGCGGCGAGGTCGAAGCCGAAGTGGCCGCCAATCCATTCGGTGTGCGAACGCTGGTCATTCCCGGCGGGCGTTGCGCCGTGGTACGGCATGTGGGCTCACCGGACCACATCGGCGAGACCATCTACCCGCTCTACCGCGACTGGCTGCCGACCAGCGGCGAAGAGCTGCGCGACCACCCGCTGTTCTTCCACTACCTGAGCGTGTACCCGCAGACGCCGCAGGCGCAGTGGCAGACAGACATCTACCTGCCGTTGGTCTAGTGTCCTGTCTCGGAAATAAGCTGTTCACTTTTGGCGGCGTCTTGGGCGCCCGGCCGGCGTTGCCACTCCTCGCCATAGCCCTGCTATGACTCGTCGCGGCGCCTTGGCCGAACACCCAAGCCACTCGCCAAAAGAGAACGTATTTCCGAGACAGGACACTAGCGTCGGCTCAACGCCAGCCGTGCCGCGAACAGTACGAACACCAGGCCGGTGCAGCGGTCCATCCAGCGGATCACCCGTTCGCGGCGCAGCACCTCGGCCAGCGGCCGGGTGGCGGCGATCAGGCCGGTCGCCCAGAGCAGCCCCAGCAGCACATGGATACCGACCAGGCCGAAAGTCCAGGCCACCAATGGCTGGCCCTGGGGAATGAACTGGGGCAGGAAGGACACATAGAAGATGCCGACCTTGGGGTTGAGCAGGTTGCCCAGCATGCCCTTGACGAACCAGTTGCCGGTGGCCGGCGCCTGCTCGCCAGCCGGTGCCATCGACTGGCGCGGGCGCAGCAGCATGTTCACCCCCAGCCAGGCCAGGTAGGCGGCGCCGCAGTACTTGAGCAGGTTGTAGGCCAGCTCCGATACCGCAATCAGCGCGCCCAGGCCGAAGGCCACCGCCGCGCCCCACAGCAGACAGCCGGCATTGATGCCCAGCGCGGCGCGCAGTGACTGCTGGCGGCTTTCCACGGCGGCGGTACGCAGGATCAGCGCGGTGTCCAGGCCGGGCGTCAGGGTCAGCAAGGTGGCGGCCAGGGTGAAGGCGATCAGGTTGTCGGCGAAGGGCATGGCGCAAGACTCGGCGGGGCAATGCGAGCACGTTAGCAGATGGCCGCGACGCCTTCACCACACGCCTTGCAAAGCTGTTAGCCTTGCCCTGTTCAGGTCACCACGGACAGCCCATGGCCAACCACAAGATCGAGATCCGTCGGCGCAACATCGACAAGATCCTCCAGGCCGCCGAGCAGGTGTTCGCCGCCAAAGGCTACGGCGCCACTTCGATGGGCGACATCGCCGAGCAGGCGCAGCTGCCGCGCTCCAATCTGCACTACTACTTCAGCACCAAGGACGAGCTGTACCGCGCGGTACTGCAGGACCTGCTGGATGTGTGGAAGCAGGACGCGCTGTGTTTCGAGCGTTTCGACGACCCACGCGTGGTGCTGACCAGCTACATCCGCGCCAAGATGGGCCATTCGCGCTCACGGCCGCTGGGCTCGAAGATCTGGGCCGAAGAGATCCTGCACGGCGCGCCGGTGCTCGGCCCGACCCTGGACGACACCCTGGTGCCCTGGGCGCAGCTCAAGGAAGCCAAGATCCGTGGGTGGGTGGAAGACCGACGGATCCTGCCGGTAGAGCCGTCGGCGCTGCTGTACATGATCTGGGCGGCGACCCAGCACTATGCCGACTTCGGGTATCAGGTGACCTTGCTCAACGACGGTGTCCCGCTGACCGACCCGGCCTTCGAAAGCGCAGTACAGACCGTGACCAGCGTCATCCTGCGCGGTATCGGGCTGGAGCCCTGAGCACGGCGCTCAGCCACTGGCCGCCGGGCCTTGCAGGAATGCCAGCAGGTGTTCGTTGAACAAGGCCGGCGCCTCTTCCATCACGAAATGCCCGCACCCTGGCAGGATCACGCCACGCACCGTCTGCGCATGCCCCTGCAGGGTCTGCAACGGCGCATCGCCGGTGGCGTGCTCGGCACCGATCGCCAGCACCGGCATGCGCAACGGGCGGGCAGCACGCTCGCGGTTCTGCCGGATGGTTTCGGGAATCGCCCGATAGTAGGCAAACCCACCGCGCATCCCACCCGGTGACGAATAGGCGCGAATATAGACATCGGACGCCACGGCATGGCGCTGGATGGCCCAGCGATCGAACATGAAGTTCAAGTAACCCTCCTCACGCCCGGCAATCAGGAACTCCGGCAGGTCGCGGACCTGGTTGAACAGGAAATGCCAGAGGAAAATGTTGTCCTGCGGCTCGACGAAGATCGGCGGCGCCGCAGCCAGGCCTGGTATCACCGCTTCGGCCACCGCCAGCGAGCGCACCGCTTGCGGCTGATCGCTGGCCAGGGCGTAGGCCACCCACATGCCCACATCGTGGCCGACCAGGTGATAGCGCTCATGCCCCAGCTGCGCCATGAGCGCATGCAACAGGCGAGCGACGTTGCCGGTGTCGTAGCCCTGCTCGGGCCGGTCCGAGTCACCCAGACCGGGCGGGTCGACGGCAATGGCCTTGAAGCCTCGCGCGGCCAGCGCAGGGAGCACATGGCGCCAGGCATACCAGGTCTGTGGCCAGCCGGGCACCAGCAGCACGGGCTCGCCCTCCCCCGCCACGGCGCAATGGATGCGCAGCCCCTCCACCTGCACATAGACATGGGCGAACGCGTCGTCCCGGGTTGCGTTGACTGCGTTCATGCCCGTGCTACCGCTACGTTGCCGGCCGCGGCGATCCCCAGCATGCGCTGGATCTGCCCAGGGTCGACCGGTGCTCCGGCAAAGTCGTCGAAGACCTGCCCGGTGACCTGGATGATGTGCCGGTCGATGAACTCGACGCCCTCCCGGGCCCCGACCTCCTGGTCCTTGAGGCAGCACTCCCACTCAAGGGTGGCCCAGCCATCGAAGTCGTACTGCGCCAGCTTGGAAAAGATCGCCTTGAAGTCGACCTGCCCATCGCCCAGCGAGCGGAAGCGCCCGGCGCGCTCGGCCCAGTCGCTGTAGCCGCCATAGACACCTTGCCGACCGCTCGGATTGAACTCGGCATCCTTGACGTGAAACATGCGGATGAATGGGTGGTACAGGTCCAGATACGCCAGGTAGTCGAGCTGCTGGAGCACGAAATGGCTGGGGTCAAACAGGATACGGCAGCGCTCGTGCTCGCCCACCAGCCCAAAGAAGCGCTCGAAGCTGGTGCCGTCGTGCAGGTCCTCGGCCGGGTGGATCTCGAAGCACAGGTTCACGCCCTGCTCGTCGCACACATCGAGAATCGGCCGCCAGCGCCGCGCCAGCTCTTCGAAGGCAGCCTCCACCAGGCCCTTCGGGCGCTGCGGGAAGGGGAACAGATAAGGCCAGGCCAAGGCACCGGAAAACGTCCCCATGTCGGCCAGGCCCAGATTACGGCTGGCGCGGGCTGCCAGCTTCATGCGTTCGATGGCCCAGTCCGTGCGGGCCTCCGGGCGCCCGGCCAGCGAAGCAGGCGCGAACGCGTCGCACAGGGGGTCATAGGCCGGGTGTACCGCCACCAACTGGCCGAACATATGGGTGGTCAGTTCGCTGATCTGCAGGCCGTGTTCTGCCAGCTGCCCCTTGATCTCGTCGCAGTACCCCGTGCTCTGCGCGGCCAGGGCCACATCGAACAGGCGCGCATCCCAGGCCGGCACCTGGAGGGCCTTGAAACCCAGCTGCGCGGCCCAACCGGCGATGCTGTCCAGCGAATCGAACGGTGGCTTGTCGCTGCTGAACTGCGCCAGGTGCAGGCTTGGGCCTTTGAGCGTCTTCATGGATTCCTTCCTATTGTTTGTCGATCAGCAAACAATAGGCGCCATCGACGCTGTCCGTCAACCGCGAATTGGCTAGAATGCCCGTTTGACGCATTCGGACAGACAGGCAATGGCAGGACGACCTCGGGAATTCGACAAGCAACAGGCACTGCGCAAGGCGCTGCGGTTGTTCTGGGAACACGGTTACGAAGGCACCTCGATGGCGGCGCTGGTCGCCGGGCTGGGCATCGCCTCGGCGCGGATCTACGCGGCCTTCGGCAGCAAGCAGCAACTGTTCGAAGAGGCCGTGGCACTGTACGAATCGGCCGAAGGCGGTTTTGCCGACCGCGCCCTGGCCCTGGCGGATATCCACCAGGCGCTGGAGCAGATGCTCGAGGACGCCATCACTACCTATACCCGTGCCGACGAGCCCAAAGGCTGCCTGGTGGTCAGCGCGGCCAGCGGCGTTGGCCCGGACAACGTCGCGGTGCAGCAGTGGTTGGCGGATCACCGACGCCAGCGCAGCGAATCGATCATTGCCCGGCTAGACCGTGCCCGCGAGCAGGGCCAGTTGCCGCCCGACACTGATGTGCAGGCCCTGGGGCATTTCTACGCCACCTTTCTGCATGGCATCTCGGTGCAGGCACGCGATGGCGTACCCGAGGCGGCCCTGCGCGGTGCCTGCCACTGCGCCTTGGCATTGCTGCCGCGATAGCCTTGCTCAGCGGCCCAGATGCTCACAGAGGAAGTCGATGAACACCCGGGTCTTGTGCGGCAGGTAACTGCCGTTGGGGTACACCACGCTGATCGGCTGCGCAGGCAGGCTGTACTGCGGCAACACCCGCTGCAGATCACCACTGGCCAGGTCCTGCTCCACCAACCACGCCGGCAGCACGGCCACCCCCAACGATGCGCGGGCCATGGCGCGAATGGCATGGCTGGCGTTGGACTGGAAGGCGGCAGTGCCGGTGATGCTCAGGCTGTCGCCCTCCCCGGCCTGCAAGGTCCAGCTGGTCGGGTTGTGCAGGTTGCTGTTGGCGATCCAAGGCAGGTTGGCCAGATCCGCCGGCTGCTCGATGCCATGCCGGGCGATGAACGCAGGTGCTGCCACCAGCAGGATGTCGTAATCGGCCAGCTTGCGGCTGCGCAGGTTCGAATCCACCAAGGTGCCGAGGCGCACCACCAGATCGAGCCGTTGCGCAATCAGGTCACTCAATGACGAGTCGATGTCGTAGCTGATCGACAGCCCTGGGTAGCGCTCGGCGAACAGCGGGATCAACGGCAGGATGAAGCGCTCGCCATACTCGCCGGTGGTGCTGATGCGCAGTGTGCCGGCCACCCCGTTGTGCCGCTGCATGACGCTGTCGAAGGCGCTCTCGACATCACCGACGATCACCTTGAAGTCGTCGTAGAACGCCTGGCCGGTTTCAGTCGGCGCAATGGCGCGGGTGGTGCGTACCAGCAAGGTCACCGCCAGCGCCTGTTCCAGTGCCTTGACGTGCTGGCTGGCCATCGCCTTGCTGATCCCGAGAAAGTCCGCAGCCTTGGTGAACGAGCCGAAATCGACCACCGCCAAGAACGTCTGCACCCGGTTGAGCTGGGTGTGGAGGGCCGTGCGCAGCATTGTTCATTTCCATCAAACAGAGTTTCAAGGGTAACGGCATCGACCGGGTCAGTCCAAGCCGCTTAGGCTGCGCGCTGCAAAGGAGTGGCAATGACCTATCGATACCGCGTGGCGACTGTTTTCCTGTTGGGCTTCTTCATCGACTGCATCAACATCTTCATGCCGGCCGTGGCAATGCCACGGATCGCAGCCACCTTCGCCATCGACAACGCCAACAGCGCCTGGGTGGGCAACGCCTACATCCTCGGGCTGGCCCTGGTGATGCCGGTCAGTACCTGGCTGGCGGCGCAATG
Source organism: Pseudomonas sp. zfem004 (assembly GCF_032621715.1). Taxonomy (NCBI): domain Bacteria; kingdom Pseudomonadati; phylum Pseudomonadota; class Gammaproteobacteria; order Pseudomonadales; family Pseudomonadaceae; genus Pseudomonas; species Pseudomonas sp. zfem004. The sequence goes on along the minus strand of NZ_JAVYJF010000015.1, from coordinate 90,518 downwards.
GGGCGCCAGGCAGCTGCTGAGCGCCAGCATGCTCGGGTTCGCCGTGGCGGCGTGGGGCTGCGGGCAGGCCGACGGCTTTGCCGGGCTGATCGCCGGGCGCTTGCTCCAGGGCATGGCTGGCGGGCTGCTGATCCCGGTAGGCCAGGCGCTGACCTTCAACCTGTTCCAGGGGCCGGAGCGCGCCCGGGTATCTACCCTGGTGATGGCCGTGGCACTGATTGCGCCTGCGCTGTCGCCGAGCCTGGGCGGGCTGATGGTTGACCGTGGCAGCTGGCCCTGGGTGTTTCACGCCAATATTCCGCTGGCGCTGTTGGCGGCCGGGCTGGCCTGGCTGTGGATCCGCGACGTACCCGGCACGGCGCAGGCACGGCCAGACTTCCTCGGCCTGCTGCTGATCAGCGCCGCCCTCGCCGCCCTGTTGCTGGGGATGTCGCTGTACGGCGCCGGCCATGGCCTGGCCTGGGCTTTGCCGTGCCTGGCCCTGGGCGCGCTGTGTGCCTTGCTGTATCGCCGGCATTACCGCCGCACGAACAGCGCCATCCTCGAACTGGATTTGCTCGACAGTGCCCGGCTGAAGGTTTCCATGTGGATCTACCAGGCCATCCCCGGGATCTTCACCGGGGTCAATCTGCTGAACATTTTCTATCTGCAAGACACCCTCGCGCTGAGCGCCCAGGCCACCGGGCTGTTCATGCTGGTGTACGCCGCCGGCGCCTTCGCCGCCATGCTGATGGTGGGCCGGGCCTACAACCGCGCCGGGGCAAGGCGCCTGTTCCTGCTGGGGATGCTGCTGCACAGCCTGGGCATCGCCATGCTGGTGCTGGTCGACAGCGCACGGGACGGCCACCTGCTGATCCTCGCCTACGCCTTGATGGGCATCGGTGGCGGCATCGGTGCCAACACCGCGCAGACCACGGCATTGCTCGATTTCACCGGCCAGCAGACCCAGCAGGCCAGCGTGCTGTGGAACCTCAATCGGCAGATGGCCTTCAGCCTTGGCGCGGCGCTGCTGTTGATGGTCTTCAACCTGCTGCTCGATCAATTGGGCAGCACCCTCGCCTACCACCTGAGCTTCGCCCTGGCGGCGCTGCTCGGGCTGACGCCGCTTGCGCGGCTGCACACATTACCCCAGGAGAACCCCCACCATGCCTGACACCGCGATTGCCCGTGCCGAGCACAGCATCCATCACGTACATGAGCTGATCCAGATGGTCTTCAGCCGCCCCGCCGCCGAAACCCAAGCGGCACTGGGCGGGTTGATGGCGGTGTTCGCCGAGGATTTCAGCATGGTCGGCATCGCGGGGACGCTGTTCCATCGCCAGCAGGTCGAGCAGTTGTTCAGGCGCATCGCCGGGACGCGGCCGGGGCTTGAGATCGAAATCGACGAGGTGCAGGTCGTGTGGCTAGCAGGAATGAACATGGCGGTGCGCTACAAGGAGGTCCAGCGTCTGCAGGGCGTGACGCAGGCCCGCTGGGCGCTGGCGATACTCGTATGCAGTGAGCTCGGGGTGGTGTGGAGGTGTTTGCAGGAGACGGTGGTGGGTGCGAGCTGAGGCCCACCAGGCATGGCTAATTATGCCTGTGAGGTTACCGCTGCCCGCCTTGGTGCATGCCTCAAGTCAGGTGAGGCGCCAGTGGTGCCCACCTCAATACCGCGTCGCACCAACAAGGCGGACAGCGATGAAACAACAGGAGTAATTGGCCCGAAACAGATGTGGGAGCTGCGGTTCGCCGCTGCGACTTGCCAGCTCCCACAGTTTGTTTCGGGCCAGTTACTCCTTCAAGGTCATCATTGCCCGCCTTGGTGCATGGCGTCAGACATGTGAGAGCCCCTGTTCAACCCACCTCACGATAGGGATTGCGCGGATCCTGGGTCCAGTTCATGTACGGCTTGCCGGTGTCCTGTGCCTGCATGTCGATGCAGTTTTCCACCGGGCAAGTGATCTGGCACAGGTTGCAGCCCACGCACTCTTCCTCGATCACGCTGTAGGCATGGGTGCCGTCAGCCTTGAGCGTGCTGGCGATGGCCTGGTGCGAGGTGTCTTCGCAGGCGATATGGCAGCGCCCGCAGCCGATGCAGGCAGCCTGGTCGATATGTGCCACCGACTTGTAGTTGATGTCCAGGTACTTCCAGTCGGTGGTATGCCCCACCGCCTGGCCACGGAAAGCGTCCAGGTTGCGGTGGCCATGCTGGTCCATCCAGCGTGCCAGGCCGTCCTGCATGTCCTCGACGATGCGAAAACCATGCAGCATCGCCGCCGTGCACACCTGCACCGCGCCACTGCCCAGGGCCATGAACTCGGCGGCATCGCGCCAGTTGCCGATGCCGCCGATACCGCAGATCGGCAGGCCCCGCGTCTCGGGGTCGCGGGCGATCTCGGCGACCATGTTCAGGGCGATGGGTTTGACCGCCGAACCGCAATAGCCACCGTGAGTACTCTGATCGCCCACGATCGGGTGGGCCACCATGCGGTCGAGGTCGACGCTGGTGATCGAGTTGATGGTGTTGATCAGCGACACCGCGTCCGCCCCGCCGCGATGGGCCGCCCGCGCTGCCTGGCGAATGTCGGTGATGTTGGGGGTGAGCTTGACGATCACCGGCAGCGAGCAATGGATCTTGCACCAACGGGTAACCTGCTCGACGTACTCGGGCACCTGGCCGACCGCAGCGCCCATGCCGCGTTCGGGCATGCCGTGGGGGCAGCCGAAATTGAGTTCGATGCCGTCGGCGCCGGTGGCCTCCACCAGCGGCAGGATGAATTTCCAGGACTCCTCGACGCACGGCACCATCAGCGACACCACCAGCGCCCGGTCGGGCCAGTCCTTCTTCACCTGGGTGATTTCACGCAGGTTGATCTCCAGCGAACGGTCGGTGATCAGCTCGATGTTGTTGATGCCCTGCACCACGCGGTTGGCGCCATAGTGCGCCGAGTAGCGCGACGACACGTTGACCGCTGCCGGGTCCTCACCCAAGGTTTTCCACACCACCCCGCCCCAGCCCGCCTCGAAGGCGCGGACCACGTTGTAGGCCTTGTCGGTGGGTGGCGCCGAGGCCAGCCAGAAGGGGTTGGGCGCCTTGATGCCGGCGAACACGATGGACAAGTCGGCCATTTATGCAGCCTCCACGTTGAGCATGAGTTGGGCATGGATGGCTTCGGCGGCCAGCTTGCCGTGCTGCACGGCCTGGACGGTGAGGTCCTGGCCCAGGGCGGTGCAGTCGCCGCCGGCATAGATGCCCGGCAGGCTGGTCTGCATGTGCTCATCGACGCGGATGCGCTCGCCGTCGCGGGCCAGTTGCGCGGCCAGCGGGTCGCTGAGGCTGGCGTCGTCGAAACCTTGGCCGATGGCCTTGAAGATCGCATCGGCGGCCAGTTCGAAGGTCTCGCCGGTGTCGGCGAGGCGGCCATCGACCAGCTGGGTACGCACGAAGCGCATGCCGCGCACTCGGCCTGAGTCATCGAGCAACACGGCATCCGGCCGTGCCCAGGTGTGCAGGCGCACCTGGTTGTGTTTGGCGATTTCCTGTTCGTGGTCGGTGGCGCTCATGTCGGCCTCGCCTCGGCGGTACACCAGGTTGACGTCGCGCGCGCCCAGGCGGCTCATCTGCACCGCCATGTCGATGGCGGTGTTGCCAGCGCCGATCACCAGGCAGCGGTCGGCCAGCGGCAGCTGGCTGAGGTCGTCGGCCTGGCGCAGTTCGCGGATGTATTCGGTGGCGGCCAGCAGGCCGGGGGCGTCTTCATCCGCCAGGCCCAGCTGACGCACGGCATCCAGCCCCAGGCCGAGGAACACGGCATGGTACTGGCCGTGCAGCTCGGTCAACGACAGGTTGCTGCCCAGCCGTTGGCCATGGCGGATCTCGATGCCACCGATGCCCAGCAGAAACTCCACTTCACGCTGGGCGTAGTCGTCCACCAGCTTGTAGCGGGCGATGCCGTATTCGTTGAGGCCGCCGGCTTTGTCCCGCGCTTCGAATATCACCACGTCGTGGCCGTGCATGGCCAGGCGATGGGCGCAGGACAGCCCGGCCGGGCCGCCACCCACCACGGCGATGCGCTTGCCGGTGGCCGGTGCGCGCTGGAACGGGTGAGCGCTGAAGTGCGCATTGTCCAGGGCATAGCGCTGCAGTTGGCCGATCAGCACCGGCGCACATTCCTGGGCGTTGTTGCGCACACAGGCCTGCTGGCAGAGGATCTCGGTGGGGCACACCCGGGCGCAACTGCCGCCGAGGATGTTGGCCGAGAGGATGCGCTCGGCAGCGCCTTGCAGGTTCTCGTCACTGATGCGGTGGATGAACGAGGGGATGTCGATTTCGCTGGGGCAGGCGTTGACGCACGGCGCGTCGTAGCAGTACAGGCAGCGTGCGCTTTCGACGGCGGCCTGGCGGGCGGTGAGCGGGGGCGCAAGGTCGCTGAAGGCCTCGGCCAGCTGGTCGGCGCCGGCCCGAGGGCGCGGCAAGTGGTTCAGGGCGTCGATCACGGTTGTAGCCTCTCTCGTTTTTATTGGAGGCGGCGGTGGTCAGGTGCCGCGTCCGTTTTGGGGATGGCAGTCAACAGGGGCTGACGTGGGAGCGGATTTTCATAGACCAGCGTGGGAGCGGGCTTGCCCCGCGATCACCGGCCAAGCCGGTGCCACACACTGCGATGCTCGCTTCGCGGGGCAAGCCCGCTCCCACGGGATCAGCGCTGAACTGGCGTCGGTTTGTGCCGCTCGGCACGCCGCTCCAGCACCTCGAACACCGACGGGTACGCCGGCCGTTCCACATAGCGCCCTGCCCCAGGCTCGGCACGCAGGTCGCCGTCGGCCCACAGCACGTTGCCCTGGCTGATGGTGTGGCTGGGGACGCCGCGCACGGTGCGGCCTTCGAAGATGTTGAAATCAACGCGCTGATGGTGGGTCTGGGCGCTGATGGTGCGCGTGCCCTGCGGGTCCCACAGCACCAGGTCGGCGTCGGCGCCGACGCGGATGGCGCCCTTGCGCGGGAACAGGTTGAAGATCTTCGCGGTGTTGGTGGAGGTCAGCGCGACGAACTCGTGCATCGACAGGCGCCCGCTGTTCACCCCGGCATCCCACAGCACCGCCATGCGGTCCTCGATGCCTGCGGTGCCATTGGGGATACGGCTGAAGTCGTCGCGGCCCATGGCTTTCTGCTCGGCGCAGAAGCAGCAGTGGTCGGTGGCGGTGGTGTGCAGGTTGCCCGACTGCAGGCCCCCCCACAGTGCGTCCTGGTGCTCGCGCGGGCGGAACGGCGGGCTCATCACGTAGCCGGCGGCGGTGGCCCAGTCCGGGTCGCGGTACACGCTGTCGTCCAGCAGCAGGTGGCCGGGCAGCACCTCGCCGTACACCGGCTGGCCCTTGGCCCGGGCATAGGTGATCTCATCCAGCGCCTCGCGGCTGGACACGTGCACCAGGTACAGCGGCGTGCCGAGGGTTTCGGCAATGCGGATGGCGCGGCTGGCAGCCTCCCCTTCAACCTGCGAGGGTCGCGACAGTGGGTGCGCCTCGGGCCCGCTCAGCCCTTGTGCCAACAGCTTGCGTTGCAGGTGATAGACCAACTCGCCGTTTTCGGCATGCACGGTGGGCACCGCCCCCAGTTGCAGACAGCGCTCGAAGCTGGCCACCAGGGTATCGTCGGCGGCCATGATCGCGTTCTTGTAGGCCATGAAGTGCTTGAAGCTGTTGACCCCATGTTGGGCCACCAGCTCGCCCATCTCTTCGGCGACTTGCTCGCTCCACCAGGTGATGGCGACGTGGAAGCCATAGTCGGACGCACTTTTCTGCGCCCAGCCACGCCAGGTGTGGAAGGCTTCGAGCAGCGACTGCTGCGGGTTGGGGATGACGAAATCGATGATCGAGGTGGTGCCGCCGGCCAGGCCCGCGGCGGTGCCGCTGAAAAAGTCCTCGCTGGCCACGGTGCCCATGAACGGCAATTGCATGTGGGTGTGCGGGTCGATGCCGCCGGGCATCAGGTACTGGCCGCTGCCGTCGAGCACCTGGCAATCGGTGGGCGCTTCGAGGTTTTCACCGATGGCGCGGATCACGCCGTCGGCACACAACACATCAGCGCGGTAGCTTTCTTCATGGGTAACCACGGTGGCGCCACGGATCAACAGGGACATGCCGTCTTCCTCGCAGGCTGACCGGTCTTTGTGGCCGGTTCTTGGAATTTTCATGGGCCAGTGCCTGCGGGTTTCGATCAATCCTGTCAGGCCTGACAAGAATCGAGGCTAGTTGCGGTTCTGACATTCATCAAGAAAAAATATATGCAAATACTAAAAATTTTATCTTGTTGATTTATATAAATTAATTGCACAAATCACCAAAACGGAACAGCCCTTCACCATTTTGACGCACTTGACAGGATGCAAATTTGGTCAAGATTTTCTACGCAAATTCAGCTGTTTAAAAACGGCTGGGCAGGCGCAGGCAGCGCAGCGCAAATACCGGGCCGCACCGCTTTGAATCACGGTGTATTGGCCGGTATCGACGTTGCAGTCATTCGCACGTTCCAGGCGCAATCAGGAATGCTTTTGCAAGTCAGTAAGTTACCTGCGGTCAGCAACAATCACCGGGAACGGCCAAGGCCAACCCGGCACGGTTGTTGTAACCCCGGCCACAACCGCCATGGCCGGATCGCAGGTGCAGTACTGGTGGTGTGTGTACTCCGGCCATCGCATTAGCCCGATGAGCAAACAACAAGAAGAACTCCCTGGAGAAGGCCCCATGCAACCAAGCAGATCACAAGTGGTCGAGCAGCATGGCCTGTTCGAGCTCGACGCCGGCAGCGACGTGCTCGACAGCCCCCGTTACAACCACGACATCGCCCCCACCAAAGTGCACCAACGCACCTGGAACAAGTGGCACATCACCGCGCTGTGGGTCGGCATGTCCATCTGCGTGCCCACCTACACCCTCGGCGGCGTGCTCACCGCCTACTTCGGCCTGAGCGTGGGCGAGGCGCTGCTGGCGATCCTGCTGGCCAACCTGATCGTGCTGATCCCGCTGACCCTCAACGCCTTCCCCGGCACCAAGTACGGCATCCCCTTCCCGGTGCTGCTGCGCTCGTCGTTCGGCATCTTCGGCTCCAACGTGCCCTGCCTGATCCGCGCAGTGGTGGCCTGTGGCTGGTTCGGTATCCAGACGATGTTCGGCGGGCTGGCCATCCACCTGTTCCTTGGCTCGCTGTCCCCCGAGTGGAAGGCGCTGGGCGGCACCGGCGAAGTGATCGGCTTCATGCTGTTCTGGGCGCTCAACCTGTGGGTGGTGCTGCGTGGCGCCGAGTCGATCAAGTGGCTGGAAACCCTGTCGGCGCCGCTGCTGGTGGCGGTGGGTATCGGCCTGCTGTTCTGGGCCATGCCGCACATGTCCATGACCGAGTTGCTGGCACAACCGCCCAAGCGCCCCGAAGGCGCCAGCGTGGTCGGCTATTTTTGCGCCGGGCTCACCGCCATGGTCGGCTTCTGGGCCACCCTGTCGCTGAACATCCCCGACTTCAGCCGCTACGCGAAAAGCCAGAAGGACCAGATCCTCGGGCAGATCTTCGGCCTGCCGCTGACCATGTTCCTGTTCGCCTCCCTGGGGGTGATCATGACCGCGGCCTCGGCCTCGCTGGTGGGCCAGACGGTGTCCGACCCGGTCAGCCTGATCGGCCATATCCAGAGCCCGGGCTGGGTGGCGCTGGCCATGGCGCTGATCATCATCGCCACGCTGTCGACCAACACGGCGGCCAATATAGTCTCGCCCACCAACGACTTCCAGAACATCGCCCCACGCCTGATCGGGCGCAACCGCGCGGTGTGGCTGACCGGTTTCATCGGCCTGGCGCTGATGGGCCACGAGCTGCTCAAGAAGCTCGGCTGGATCGTCTCCGACCTGAGCCTTGAAAGCGTGTATTCCAACTGGCTGCTGGGCTACTCCAGCCTGCTCGGGCCGATCGCCGGGATCATGGTGGTGGATTACTTCCTGGTGCGGCGCCAACAGCTGGACCTGGCCGGGCTGTACCGCGACGACGTGTACCCGGCGTGGAACTGGGCCGGTTTCGTCGCCTTCGGCGTGCCGGTGGCGCTGACCGTGATGGCCATCGGCAACAGCAGTTTCAGCTGGTTCTACGACTACGGCTGGTTCACCGGTTCGTTGCTCGGCGGCGGCTTGTACTACGCCCTCGGCGCCGTGGCCCTGCGCAGCCAGGCACGGCTGGCCAAGCCATTGCCATGAACGCCCCGCTCCCTGCGTGGGAGCGGGCTTGCCCCGCGATGGGGCCGCTACAGCCCGACCAAAAAAGCCTGAGGAGACACCCATGACTAGCCTCGCCAAGGACGTCCTGCAATCAAGCAAGCACCACATCGACAGCGCACGCCTGTGGCAATCGCTGATGGACCTCGCCCGTCTCGGCGCCACGCAAAAAGGTGGTGTGTGCCGCCTGGCACTGACCGACCTGGACCGCCAGGCCCGCGACCTGTTCGTGCAATGGTGCCAAGACGCCGGCTGCACGGTGACGGTCGACGGGGTCGGCAACATCTTCGCCCGCCGCCCGGGGCGCAACTCCAAGCTACCCCCGGTGATGACCGGCAGCCATATCGACACCCAACCCACCGGCGGCAAGTTCGACGGCTGCTTCGGGGTGATGGCCGGGCTGGAGGTAATCCGCACCCTCAACGACCTGGGCGTGGAAACCGAAGCGCCGCTGGAGGTGGTGGTGTGGACCAACGAGGAAGGCTCACGCTTCGCCCCGTGCATGATGGGCTCGGGGGTGTTCGCCGGTAAGTTCACCCTGGAAGAGACCCTGGCCAAGCGCGATGCCCAGGGCGTCAGCGTTGGCGAGGCGCTGAACGCCATCGGCTATGCCGGCCCGCGCGCAGTGCTCGGGCACCCGGTGGGGGCTTACTTCGAAGCGCATATCGAGCAGGGGCCGATCCTCGAGGACCAGGCCAAGACCATCGGCGTGGTGCTCGGCGCACTTGGGCAGAAATGGTTCGACCTTACCTTGCGCGGCGTCGAGGCCCATGCCGGCCCGACGCCGATGCACCTGCGCAAGGACGCCCTGGTCGGCGCCGTCGCGGTGGTCGAGGCGGTCAACCGCACTGCCCTCGCCCACCAGCCCCATGCCTGCGGCACGGTCGGCTGCCTGCAGGCCTACCCGGGCTCGCGCAACGTGATTCCGGGCGAGGTGCGCATGACCCTGGACTTCCGTCACCTGGAGGGCGAGCAGCTGGACGCGATGATCGCCGAGGTACGCGGGGTGATCGAGGCGACCACGGCGAAGCATGGGCTGAGCTACGAGCTGACCCCGACTGCCGACTTCCCGGCCCTGTATTTCGACCCTGTCTGCGTTGATGCCGTGCGTCATTCGGCGGCGGCGCTGGGGTTGGCGCACATGGATATTGTCAGTGGCGCCGGGCATGACGCGATTTTCCTGGCGGAGCTGGGGCCGGCGGGGATGATCTTCGTGCCGTGTGAGGGGGGGATCAGCCATAACGAGATCGAGAATGCTACGCCTGGGGATCTGGCGGCGGGGTGCGCGGTGTTGTTGCGGGCGATGCTGGCGGCTTCGGAGGCGATTGCGGGGGGGCGGTTGGCGGCTTGAGGGGTACGGTTTCGGCTCGGGCATCGGCAGCGCACGATGTTGCTTTCTCGGCCGATTATGAGATTCGTCTCATTCATCGCCCGCGACGGCACGCTTAGCATCCCAGGCAAGAACAGGCCCCTCATCCGAGCCTGACCTGCAACCGGAGGCGGTCGTGCCCAAGCCAACCTTGATCGACAATTTCTCGCGCCGCATCGACTACCTCAGGCTGTCGGTCACCGACCGCTGCAATCTACGCTGCACCTATTGCATGGCCGAGGACATGACTTTCCTGCCGCGCCATCAGATCCTGACCCTCGAAGAGCTCTATCGCGTTGCCGAGCGTTTCGTCGCACTCGGCACACGGAAAATCCGCATCACCGGTGGCGAGCCGCTGGTGCGCCCCGGTGTCGTTGGCCTGTGCGAACGCCTTGCCGCCCTGCCGGGCCTGCGCGAGCTGTGCATGACCACCAACGGCACCCGGCTGGAAGCACTGGCGGCGCCGTTGTTCGACGCAGGCGTGAATCGCCTGAACATCAGCCTCGACAGCCTGGACCCCGATCGCTTCAAGGCCCTGACCCGCAATGGCGACCTGAAGACCGTCATTGCCGGCATCGACGCCGCGAAGGCTGCCGGTTTCCGGCGCACCAAGCTCAATTGCGTATTGCTCAAGGGCCGCAACGATCACGAGATCAACGATCTGGTGGCCTTCGCCATTGATCGCGGGCTGGATATTTCCTTTATCGAGGAAATGCCGCTGGGCCTGATCAGCGAGCACAGCCGTGCCGAAACCTTCTATTCCAGTGCCCAGGTACGCGAGCGAATTGCCGAGCGTTATACCCTTATCAGCTGCGCCGAATCGACCCAGGGCCCGTCACGCTACTGGCGACTGGCAGAAGCGCCGCATATTCGCCTGGGCTTCATCTCGCCCCATAGCCAGAATTTCTGCGCCACCTGCAACCGCGTTCGGCTCACAGTGGACGGCCGGTTGCTGCTGTGCCTGGGCAATGACCACGCCGTGGGTCTGAAGCAGGTGCTTCGTCGCTACCCCGGCGATAACCGGCAACTGGAGCAGTCGATCGTCGATGCGATGAAGCTCAAGCCCTATCGCCACCACTTCTCGCTCGAGGACGGAACGCAACTCGTACGCTTCATGAACGTAACCGGCGGATGATCGATCCGCTTCACGAACAAAGGGACCATGGGTGTTTTTAGAACTGCTGTTTTCTGTGTTGTTCTCGGAAGCCTTCTGGGAATGGTGCTAGGCCTGTCTGTCGCCGCATGGGTGCTGCATGACTGTGCGGCGGCCAGGCTCCACACCAGTAAAAAATCTTCTGAATAAGGTATTTCATGAAAAACGTTCTGTTGGCATTGGTTGCCCCCGTACTTCTATCCGCGCCGTTGGCAATGGCGAGCACGCCTCCTTCCCCTGAAGCCGGGAAAAATTATCTGATCACGGAAGAACCCGCGAGCAAGTCGCCAAGTGTCATCGAGTTCTTTTCATATGCCTGCGCGCACTGCCGCAAACTCGATCCGTCGGTTGCGCAATGGGCGGCCCACGCAGGCAAGGACGTGGCGATCAGGCAAGTTCCCGTTTCTTTCGGAAACAGGCAATGGGCAGGCTACGCCAAGGCGTTCTATGTCAGTGAAGCACTGGACCTCAAGGCGATCTCGCACAGTGCGTTATTTGACCTGGCAAGCCGTGGCGTGAAGCTGGATAACGACGAGGCGATCATTGACTTTTTCGTAGGCCTTGGAGCGGACCGAGCACGGGTCGGCCAGATGGTGGACTCCTTTGTTGTCAGAAGCATGATCGCCGAAGGCGACCGGCTGGCAATGCGCTACAAAGTCCGGGAAGTACCGAGTTTCGTGGCGAACGGGAAGTACCTGACCAGCCCGAGCATGACAGACTCCAACGCTACGCTGCTGGGGTTGCTTTCAAGCCTGACGGGCATTTCGAAATAAAGACAGGGCATCTCGAGAAATATTCAGAAGGCACATTCAACGATGCCACTGGATAGTTGTTTGTTTGTTCTCTGCATCTCTTTTTCATTGAGCACGGATGCTTTCGCAACCTGCGCGCCGACGCCAGGCCGCACGGCAATAATCGTCACGCTGGAATACCTGTGACAGACATTCAAAGCCCCTGCGCCACCGTTTGAGAATCGTCTGGTATTTGCGCACCACGCCGCTCCCTAGAATCGGCCCATGCAATTACGTCGATACCTGCTGCACCTGAACCCGGTGTTATCCACCCCCGAAGCTGCCCGCCGGCTGCTTCGGCTATTTGCCGTCGTGCTGGCGATCGGCATCCTCAGTGGCGTGTACAACTTCCTGTTGTCGACCTTCAACAACGAACTCTCACAGCGGCGCGGCTACATGAGCAGCGCGATCGCCGAGGCCCATACCTTCTTCACCAATCGCCAGGCCCTGCTTGAAAGCATGAGCCTTGCCGCCGTTCGCACCCCTGTGCAAACCATGCCCCTTGCGTCGACGCCCAAGGACGAGGAAACCCAGTTGCTGCTGGGCAACGACCCCGCTCATACCTGGAACCTCTGGCTCACTCGCCGCCTGGGGGATTACTTGCAGGAAAAGAAAGTCAGCCTGCTTTACGTGAACACAAGCGCTACGCCGCCGATCAAACGGCTCTACAACGCCTCGTCGCAACCGCCCGCCCTCCCCGCCGGCATTCTCTATCAGCTCAAGGAACTCGATGCGCGCACCCCGCCGATCAACGAACTGTGGCTGAGCGGCCGGAGCGGGCAGCGTTCGCACCTGTACCTGTTTACCCGCCTCGATGAACACGACGCGCAAGCCGGATGGCTGGGCCTTGAGATGGACACCCGCGAAGTCTCTTCAGCCCTGAGCGACCAAAGTGCCGGCACCTTCATGATGCTGACCGCCGACGGCATGCTGGTGTTCAGCAATGCTCCGGCGCCCGCACCGGACACACAACTCTGTCGCGCCGAACAGGACAGTTTCTTCGGTTTCATTGGTAGCGGCCTGCTGCCCGAACGCTTGGTGATCCGCAAGAACCTGACCTCCTCGGACTGGCAGCTGGTCTATTCAATCGAACTGTCCTCGGTGCTGCAGGACCTGTGGAAGCAACTGCTCGGCGCATCGCTGTTCTGCCTGTTCAGCCTGACCCTGATCCTGCTGCTGACCCGACGCCTGGAACAGCGCCTGGTCCTTCCGGCCATCCAGCGCCTGCAGGCGCTGGTGGAAAGCGAGGCGTTCAGCCGCGACGTGATCCAGACCGCGCCACTGGCACTGTGCGTGCTGCGGCGCAGCGACGGCAAGGTGATGCTGGAAAACCCGCTGGCCCGACAATGGCTGGGAACAGGCCCTGCGCGTGACCGGCTCGGTGCAGCCTGGGTCCAGCGGGCATTCAGCACGCCCCACGACGAGCGCCACGACCCGGTCGAAACCGTCGAGGGTCGCCATCTGTGTCTCCACCGCGCAACCACTCGCTACAAGGGCGAGGACGTACTGCTCTGCGCCTTCAGCGACATCAGCGCGCGCAAACAGATCGAAGCCACACTGATAGAGGCCCGTCGTTCTGCCGATGCCGCCAACCAGGCCAAGACCCTGTTCCTGGCTACCATGAGCCACGAGATCCGCACACCGCTGCATGGCGTGCTGGGCACCCTCGAGCTGCTGTCGCGCACCCACCTGGACGCCCGGCAGACCGACTACCTGCTGGCACTCGAAGGCGCATCGTCCACCCTGCTGCAACTGATCTGCGATGTACTGGATGTGTCGAAGATCGAGGCCGACCAGCTGACCCTGGAGCTGAGCGAGTTTTCCCCCGTGGACTTGGCCCAGGAGGTCGTGCGCGCCTACAGCGCCGCCGCTCTCGCCAAAGGCCTGCAACTCTATGCCTGCCTCGACGCGCACCTGCCGCCGCGGCTGGTCGGCGATGTGAACCGGATCCGCCAGGTGCTGGGCAACCTGCTGAGCAACGCGCTGAAATTCACCGACGCCGGCCGCGTGGTGCTGCGCGCCCGGGTCCGGCACCAGGAAGGTGAGCGCTCAAGACTGATCTGGCAGGTCAGCGACACCGGCAAGGGCATTGCCAAGGAAGACCAGCGCCTGATCTTCCAGCCGTTCTATCAAGCCCGGGGCAACCAACAGGCAATGGCCGGCACCGGCCTGGGGCTTCCGATTTGCCAGCGCCTCACCCAGTTGATGCACGGCACGCTGCACCTGGTTAGCGAGCGTGGCCTAGGCACCAGTGTCAGCCTCGCTTTGCCCCTGCAGATCGCTGCCGGCGCAGGCCCTGCAGCGCTGCCGTGCAACCTGCTGGCCGAACCTGTCTACCTCGTTTCATCCGTCCGCGAGCTGGCGCTAACCTGGGCCGGCTGGCTGCATCGCTGGGGCGCCCGGCCCCATATCGGCCCACCTCCGGACACCGACACAGCCCACAGCTACCTGTTGCTGGAGCTGCACCCCGGCACCCTGCAACAACGATTGATGGAAAGCTGGAGCGGCCCGCAGGTCCTGGCCAGTGCGGACGGCCGCGGCGAACACCTGCCAGGCACGCAGGTGTGGCACGTCAACCTCAGCAACCTTGCCGCCCTGCATGAGGCCGTCAGCCAGGCCCAAGGGCTGCGGCCCCTTCGCGAGGAGCAGGGCAATCAAAGCAGCGAGACCCGCCGACTCAGCCTGCGGGTACTGGTTGCAGAGGACAACGCAATCAACCAGCGCACCCTCAAGGAACAGCTCGAAACTCTCGGTTGCAGCGTGGAAGTCGTGGCCGATGGAGAGCAGGCCTTGCGGCGCTGGCAACCAGGGCGCTTCGACCTGGTGCTGACCGACGTGAACATGCCCGGCCTGAATGGCTACGGACTGGCCAGGGCGCTGCGCCTACGCGACACGTCGGTGCCGATCATCGGCGCCACTGCCAACGCAATGCGTGGCGAACAGGCGCTGTGCCTGGCAGCCGGAATGAACCACTGCCTGGTCAAACCCTTCACCTTGCAGGCGCTCTACAACTGCCTCAAGCACTACCCAGGAACCCGCCGTGAAGCCCTATAGCATCCTGATCGTCGAAGACCACCCCTTCCAGCGCCAGTACCTGCACCACCTGTTCAGCGAGCTGGGTCACTTCCACCTGGACACCGCCAAGGATGGCAACGAAGCCATGGAGCGCCTGCACGACGGTGAATTCAACCTGGTGCTGACCGACCTGCTGATGCCCGCCATGGACGGCGTGCAATTCATCCAGCAACTGGCGACGCTTCACTACAAGCCGGACCTGGCGATCATGACCACCGCTTCTCGTCGCCTGCTGACGGCGGCGAGCCTGGTGGCGAAGAATCTCGGCATCCGAGTGGTCGGGCTGATCAGCAAACCGGTGACACCCTCCGCCCTGCGCGCCCTGACCGCACAGCTGCGCCCGGCCAGGCCCAACGAGCCTGCCCAACGCCCGACACAGACCGAGTTTGACCGGCCGTCATTCATTCGCGCGCTGGATGCACAAGCTTTGCAAGCCTGGTTCCAGCCCAGGATCTCGGTGCAGGACGGCCGCATCGTCGCCGCCGAAGCGCTTGTGCGCTGGGTGCATCCGGAGCAGGGCACGTTGTTGCCCGGTGCATTCCTTCCGGCGCTCGAAGCCTGCGGGCTGGAAGAGCGCCTGCTGTGGGAAATGCTCGAACAGGCCATGGCCGCCCAGGCGCGCTGGCGGGCCCAGGGCCACGACGTTCCGGTCTCGATCAACCTGCCCACCCACCTGCTCGACGACACCGACCTGGCCGACCGGCTGCTGCAGTTCGTGCTACACCACCGGGGAGAGCCCGGCGCGTTGTGCTTCGAACTGCTGGAGTCGTCCCGGCCGCTGAAGCCCGGCAACTACTACGCCGGCGCCTGCCGCTTGCGCATGAAGGGCTTTGCCCTGGCCCAGGACGACTTCGGCCAAGGCTACAGTTCCTACCTCAACCTGGTGTCGACGCCGTTCAGCGAACTGAAGATCGACCGCGCACTGGTGCAGGGCAGCCAGGACAACGAATACATGGCCTCGGCGCTGAACAGCCTGATCGCCTTGGGCCGCAGGCTGGGCCTTACCGTGGTGGCCGAAGGGGTGGAGACCACGGCCCAGCTGGAGGCACTGCACAAGGCCGGCTGCCAGCAAGCCCAGGGTTTCCTGATTTCCCGCGCCCTGCCGGTGGATCAGTTCGAACAGCTGCTGGCGCGAAACAGGCCGGCCAATCTCCCTTGAAACCGCCCACAGCGGTAGGATGGATGCCCGATTTCACTCCTTCAACGCGCGACGAGCCGTTCCCATGAAACCCAACAAAGACCACCTGGAAACGCTTGCACGCAGCTCTTCGCGCCTGAACAAGAGCTTGACGCTGCTGGTGGCGATGGCCGTGATGCTACTGGGCCTGAGCGCCTGGTCGTTGCAGCGGCTGGTCGAGGAGACCCAGGGCACCGTGCGCCTGCACTTCGCCCGCCTGATGGATAACCTCAAGGAACAGGAAGACTTCCTCCAGGCCCTGGCCCGTCACAGTGTCCAGGGCGACCTGCTTGGGGACGGAAGCCACCGGGTGCGGGTGATTACCCCCTTGCCTGAAGAGGGACCGAACATCTACCAAGGCAAGGCGTTTTCCTTCTCGATGCCGTTCAGCGCCAAGCTTGCGCCAAGCGCCATAGCCTCGGGCGAGTTACCGGCGGTACTTGGCCTGGGCGCCAACCTCGCCGACTTCTACAGCACCTTCTGGGCGGGTTCCTACTATCGCTCGCCGCAAGTGTTCGTGTTCAACGTCCAGGGCCACTACGACATCACCGTACCTTCGGCGGGGCGCGGGCGTGGCAAGGTGATGAGCACCCAGGAGCCCTTCATCGACGTGTTCAACACCGTGCTCGCTCGGCGGCCAAAAAGCGACGAACAGCCGGCCGGTAACGGTATCCACTGGAAGAGTTACCTCGAACAACCGCGAGCCGCGGGACCTGCGCGACTGCTGGCCTACGTCAATCTCGATCTCAAGCCGGAGCAATTGTCGATCAAGGGCGCTGGTCCCCAGGTCACCCTCGCCCTGCTGCTGGACCTGGCACAGCTCAACGAATTCGAACGGGTACTGGATTGGTCCATCTATGACCGTTTCAGCCTGGTGGCCCCCACCGGCGATGTGCTGATCGGTGCCCGCGACCCGGCGTCGCCCCTGCACAACGGTTTGAACCTGCGCAGCGCAGGCCTGGTATTCAAGTTGGAGAACGCCGCCGGTCAGGGGTGGGCCGCTATCTACACCATCGGCTACGCGCATTTCTTCCGCGCGGCGCTGTGGCCATTGAGCGGCCTTGCGGCGACCTTCCTGGCCCTGCTGGGCCTGAGCGGGTTGGCCAACCGCTGGTACCGCAAAAACGTCATCCAGCCGGCACGCCAGGCCCACGAAAACATCGCCGAGAGCATCGCCTTCAGCCGCGTGCTGATCGATACCGCGCCCACCGGCTTGTGTGTCGTCAACCCGGCAGACAACCAGGTGCTCATGGAGAACCAGCGCGCCCGGCAATGGCCTGGCACAGCGCAACTGGTCAGCGCACTGCAGACACGCGACCACGGCGCCACCGAACTGCCACTGAAGATCGACGGTCGCCACCTTGAAGTGAACCTCGTCACGACCCGCTACCAGGGCCAGGACGTGCGCCTGTATGCGTTCAACGACGTCACCCGTCATGTCGAGGATGCCCACGCCCTGGAGCGGGCCATGCGCGCCGCCGACGCCGCCAGCGAGGCCAAGACCCTGTTCCTGGCGACCATGAGCCACGAGATACGCACACCGTTGTACGGCGTGCTCGGCACCCTCGAACTGCTCGGGCTGACTCCGCTGGCGCCTCGCCAGCAGGCGTACCTGCAAACCATCCAGCGCTCTTCCGCCACGTTGTTCCAGCTGATCAGCGATGTGCTCGACGTGTCGAAGATCGAATCCGGCCAGTTGAACATCGAACCCGTGGCCTTCGCACCGCTGGAGATGATCGAGGACACCCTGCGCACTTACGCGGCCTTCGCCCAAGGCAAGGGGCTGCAGTTGTACGGGTGCACCGATGTCACTCTGCCCGGACTACTGATGGGCGACCCCCTGCGGATCCGCCAGATCCTCAACAACCTGGTGAGCAATGCCATCAAGTTCACCGATGCCGGGCGGGTGGTGCTGCGTACCCGGGTGCTGTCGGCCAGCGCCGATGAAGTCAGCCTGGAGTGGCAGGTGACCGATACCGGCATCGGCATCGGCCAAGCCGAACAGGCCAGGCTGTTCGAAGTGTTCTACCAGGCCCGCGAAGCCTCCAGCGCAGGGGGCGCGGGCCTGGGGCTGCCGATTTGCGGATGGCTCAGCGAAATGATGGGCGGGCGGGTCAGCGTCGTCAGCGAGACGGGCCTGGGCAGCAGCTTTTCCCTGCACCTGAGTTTGCCTGTACTGCCGTCGGACAGCACCGCCAGAAAGCCCGTCGACCCGTCCCTGGCGCCCATTCTGGTTCAGGCACCGGTGCCGGAACTGGCACACAGTCACTGCGACTGGCTCAACCGCCTGGGTATTCCGGCCAGCGTGGCGACGCTGCCGCTGGAGCAGCCACCGGCCGACGCCCTACTGGTGGACCTGTTGCCCGCCGAGGGCGCGGCGCACTGGCCTGGCCCCCTGGTCCGCTGCACCGGCGGCGGCCCGAGCCCGGCCCAGCCGGTGGAGGGCGGCTGGGAAGTCAATGCGCATGACCTGCGGGCCATCGCCCAGGCCATCCTGCTGGCACGCACAGCGCAACCCGAAACCACCCGCCCCCCCCAGCCCCCGCGCAGCCCGGTGCCGGGCCTGCACGTCCTGGTCGCCGAAGACAACCCGGTCAACCAGGCCATCCTCAAGGAGCAACTGGAGGCGCTGGGGTGCAGCGCGGTAGTCGCCGCCAACGGCGAACTGGCCTTGCACCTGTGGCAACCGGCGGAATTCGACCTGGTGCTGACCGACGTCAACATGCCGGTCATGGACGGCTATGAACTGGCCATGGCCCTGCGAGAACAGGACGCCGGGTTACCGATCATCGGCATCACCGCGAACGCCATGCGCGAGGAAGGCATACGCTGCATGGCCGCCGGGATGAATGCCTGGCTGGTAAAGCCCCTGAGCCTGCAAACCTTGCGCGAGCAACTGGCCAGGTTGTGCAATCTGTCGCAGCAGGACACAAACCCGCCACCTCTTCCAGACATCCCGAAAGCAACAGTGATGTCGGAACATGCCGACAGCATCAGCCTGTCACCGGTGATGAGGCCGCTGTTCATCAGCAGCCTGCAGGAGGACCTGCAGCGAGTCGACGATGCCCTCGCACAAGGCGACCCCAAGCTGCTCGGCGCGCGGTTGCACAGCGTGGCCGGCGCCCTGGGCGCCGTCCAGGCCATCGACTTGTCCGAACACTGCGCGTTGCTGGAGACCGAACTGTCTCGCGCCGGTCTGAACTCGGCGCTGGAACTCAAGGTACGCGGGGTGATGGAGAGGATGACGGCAATCCTCAAGGCCCTGGCTTAGAATCAGCATGCTCCCGCCCAACCCATCCCATGTGTCGGTATCACGGACTGTTCCCATGAAAAAACTCAAGGTCATCATTGCCGACGATCACCCCATCGTACTGCTGGGCGTACGCGAGCTCGTCGAGCGCGACCCCCGCTTTTGCGTGGTCGGAGAAGCCGTGTGTTCCAGCGGCCTGATCGATTTGCTGGACCAGCAGCCCGTCGACCTCGTCATCACCGACTACAACATGCCCACCGACTCGCCCTATGGCGACGGGCTCAAGCTGGTCGACTACCTCAAGCGACATTACCCCAGGGTCAAGGTGTTGATCCTGACGATGATCTCCAACCCGCTGATCCTGACGCACCTGCATGAGCTGGGTGTGGTGGGTGTAGTTCGCAAGAGCCAGGTGAAAACGGAAATTGAACGCGCCTTGAACACGGTTGTACAAGGCAAGGTCTACGAACATCCCAACCCGATTAAACATTCGGTGGTGAATACGAATACGGCGCTGGATGAACGCTTGCAAAGTTTGTCGCCAAAGGAATTTGAAATACTGCGGCTTTTCGTTTCCGGCGCCAGCGTCAGTGATATCGCGCAAAGCCAGAACAGAAGTGTTAAAACCATCAGCGGACAAAAAATATCCGCCATGCGCAAACTTGAAGTAACCAGCGACCAAGACTTGCTCAACTACTGTCGAGACCGCAGCATATTCAACTGATGCCACATCGGTATATCAGCCCTAACCAATAAGAATCGTCTGATTCAAACGCCACGCCCACCCCCTTATCTTGGCTTGGCATTTTGTCGGACTTCTTATGAACCAACATAGGGTAATACTGTGAAAAAAACTGCACTCGCAATGGCGCTGATTGTTTCGATCGGGCATGCATTCGCAGAAGAACCGCCACCCGCTCCAAAACCTGTTCAAGGTGGCAGTGGCAAGATCAGCTTCACCGGCACCATCAACAATGACGCCTGCACCATCGACGGTTCCGACAAGGATCGGATTATCGCCATGGACATGGGCGACATCGCAATCAAGGACATGGGCACTGCCGAAAACCCGACCTCGGGACGTGTCAGCGGCCAGGACTTCAACCTGAACGTCAACTGCAACACCGGCACCAAGGTCGCCATGGTCTTCGACGCCAACAGCGGTGGCTCCGGCCTGGTACCCGGCAAGAAAGTGCTGGCGCTCAATAGCGGCAACGGCACCGCCACCAACGTCGGTATCGCCCTGCTTGACGCCAACGGCGCGCTCATCGACCTGAGTTCCAAGTCCACCGCCAGGCTGGAAAGCGCCATGAAGAAAGTCGGCGACGGCGGCGAAACCACCCTCAGTTTCTCCGCCGCCTACGTCACCACCGGTGCCGAAGGCACCGCCACGGCCGGTCGCGGCGACGCCACCTTGCCGTTCATCCTCGAATACGAGTAAGTCTTCAGAGGGTCCATCCCGCGCAAGGCCTTCGGGCCTTGCCCTTCGCTTTCTTTCAAGGGCATTCGCATGTTGCGTCGTTCCATTCCCGCCTGCCTGGGGTTACTGGGCATGCTGCTGGCTGCCCAGGCCAGCGCCAGCATTTCCCTGAGTGCGACACGGGTCGTTTTCGACGGAACCCATAAGGAGGCCAACGTCACGGTGCGCAATGGCAGCCAGGACGTACTGGTGCAGTCGTGGATCGACAGTGGCGAGGGCACTACACAAGCCGCCCCGTTTGCCGTCACACCACCACTGGCCAAGGTCTTGCCCAAGGAGCAGCAACTATTGCGCATCCTGTACGAAGGCAAGGGCCTGCCCACGGACAGGGAGTCGGTGGTCTGGCTGAACGTCCAGGAGATCCCGCAGGCGAGTACTGCGGCCAATACCTTGCAACTGGCCGTGCGCCAGCGCATCAAGGTGTTCTTCCGCCCCGCGCAGCTGCAAGGCGACCCGTTGGCGGCGCCATCGCAATTGCAGTGGCGCTGGTCCCAGGAAGGCGCCGGGGGTGTATTGACAGTCCGCAACCCCAGCCTGTTTCACGTTTCGATGGGCGATGTAACGCTCAAGGCCGGTGGGCAGAAAACACTGGCAGCCGACTCGAGCATGATCGCACCGGGCGAAACCAAAGTGTTCAAGGTCAAGCAGTTCGACGGCACCTCTTCAGTGCAACTGACCTTCGACAGCATCAATGATTACGGCGCACAAAACCAGCACCAAGTAACAGTGGGCCGTTGACACAACAGCGAAACCCCGCCAAGACCGAACACGCACCTGACACTAACTAGCAGATTGATAACCATGGCACTTCCTGGCAAGTGTTCATGCTATAGGCCTTTACATGCCGTTCACTTTCAATAGCCCTGTAAAAGAGGCGCGCACGCGCCTGCCTGTTCGCTATACCGGCTTGTTGCAACTGAATGCACTGTACATGGCCATGCTCGCTGCGCCGGCAAGTTTATCCATGGCCGCGGAAAAACCAATACCGGTCGCCTTCAACACCCACTTTATGCAAGGTGTGCGCGGCGATGTGGATGTGCAACTTCTGCTCGCCGAAAACAGTGTCCTGCCCGGCACCTACCGGGTCGACCTGTACAGCAATGACGCGCTGATCGGCCGCCGTGACATTACCTTCAGCCAGAACCCGTCCACCGGGCGGGTCGACCCTTGCCTGAGCCTGGAGTTGCTCACGCAACTGGGCATCGACATGGGCAAGTTGCGCGCGCAGGGCAAGCTCGACCCCGAGGCGCCCCAGGCATGCTACGACCTCGGCGCCCTCATCGACCAGGCCAGCGTGCGCTACGACGCCGCGCGCCTGCGGCTGAAGGCGAGCGTGCCGCAAGTGGCGATGCAGCGCGGGATGCGTGGCTACGTGGACCCGCAACTCTGGGATGCGGGCGTGCCTGCGGCGTTCATCAACTACCAGCTCAACGACAGCCGCAACGCCAGCAATGGCTACACCCGCTACAACAACAACCTCGGTTTGCGCAACGGCATCAACCTGGGCGGCTGGCGGTTGCGCAACGAGTCCAACCTCAGCAACGGTACTGGCCGGCCGAGCACCTTCAAGAGCAACCGCAGCTTCCTGCAGCACGATGTCACCCCGCTCAAGGGGCAGTTCAGCGCCGGTGACATCTTCACCGACAGCGACCTGTTCGACAGCGTGCGCTATCGCGGCCTGAAACTGGCTTCCGACGAGGGTATGCGGGCGGACAGCGAGCGTGGCTACGCGCCCGTCATTCGCGGCGTGGCGCAATCCAATGCGACCGTGGAGGTGCGCCAGAACGACTACCTGCTCTACTCCACCACCGTGGCGCCAGGCCCGTTCGAGATCAGCGACATCTACCCCAGCGGCTCCAACGGTGACCTGCAGATCACCATCATCGAAGCCGATGGCCAGCGCCGGGTAAGCAGGCAGGCGTTCTCCAGCCTGCCGATCATGGTCCGCGAGGGCCAGTTGAAATACAGCCTCTCGGCGGGTCGCTACAGCAGCAACACCGAGGGCCTGGCCGAACCGCAGATGCTCAGCGCCACACTGGCCTACGGCCTGGGCAGCAATCTGACCGGCATTCTCGGCCTGCAGACCAGCGACGATTACAAGGCGATGGCCGTGGGCTTCGGTCGCAATACCCTGATTGGTGCGGTTTCGCTCGACGTCACCCATTCCTCCAGCCAGATCCAGGGCCAGACCACCCAGGGTGATAGCGTGCGCGCCCTGTATGCCAAGACCTTCAGCGGCACTGACACCAGCTTCACCCTGGCGGCCCACCGCTACTCCACCGAAGGCTACCGCACCCTGACCGATCACGTTCAGGACCAGAGCGAAGGCCTGACCCGGCGCACGGGCTACTCCAAGACCCGCACCGATCTCACCATTTACCAGAGCCTGGGCCGCGATCGCGGCTGGGGCAGCCTCTACCTCAACGCGAGCGACCAGCGTTACTGGCGCCAGGGCGGCAACCGCAGCTTTTCCGCCGGTTATGCCAACAGCTGGGGGGATGTCAGCTACAGCCTGGACGTTACCCGCAGCGAAGACTTCAACTACAGCGGCATGCCGAGCAAGGACACCCAGTTCAACCTGTCCGTGTCGTTCCCGCTCGGCAGCCAGGCACGGGCACCCCGTGCGTTTGTCACCACCAACACAAACAAGGACAGCGACAGCACGCAGGTGGGCATCAATGGCTACATTTCGCCCACCAGCGACACCTCGTATTCGATCCAGGCCGGCAACAGCAGCACCAGTGGCAGCTCGGGCTCGGCCAACCTCAGTTTCCGCACCGCTGTGGCGGACATCAACCTGGGCTACAGCCAGGGCCGCGACTACGACACGCAGAATCTGAACGTTGCAGGTTCGGTGGTGGCGCACGCAGGCGGGATCAACCTCGGCCAGCCCGTGGGCGAGACCTTTGCCCTGGCCGAGGTGCCGGGTGTCAGCGGCGCGCGGATCAGCAGCTACAGCGGCGTGGAGACCGGACGCAACGGTTTCGCGGTGATTCCCAACGCGCAGCCCTACCGCATCAACTGGATCAGCCTGGACACCCGCGAGCTGGGGGGCGATATCGAAATCGACAACGCCACCCAGCAACTGGTGCCCCGTCGCGGCGCCGTCGTACTGGCCCGCTACAGCGCCAAGAGCGGGCGCCGGGTGGAGTTCGAGCTGTTCGATGCACAGCACAACCCCATCCCCTTCGGCGCGGCCGTGGAAGACGCCAGCGGCAAGCAACTGGCCATTTCCGACCCCAATGGCAAAGCCCTGACGCTGCTCGAGAAAACCCAGGGCACCTTGTCAATCAAGTGGGGCAAGCAGCAGTGCTCGGCCACCTACTCCCTGCCCGAGGCCGACCCGGCCCTGAACTACGAGCGTTATCGATTGGTGTGCACGCCCGAGGCCAACCCCGCGGTCCAGCCCCTTGCGCAGCTCACAGAAAACCCACCACGAGGTGATGAAAAATGAACGGTAATGACAACTTCTGGAAGCTGAACCGTCGCCGGCTGCTGGGGCTGACGTCCACGGTGAGCCTGGCAAGCCTGTTGCCGCGTACTTCGTTCGCCGGCAGCGACCTGATCGCTGCCTCGCTGAGCGAAACGACGTCGACCGACCGGCGCCTGGTGCGCCTGCCGGAAAAAGCCAGCCTCATCCAGCTGGCCGACCGCCCGCCGCAACTGGAAACCCCGCTGCACTACTTCCGCCAAGACCTCACGCCCAACGAAGCGTTCTTCGTGCGCTGGCACTTGTCCGGTTACCCGACCTACGTCGATACCCGCACCTTCCGCCTGCGCCTCGATGGCCAGGTTGCACGCCCCCAGGCCTTTTCCCTGCAGGACCTGGTCAATGAGTTCGAGCCGGTGACCCTGGTCGCCATGAACCAGTGCTCGGGCAATGGCCGCAGCTTTTTCACCGGCCCCACCCCTGCCGGCTTGCAATGGCAATTCGGCGGCATGGGCAACGCCCAGTGGACGGGCGTTCGCCTGAAGGACCTGCTTGACCGCGCCGGGGCCAAGGCCGGTGCGGTGGAAGTGGCCTTCTCGGGCCTGGACGAATCGCCGATGCCGGGCCTGCCGAAGATCGTCAAGTCGCTGAAGTTCGACCACGCCAATGCCGGCGACGTCATGGTCGCCTATGCGATGAACGGGGCGGCGTTGCCCATGCTCAACGGCTTCCCGCTGCGCCTTGTGGTGCCGGGCTGGTACGCCACCTACTGGATCAAGTCCCTGGCGCACATCGAGGTGCTGGACACGCGCCTGAGCAACATCTGGATGGACGAGGCCTACCGCATTCCCGACAACCCCGAGATCACCGAGGAGCCCGGCAAGCTTGCGCCAAGGACAGTGCCGATCAACCGCTTCGCCACCCACTCGATCTTCGTTCGGCCAGAGCCCGAGGAGGCCCTGCTAGCCAACCACCCCTACATGCTCGAAGGCCTGGCCAACGACGGCGGCGACGGAATCGCGCGGGTCGAGGTGTCCGTGGACGGTGGCCGCAGTTGGACCGACGCGCAACTCGACCCGGAAATCGGCCGGTTCTCGTGGAGGCGCTGGCGCTTGCCCTGGACCCCCACCCAGAAGGGTCGCTACACACTCAAGGTACGCGCCACCAACCGTGCCGGCGAAGGGCAGCTGACCAGCCAGTGGAACCGCGGCGGGCTGGCCCGCCGGGTGATCGAGCACACCACGGGCATGGTGATCTGACATGAACAGCACTTCGCGTTTCTCACTTCTGCTCTGCGCCCTTGCACTCACCACCACGGCGGCCTGGGGGAAAGACGGCGCACCCATCGATTTCGGCCCACCCGTGCACACGGTCACGGTACCCGCCGATGAGCCCTACCTGCCCGAGGGCCCTGGCCGCAACCAGTTCATGGGCTTCTGCACCATGTGCCACTCACCCCGTTTCATCACCCACCAGCCGCCGTTCACCCGGGCGACCTGGGCGGCCGAGGTGGCCAAGATGCGCGGCGAGTACGGTGCGCCGATTCCGGAGGCCGCCGTGGAGCCAATCATCGATTACCTGATGTTCTTCAATGGCAAGGAAACACCATGAGCGACCCCACTCCCGATACCTCGAACCATGGTGTCTCCCGCGCCGCGCTCGGCATGACGATCGGCGTGCTGGCACTGGGCACGCTGATCAGCTGGACGGTCATCCGCACCCAGGCCACGGCGGACATCATCCGCCGTGGCGACACGCCGCCCGCGCAAATCACTGCCGTGGTCGACACCGCGCAGGCTGCGGCGCTGATCGATACCGGCGCCGTGGTGATCCAGCAGCAGTGCGCGGGTTGCCACGACCTGACCCAGCGCCTCGTCGCTCCGTCGTGGACCGCCATAGCCGAGCGTTACAAGTCGGTCATCGGCACCCAGCCGCTGAATGCCGATGCGCTGGCGGTGCTGATCGCCGCCCTCGCCCACCCCAACCCCGGCTGGGACGGCTACGCCCCGGGCCCGACGAACATTCGGCTCAGTGAAGAGGAAGCCGCCGGAGCTGCGGCCTGGGTACTCGAACGCTCCCTCCCGCCTGCAACCAAGGAATCGAACAATGAATAACCCGGCTGCGGGTACAACCCCCTCCGCTCCACTTGCGCCCCTTGTACGCATCGACTACGACCTGATCAGGGCCCATGCCCTGGCTGCGGTCATCACTCTGTTCCTGTCCGGTGTGGCGGGGCTGCTGGTGGCGTTGAAACTGAACCTGCCCGACCTGCTGGGCAGCCAGGCAGCGCTGACCTGGGGCCGCCTGCGCTACGACCACACCCAGGGCATCTTCTTCGGCTGGCTGGGCAACGCCTTTCTCGCCTGTTGCTACCACATGGTGCCGCGCCTGGCCGATCGCCCGGTGCTCAGCCGAAAACTGGGCTGGGCGATCTTCTACCTGTGGAACCTGGGCGTGCTGCTGCCCGGCTGGGTGCTGGTGTCCCTGGGCCTGGACCACCCGTGGCTGGCCATCCAGTCGATCGAGTGGGCCGAGTTCCCGATGGCCATCGACCTGCTGGTGTTGGTCGGCCTGCTGCTGGTTTGTGCCCAGTTCGCCGGGCCGTTCCTGCTCAAGCGCCAACAGGGCGGCTTGTACATTTCCGCCTGGTACCTGATTGGCGGCGCGGTGTTCAGCCTGCTGGCCTACCCGGTGGGCAACTTCGTCCCGGTGTTTTTGCCGGGGGCACAAGGCGCGGCCTTTAGCGGCTTGTGGATTCACGATGCCGTCGGGTTGTTCGTCACCCCCTTCGTGCTGGCGATCGCCTACTACATCATCCCGGCCGCCACCAACCGGCCCATCTACAGCCACTTCCTGTCGATGATCGGCTTCTGGTTCCTGTTCTTCTTCTATCCCCTCAACGGCACCCACCACTACGTGTACTCGGCCATTCCGATGGACGCGCAGAAGGCCGCGATCATCGCCTCGGTGTACCTGGGCATGGACGTGATCCTGGTGGTGTTCAACCAGCTGATGTCGTTGCGTGGGCAGTCGGCGACCGTTGCCAGCGACGTGCCGCTGCGGTTCGTCTGGACCGGCATCGTGATGTACCTGATCGTCAGCCTGCAAGGCGCGTTGCAGTCGCTGATGCCGGTGAACAAGCTCACTCACTTCAGTGACTGGGTGATCGCCCACTCCCACCTGGCCATGCTCGGCTTCGCCACCTTTGTCGCCGCCGGCGGCATCGCCCATGCCTGGCAACGCATGCCGAATGCCCGCTACAACGCTGCGGCCGTGAACTGGGCCTATTGGCTGATCACCACAGGCCTGCTGCTGATGTTCATCACCCTGACCGCCGGTGGCCTGGTGCAGGCACACCTCTGGCAAAGCCCGGCGCCGTGGATGGATTCGGTGCGCGCTTCGCTGACCTACTGGTGGATCCGCGACCTGAGCGGCGTGCCACTGCTGCTGGGCTTCATCGCGTTCTACCTGGGCCTGACCACTGGCCCGCTCAATAAAGTGCCGGCAGCCCAGGCGGCGGCCGTCACCCAACCTGCCTTCGCTGGAGCCTAACGATGCAAACGATCGTCAAACATCGTCTGTTCAACAGCGCGTACCTCATCATCTTCGTCGCCGGCATCGGTTTCTTCCTGCTGTCGTTCATGTTGCTGGGCATCCTGCCGGGCAAGGAACTGCAGAAGAACATCGATGCCCGCGCCCCGGCCAACATGCCCGACTACACCGCCCAGGAAGAGCGCGGCCGTGCGGTATACGGCCGCGAGGGCTGTGGCTACTGCCATACCCAGCAGGTGCGCTTCATCGACCAGGACGTCGCGCGCTGGGGTATGCCCACCGAGGCCTGGGAGACCAAGTTCGATTACCCGCAACTCTGGGGTACCCGCCGTATCGGCCCGGACCTGGCCCGTGAAACCGGCGTGCGCACCAACGACTGGCAACTGACCCATCTGTACAACCCGCGCTACACGGTGAGTGACTCGGTGATGCCGGGGTATCCGTGGCTGTTCGAGGGCGCTGCCGACAAGCCGACGTCGGAGGGCATGGACCTGGTGGCCTACCTGCAAACGCTCGGCAGGGCACGCAAGGTGTCGGGGTACGATGATCAAGGCGGCGTCGAGCAGCCCGCAAGTGGCAGCACGATGCCCGAAGGCACGGATGCCGCGCTCGATCCCCGCCAGAGCCCGATCGCCGCGACGCCTCAGCTGGACGGTCCGGTGCCCGGGCTGGTCATGCCGCAAAACAGCCGTGACCTGGCGCTTGCCCTGCGCCGGGGCCCCGCCGCGTATGCCCTGAACTGCGCGAGCTGCCACGGCGCACAGGGGGCCGGTGATGGCCCGGCGGCGGCGTCGCTGCTGCCACGTCCGGCCAACCTGCGCGACGCGGCCTTCACCACGGAGCGGCTGGCGGATGTGCTGTGGAACGGCCGGCCCGCGACCTCCATGCCCGCCTGGCGTGACCTGGACAGTTCGACCCTGGCCGCACTGGCCGTCTACGTGCAAAGCCTGCACGTGCCGAAGATCGCACCGGCCGCACCAGCCGAGGTGGCATTGGGCAAGTCGCTGTTCGAGAGCAACTGCGCCAGTTGCCATGGCATTGGCGGCAAAGGCGATGGCCCGGCTGCCCGGGGCCTGTCACCGCGCCCCACCAACTTCCAGGCCAAGCAAGGCAACCCGGACTACCTGCTGAACATCCTGCGCAACGGCGTCCCAGGCACGGCCATGCCGCCCTGGAAGCTGATGTTTTCCGATGAGCAGCAAAGTGCCGTGGTGGCCTACCTGCGCTCCCTCTACCAACCTTCGGAAAAGGAATAACCCATGTTCGCCGCAATGGTTATCGCCATGACCCTCATGGTGTCCGCATTCATCCTTGCCTGGTGGTTCAGCCCCGAGCTGCAACGCTGGAGCGAAGCGCCGAAGTACACCATGCTCGAGCGTGAGCAGCGCTACAGCGCTGCTGCGAAGGCAGCGGAGCACCCGTGAGCAACTTCGCCGCCCTGGTGATCCCGGAACTGGGCCAGCTGTCGATGACCCTGGCCATCTGCTTCGCCTGTGCGCAGGCCAGCGTGCCGCTGCTCGGCGCCTGGCGCGGCGACAGCTTGTGGATGAGCCTGGCGCGCCCGGCGGCCTGGGGGCAGTTTGCCTTCCTCGCCTTTGCCTTCGCCTGCCTGACCCACGCCTTCATGACCGACAACTTTTCGGTCGCCTATGTGGCCAGCAACTCCAACAGCGCCTTGCCCTGGTACTACAAGTTCAGCGCCGTGTGGGGAGGGCATGAAGGCTCGCTGCTGCTGTGGGCATTGATCCTCGGTGGCTGGACCTTCGCCGTGTCGATCTTCTCGCGCCAACTGCCGCAGGTGATGCTGGCCCGGGTGCTGGCGGTGATGGGCATGATCAGCGTCGGCTTCCTGAGCTTTTTGATCATCACTTCCAACCCGTTCTCGCGCCTGYTGCCGCARGTGCCRGGYGACGGYCGCGACCTCAACCCGCTGCTGCAGGACTTCGGCCTGATCGTCCACCCGCCGATGCTGTACATGGGCTACGTGGGCTTCTCGGTGGCTTTCGCCTTCGCCATTGCCGCGCTGCTCGGCGGGCGCCTCGACGCTGCCTGGGCGCGCTGGTCGCGGCCCTGGACCATCGTCGCCTGGGCCTTCCTYGGGGTGGGCATCACCCTCGGCTCGTGGTGGGCCTACTACGAACTGGGCTGGGGYGGCTGGTGGTTCTGGGACCCGGTGGAAAACGCCTCGTTCATGCCCTGGCTGGTGGGCACGGCGCTGATCCAYTCSCTGGCSGTCACCGARAARCGYGGCGTGTTCAAGAGCTGGACCGTGCTGCTGGCCATCGCCGCGTTCTCGCTGAGCCTGCTGGGCACCTTCCTGGTCCGTTCCGGCGTACTGACGTCGGTGCACGCGTTTGCCGCCGACCCGTCGCGCGGCATCTTCATCCTGATCTTCCTGCTGTTCGTGGTCGGTGGCTCGCTCACCTTGTTCGCCCTGCGCGCACCGGTGGTCAAGAGCCAGGTCGGCTTTGCCCTGTGGTCGCGGGAAACCCTGCTGCTGGCCAACAACCTGGTGCTGGTGGTGGCGGCCTCGATGATCCTGCTCGGCACCCTGTACCCGCTGGTGCTCGATGCCCTGACCGGGGCCAAGCTGTCGGTCGGCCCGCCTTACTTCGATGCCTTGTTCCTGCCGCTGATGGCGCTGCTGATGCTGGTGCTGGGCGTGGGTGTGGTGGTGCGCTGGAAGGACACCCCCGGCAAATGGCTGGCAGGCATGATGACCCCGGTGCTGATCGGCAGCGCCGTGCTGGCGCCGCTCGCCGGGTTGCTGGTCGATGATTTCGACTGGCCGGCCCTGAGCGTATTCGCCCTGGCTGCCTGGGTGGTGCTGAGCGGCGTGCGCGACATCCTCGACAAGACCCGCCACAAGGGCCTGTTCAAAGGCCTGGGCGGCCTCGGCCGCAGCTACTGGGGCATGCAGCTGGCCCACTTCGGGCTGGTGGTGTGCGCCCTGGGCGTGGTGCTGTCGAGCAACAACAGCGCCGAGCGCGACCTGCGCATGGCGCCGGGCGAGACGGTCGAGCTGGGCGGCTACCACTTCCTGTTCGAAGGCGCCAAGCACTTYGAGGGCCCGAACTTCATCTCCGACAAAGGCACCGTGCGGGTTTCCCGCGAGGGCCGGGAAGTCTCGGTGCTGCACCCGGAAAAACGCCTGTACACCGTGCAGCAGTCGATGATGACCGAGGCCGGCATCGATGCTGGCTTCACTCGCGACCTGTACGTCGCCCTGGGCGAGCCGCTGGACAACGGCGCCTGGGCGGTACGGATGCATATCAAACCCTATGTCCGCTGGATCTGGCTGGGCGGTCTGCTGACTGGCCTGGGTGGCTTGCTGGCGGCGCTGGACCGGCATTACCGGGTCAAGGTGAAAGCCGGGATACATGAATCGAATGAAGGAGTGACGGCATGAAACGCTGGCTTGTAGCCGCGCTGCTCGGCCTGGCAGGAATGGCCAGCGCTGCCATCGATACCTACCAGTTCAAGGACGATGCACAGCGGGTCCGCTATCGCGAACTGACCAAGGCACTGCGTTGCCCCATGTGCCAGAACCAGGACATCGCCGATTCCGACGCGCCGATCGCCGCGGACCTGCGCAAGGAAGTATTTCGCCTGCTCGGCGAAGGCAAGAATAACCAACAGATCATCGACTACATGGTGGCTCGTTATGGTGAGTTCGTCCGTTACAAACCCGGCCTCAATGCGAGGACGGTGCTGCTCTGGTTCGGCCCTTTCGGCCTGCTGCTCGGGGGTGGTGTGATCATCGCAACGATTGTCCGACGCGGCAGCAGACGACTTGCAGACTCACTTCGCCCCGAGGAGCGCGAACGCCTTGAGCACTTGCTGGATGAACACCAGCCATGACGGGTTTCTGGATCGTTGCAAGCCTGTTGCTACTGGTTGCCTTCGGCTCTCTGCTAGCTCCCGTCTTGCGTCAGCGGGAAGCCCAGCCCTTGCTGTTGTTGGTAAGCCTGCTGGTGCCGTTGATAGGGCTGGGGCTGTACCTGCATTTCGGCGCCCGCGACAACGTGCAACTGGCCTGGGAGCTGTCCCAGGGACCGAGGTCGATGGACGAGATGACTCACCTGCTGGAACGCGCCGTGGCGGCCCAGCCAGATGCCGTCGAAAGTTTATATTTCCTCGGGCGTACCTACATGGCCCAGGCGCGGCCTGCCGAAGCTGCGAAGGTATTCGAGCGCACCACGGCCTTGGCCGGACGGCGGCCGGAACTGCTCGGGCTATGGGCGCAGGCCCGCTATTTTGCCGACGGTAAAAAGTGGTCTAAGACGGCTCAGGATCTGACGGATGACGCGCTGAAAGCAGACCCGACGGAAGTGACCAGCCTGGGTCTGCTGGGTATCGAGTCGTTCGAAACCCGGCGGTATCAAGAGGCGATTGAGTATTGGAATCGCCTGCTGGAGCAGTTGCCATCAGATGACAAATCCCGCAGCGCATTGCTGGACGGCATTGAATTGGCGAAGAGCAGGCTTCATGAGCGGTGACAGAGTTTCTCAACTTCTGTGTTGGTTTTCACTGATTTACTCTCGAAAGTCGCTCAGCCACTCATATCCGAGAAGGTTCGCCACGACGACCGGGCGAAGATACAGGCTTTCGTGCAGGGCGTTGTGATCAATACAGTCGATGAGGCCGTTAATAAATGCTATGGGCGTTTCCTCGTGCATGAACCTGACGGCATGAAGAACTGCGCTAATAAATTATGAGAAATCAACGGCTTAATATTATTTATGACTGTATTTCCTTGATCCTCACCTTATGACTCTGTGTAAAAAATTAATGTCTAAAACCACAGACACACATCTGACTTATGCTGAACACCCTTCTCCCCGAGCCCCACCCCATGCTCTACCGCCTGACCGCCGACGCCCTGGTCCTATTCCACCTGAGCTTCATCCTCCTGGTCCTGCTCGGCGGCTTGCTGGTGCTCTGGCGCCGCAAAGCCCTGATCCTCCACCTCCCCGCCCTCGCCTGGGGCCTGGCCGTGGAGGGCCTGCACCTGGAATGCCCACTGACCGACTGGGAAAACCACCTGCGAGCCGCCGCCGGCAGCGCCGGTTACCAAGGCGGTTTCGTCGAACATTACATCTGGCCCCTGATCTACCCCGCCGGGCTGACTCCACAGATCCAACTGTGGCTGGGCTCCATCGTGCTAGTCCTCAACCTCGGCATCTACGGCTACGTGCTCTGGCGCCTAACGCGTCGCCACCACGAATAGCCGCGGGAACGGCAACAGCACCTTGCCGTCAGTGGCCGGCGGGTAATCGCGCTGCATCGCCTGCAGGTACAGTTGCAGGAAATCCGCCTGCTCCCCGTCGTCCAGCCGCGCCAGATAGGGGCGTAGCGCCGAACCCTTGAACCACTCCACCACCGCCTCGGCGCCACCGGGCAGCGGGTGATGATAGGTGGTGCGCCACACATCCACCCGCGCACACAACGGGCTGAGCAAGTCGTAATAGAACGCCGCGCTGTGCCGTGGCGGCAAGCTGAAGTCGGCGAACTTGTCAGCCCACGGCCCTTGGCTGGCAATGTCCCGCAACTGCCGGTGCGCGGGTTCATCGAGGTTGTCCGGAGTCTGCACCGCCAGGCTGCCACCCTCGCTGAGCTGGCGTACCAAGTGCGGGTACAGGCTGGCGTGGTCGGGCACCCACTGCAGCGAGGCATTGGCGAGGATCAGGTCCTGGGGTTCGGGGGCCGTCCACTGGCCGATATCGGCGATCTCGCAACGCACCCGGGGAATGCTCAGGCGTGGCCGCTGCCTGGCCTTGTCGACCATGTCGGCGTCGCTGTCCAACGCGGTCACCTGCGCATCGGGGTGGCGCTGCAACAGCACTTCGGTAGAGTTGCCCGGGCCGCAGCCCAGGTCGGTGGCATGGCGGACCGGGCGTGGCGGTACGGCAGCGAGCAGGTCGCGCACGGCGCGGGTGCGTTCGGCTTCGAACAGCGAGTACTGGGTGGCGGACCAGGCCATTGTATGGCTCCTTGCGTGGCGGATGTGTGCAGCATAAGCCATTCGCCGGGTGGAGCGCCGGAACCGAGTGACTATGCTGCAAGTCTGTCCCTGTATGCGCACACCGATGAAAACCACCCTGCCCCTGATCTTGCTCGCCCTGGTCGCCGCCTCTGCCCTGCTTGGCTCGCCGTGGATGAGCCAGCGCTTCGACCTGGCCGACCTGCGCACCACCGCCAGCCAGCAACTGACCCGCCACCTCGAGGACGGCAGCCTGCTGGTGCTGCAGCCCGACAGCGCGGTGGACGTGGAGTACGACACCCGCCAACGGCGCCTGACGCTGCTGCAAGGCGGGCTCTACGTCGAAGTGGCCGATGACGACCCACGGCCCTTCCTGCTGGTCACTGATCACGGCACCCTGGCCACCCATGATGGGCAATTGGCGTTGGTACGCAAGGCCGGGCAATCCGACGTCGAACTGCAGGCAGGCAGCGCCGAGCTCGACAGCGGCGGGCAGCATGTGCGCCTTGGCCCCAACCAGGCGCTGCGCTTCGACCAGGCCGGTCCCGTGCGCTGAACGAAAACGGCCGGGCCCCGCAAAGGGCCCGGCCGTCTAGTGCAACGCTCGGCGCTTACGCGCGCTTGGCGCTACGGATCTGGTGCACCACGCCCATGGCCACCACCACGGCGGCAGCGATGCCGGTGGAGATCACCAGGATCTGGTAGTCAGGCATGAAGGCCATGGTCACCAGGGCGGCAATGATGAAGGCGATGACCAGGTAGGTCAGCCATGGGAACAGCCACATCTTCAGGCGCACTTCCTTGCCTTCGGCAATCAGCTTGCGGCGCATGCGCAGCTGCGAGAAGGCGATCACCAGGTACACCAGCAAGGCGATCATGCCGGTGGTGTTCATCAGGGTTTCCAGCACGTCTTTCGGGCGCAGGGTGTCGCTGAAGTTGATCAGTGCGCAGAACACCGCCACCAGGCACGAACCGATGATCGCGTTCACCGGTACACCGGTGCCGGTGCGGGTGAACTTGAACAGGCGCGGCGCGTCGCCACGCTGGGCCAGGGAGAACAGCATGCGCGAAGCGGTGTAGTGGCCGGAGATCAGGCAGCTGCTCACCGAGGTCAGCACCACGAAGTTCATCAGCAGTTCAGCGTACGGCACCCCCAGCAGTTCCAGGGTGCGACGGTAAGCGCCATAGCCGGAAACGCCCAGCTGCGGATCGTTCCACGGCACCAGGCAGACGATCAGGAAGATCGAGCCAACGTAGAACAGGCACACACGCCACACCACCGAGTTGGTGGCCTTGACGATCTGGGTGGCCGGATCCTTCGCCTCGGAGGCGGCGATGGTGACGATCTCGGCGCCCAGGAAGGCGAACATCACCCCCAGCAACGCACCGATCACCGTGGTGATGCCGTTGGGCATGAAGCCTTCGGCGGTCAGGTGGCTGATGCCACGCACTTCACCGAACTGCCAGACGTTCATCACCGCCGCGGTGCACACCACCAGGAAGCAGACGATCGCCACCACCTTGATCAGCGCGAACCAGAACTCGAACTCGCCGTAGTGCTTGACGTTGAAGAAGTTGACGGTGATCAGCAGCAAGGTCGTGGCCAGCACGAACACGTTGACGCTCACGTCGGGGAAGAAGCCGTGCAGGATCTTGCCCGCCACGTAGGCTTCCCAGGCCATCAGGATCACCCAGTACCACCAGTACAGCCAGCCGATGGTGAAGCCGGCCCAGCGGCCGATGGCGCGGTCGGCGTAGGTGGAGAACGAGCCGGTGTCGGGCGAGGAAGTCGCCATTTCGCCGAGCATGCGCATGATCAGCACCACCAGGATGCCGCCTGCCAGGTAGGCCAGTACTGCGGCCGGGCCGGCGCTGTGGATGACACTGCCGGAACCGACGAACAGTGCGCCGCCGATCACCCCGGCGATGGACATCATCGTCAGGTGGCGCGACTTGAGCGAGGCACTGAGCTTGCTCTCGTGCCCGTCGTTCGCGGTGGTGGATGTGGATGTTGCGTCCATCAGTTATTTACCCCGTGCTTCTTTTTATCCAAGGAAAAACTGTGAAACCCCGATGGTTATCGGTCTCACCTGTACATCAGTGCTAAATGCGGGCAGGGAGGTGTGCGCGAGCACACGCAGGCCATCCGTGGCGGCCTGCTTACGCGGCCAGAGGTTGTCCTCTGAACGAACTGAACCATGCTGGGTCCGAACCAAAGGCGGCCGGCCGGGCAGAAAGAAGGTGCGAGGCGAACCCCGACGGTAAAGCAGCGAATTTATGATTATTCATGACGCTGGTTCGTGCTGTGTTGGCGATTTCTGACACGTAATGTAAAAATGTCGAACACTTTGAGCCATGCACAGCGGTGCGAAATCTGTACTGCACTGTACAGGCCGCCGATGCAATACACCCCGAATTCCCGGCCGGCGCTTGGCGTTACGCACCCCCGAAGGCACCCCGAATGCTCCAGCTACACCCGGACTCCTCCACCCCGCTGGTCAATCAGATCATCGACGGGCTGCGCGCGCTGATCGACAGCCAGGCGCTCAAGCCGGGGGCGAAGGTGCCATCCATTCGCGCCTTTGCCGCCACCTACTCGGTGAGCACCTTCACCGTGGTCGAGGCCTACGACCGGCTGGTGGCCCAGGGCCTGCTGGTGAGCAAGGGCAATGCGGGCTTCTTCGTCAATCGTGCGGCGAACGAGCTGGTGGATAAAGCCAACGTCGAGACGGACAGCGCCCGCCCGACGTTCAATTCCGAGTGGTACCTGCAGCAGATCTTCGAGACGCGCCAACTGCCCTTCAAGCCCGGTTGCGGCTGGCTGCCCAACGACTGGATGTACGAGGAAGGCCTGCGCCGCGGCATGCGTCAGGTGGCCGGCAGCCCGCTGGAACTGTCCGGTTACGGCGACCCGATGGGCCTGCCGGAGCTGCGCGCCCTGACCGCGCAGAACCTGCAGCAGGAACTGTCGATCGTCGCCAACCCGGCGCAACTGATGCTTACCCACGGCGCCAGCCAGGCCCTGGACCTTGCCGTGCGCACCCTGGTGCGCCCCGGCGATGTGGTGCTGGTGGACGACCCCGGCTACCCCAACCTGATGAGCATCCTGCGCACCCAGGGCGCAACGCTGGTGGGCGTGCCCCGCACCCCGGCCGGCTACGACCTCGACCATCTCGAGCGGCTGCTGGCACACCACCAGCCCACGGCGTTCTTCACCCAGCCGCACCTGCACAGCCCGACCTGCTCACGCACCCCGCTGGCCCAGCTGCACCGGCTGCTGCAACTGGCCAGCCGCCACGGCTTCCGGCTGGTGGAAAACAACCTGTACGCCGACATGATCACCGACCCGCTGCCATGCCTGGCCAGCCTCGACCACCTGCAGCAGGTGGTGTACGTCGGCAGTTATTCGAAGAGCATCTCGCCCAACGTGCGGGTCGGCTACCTGATGGCCAACCCCGAATTGATGCAGCAGTTGCTGCACTTGAAGATGCGTTCGGGCCTGACCACCTCGCAGGTAATGGAGCGGGTGGTGTACGCCGCGATCATCGACGGCCGCTGGCGCAAGCACCTCAAGCGCCTGCGCCAGCGCCTGGCCGAGGCGCACCAGGAAGTGGGGCGGCATCTGCATCGGCTGGGGTTCGAGCTGTTCATCGAGTCGGACGAAGGCATGTACATCTGGACCCGGCATCCGGCGATTCCGGACAGCGCGGCGTTGCTCGACGATGCGCTGGAGAAAGGCATCATGCTCGGGCCAGGGCAACTGTTCATGGTGGATGCCAAGGCCACTGGGTGGATGCGTTTCAATGTGGCGTTCAGCACCGATCCTGCGATGTGGGAGTTGCTGGAGAAGGTGTTGGTCAAACATGTGCGGCGGGGTGGGGTTTGAATCTGCCTCGCTTTCATCGCTGGTAGCGCTTCTACCGCCCCAATTGACGCAAGCTTGTACAGGGCTGCTGCGCAGCCCATCGCCGGCAAGCCGGCTCCCACAAGAGCAGCGCATGGCTGAGTTTGGTGCGGTAGGGGTGGGAGCCGGCTTGCCGGCGATGGGCCGCTCGGCGGCCCCTATTATCGGCTCAATGCGCCAAGCCCAGCTCGGCGTCATCGAGCAACGCCTTGGCCATGGCGCTCAGGTAATACGCCGCCCAGACCATGCGCGGGTCTTCCTCCATGACCCCGAGCAGGGTCAAGTGGCGCACGCATTCCAGCAGTTCAGAGGCCTGTTCGCGGGCGTGATCGCAGGGTATGCCCGGTTCGATGCGAAACAGCGGCTGGGGGCTGTCTTGCCCCTGGCAGAAGCGGGTTGTGCCGGCAGTTGTGGGGGGTGTTGGGTTGTTCGTGGTCATGCCGTAATCCTCGAAGTCATGGCGTTGGGTGTGGCGGCCCGTTCGCTGGCGAACGGGCTCGGCCTCAATGCAAGGGCTTTGGCATCACCGCCTGTTGCACCTGCGCCAGTGCAGATTCCAGCAGCGCGCGCAGCGTTTCCATCTCGTGCACGGCGGCCAGCATCAGCATCGAGCCGGGGGACTTGGAGCAGAGCAGGACGGATTGGTGGGCGACGGCCAGGGCGCAGTGCAGGTGTTCGCTGATCTGGACCAGGGTGTCTTCGAGGAAGGCGTGGGAATGGGGTGGGTCGGGGACGATCTTGAGCATTAACAGTTCCTCAAGTGGGCAACCGTCCACTCTGCTGTCAAACAGGTGGGTGGCCGCTGTACGTAGGTTGACAGACCGGAGGAACTGTTAAGACCGGCGCACGCGAGCGTGCCCTACGTACAGCCGCCATTGAGGACGACACCATACGCATTCAGTTCATCGCGGCCTGTCAAAGCCATGTCGCTGATGTGCAGCGACCCGGCGAGACTAGTAGGCGGAAATTGCCACCGCAACGGAAAAAATGCGCGGGCATTATCTTTGGGAAATGGACTACAGGGAAGGTGTGAAATCTGATTGATAGGCTGGGGCTGGCAAGGGCCTGTCTGAAGATTGCATGTGGGCGACAAGGTGCCAGGCGACAGATTTGCAGCGCCCTTGAGATCGAGCGCCGCCCGCGCGGCGCATCGCTGGCAAGTCGCAGCGGCGAACCGCAGCTCCCACATCTGTTTCGGGCCAGTCACTCCTGTGAATTCATCACTGTCCGCCTTGTTTGTACGACGCGGTATTGAGGTGGGCACCACTGGCGCCTCACATGACTTGAGACATGCACCAAGGCGGGCAGCGGTACCTTCACAGGCATAACTGGCCCGAAACAAACTGTGGGAGCTGGCTTGCCAGCGATGCGCCGCGCGGGCGGCGCTCGATCTCAAGAGCGCTGCAGATCTTTCGCCTGGCACCTGGTGGCCCACATGCGATTTCAAGACAGGCCATAGGATTTATCGACTGCCGCTAGCGCCAGTCTTCCTTCGCCGCAAAAAACGCCCGCGCATTCGCCTCCAGGCTCTCCAGGTGATACCCCCCCTCCTGCACAATCAAACACGGCAAGCGCAACCCACGAATCTGCTCACCCAAACGGGCAAAGCCTTCAGTGGTTACCGCTACCTTGCTCTGCGGGTCCAACTCATAGATATCGAAGCCCAACGACAACACCAGCACTTCGGCGCCAAAATCCTTCACCGCAGCCAACGCCACCTCCAACTGGCCCATGAAGTCAGCCTCACTGGCACCATGGGCCATGGGCAGGTTGAGGTTGTACCCCTCCCCCGCACCACTGCCGCGCTCGTCCGCAAAACCCGCAACGCCCGGGTAGAAATTGGTCGGATCGCCATGCACCGAGACATACAGCACATCACTGCGGTCGTAGAAGATCTCCTGAATGCCCTGCCCGTGGTGCATATCGGTATCGAGGACCGCCACCCGCCGATAACGGCTGCGCAGGGCCTG
This sequence comes from Pseudomonas sp. zfem004, assembly GCF_032621715.1. Lineage (NCBI taxonomy): Bacteria > Pseudomonadati > Pseudomonadota > Gammaproteobacteria > Pseudomonadales > Pseudomonadaceae > Pseudomonas > Pseudomonas sp. zfem004. The sequence continues at coordinate 51,152 of NZ_JAVYJF010000015.1, read as the reverse complement.
GGCGGCCACGGCAGCGTTGTTGATGTAGCAGAAGCCGCCTGCGGCGTCGAAGCGCGCATGGTGCCCCGGCGGGCGGCACAGGGCATAGGCAGCGGGCTCTCCGTCGAGAATCGCCTGGGCACCTGCGACGGCACTCTGCGCCGACCAGTAGGCCGCGTGCCAGGTCTGCTCGCCCACCGGGCAACTACCGTCGGCCAGGTAGCGCCCGGCCTGGGCGAGGATGCCGCGCAGGGCGTTGGGCTCGCGCACGAAGATGTTCGACATTACCTCGTCGCCCCAGTCTTCAGGCACTTCCTTCCAGCGCGCATGGGCCTCCTCGAGGAACGCCAGGTAAGCCTCGCCATGCACCGCCGCCAGCGGCGCAAGGCCTGCATCGTCAGGCTGGCGAATGTCGAAGCCCAGGCCCTTGGCGGCCTGCAGCAAACGCTGGGCGCGCTCGGGGACTTCCTGCGGGGTGCGCATGGCGCCGCGGGAATAGTAGCTGCGTGGATGGTGCAGCAATTGTTCGGGGTGGAAGTAGCAACGCATCAGGCTTCTCCTTGTTGCACACGGCCCGCGCGGGCCAGCACCGCGTTGAGCAGCACATCGGCGCCCTGGCGGGCATCTTCGGGCAGCACGTCTTCGGCCTCGTTGTGGCTCAACCCGCCTACGCAAGGGATGAACACCATGGCCGTCGGGCAATAACGGGCCAGCAGGATGGCGTCGTGGCCGGCGCCGCTGATGATCGACTGCTGGGCGTAACCCAGGCCGTCCACCGCCTGCTGCACAGCTGCCACGCAGTCGGCGTCGAAGGGCGTGGCCGGGCTCACCCAGTGGCGTTCGATACGCACTGCAAGGCCGCGCTGGGTGGCGATGGCTTGCAGCTTCAGGGCAAGGTCGCGCTCCATGGCTTCGATGGCCTCGTCGCGGTGATGGCGCAGGTCGACGGTAAAGCTCAGCACGCCGGGAATGGTGTTGCGCGAGGACTTGGCGATCGACAGTTCGCCGACCGTGGTCAAGCCTTGCGGGGCGAAATCCGCCGCCAGCTGCTCCACCGCCTGGATCATCCGCGCGGCGCCGTACAGGGCATCCTTGCGCAGTGGCATGGGCGTGGTGCCGGCGTGGGCGGCCATGCCTTCGACCGTCACGTCCAGCCAGCGAATGGCCTGGCCACCGCTGACCACACCGATGGCCTTGGCGTTGTCTTCCAGGATCGGGCCCTGCTCGATGTGCGCCTCAAAGTAGGCATCCACCGCGCCACCCAACGGGCGCTGGCCGGCATAGCCGGTGCGGCGCAGCTCATCGGCCACGCTGATGCCGTCGGCATCGCGGATCGCCAGGGCCTGCTCCAGCGCAAGGGTACCGGTGAACACCGCCGAGCCGAACATGGCCGGGGTGAAGCGGGCGCCCTCCTCGTTGGTCCACACCGCGATCTCCAGCGGCTTGCGGGTCTGGATGCCCAGGTCATTCAGGCGGCGCACCACTTCCAGGCCCGCCAGCACCCCGTAGACGCCATCGAAACGCCCGCCTTCGGGCTGGGTGTCGAGGTGACTGCCCATCATCACCGGCGCGGCATCCGCCTCGACGCCCTCGCGGCGGGCGAACAGGTTGCCGATGGCGTCCACGCTCAGGCTCAACCCGGCTTCGCGGCACCAGTGACCGAACAGTTCGCGGCCGGCCTTGTCCTCGTCGCTCAGGGCCAGGCGGCAACTGCCGCCACGGGCGGTGGCGCCGATTTCGGCCATGGCCATCAGGCTCGCCCACAGGCGTTCGCCGTTGCTTTTCAACATTGCAGGTACTCCAGGCAAATCAGGGATTCAGGCCAGTTCGAGCTGGCGGCTGCGGGCGTACTGGCGCGCCAGGCCCAGTACGCAGACCAGCGAAATGGTGGCAATCAGGGTGTAGAACAGCGCCATCGGCCACCATTGGCCGGTGAAGGTATGCGCAAGCCAGGTGCCGATCAGTGGCGTCAGGCCACCGGCGATGGCGCCGCACACCTGGTAGGCCAGAGAAATGGCGGTGTAGCGCACGCGGGTGTCGAACATGCCGCTGACGTAACCGGCGATCACCGCATAGAACGAGGCCATGCACGCCGCAGCCAACGCGATCCCGAGCACGATCAGCGGGCCCTGGCCAGTGCTGACCAGCACGAACATCGGGTACGGCGAGGCCATCGCCAACAGCGCCACCAGGGCCAGGAAGCGCGTGGCGCCGAGCTTTTCCGACAGCCAGGCAGCCAGCGGCTGCACGCAGAACTGGATGCACGCGACGAAGAACAGGCATTCCAGGATCAGCGAGCGCTCAAGGTGCAGTTGCTGGGTGGTGTAGCTGATCATGAAGGTGTTGGTGAAATAGACCCCGGCAATGCCCAGGGTGTTGGCGCCGATGCACAGCAGCAGCGGGCGCCAGGCGGTGCGCAGCACTTCCAGCACCGGTGCCTGTTCCTTGCGCTGGTCCTTGGCGGCCTGCTCGCGGCTGGCGATGAACTCGGGCGATTCATTGACCCCCAGGCGTATGGCCAGGCCCACCAGCAGCAACAGCGCGCTGGCCAGGAACGGCACACGCCAGCCCCAGCTCATCAGGTCTTCCTCGGGCAGGCGGGTCACCGCGCTGAACGCCAGCAGCGACAGGATCAACCCGGCCGGGCTGCCCAGCTGGGCGAACGAGGCGAAGAAGTTGCGCCGCCCCTTGGGGGCGTGCTCGCCGGCCATCAGCACCGCGCCGCCCCACTCACCGCCCACGGCGATGCCTTGCACCACCCGCAGCAGGATCAGCAGCACCGGCGCGGCGACGCCGATCTGCGCGTAGGTGGGCAGCAAGCCGATGCACACGGTGACCACGCCCATCATCAGCAAGGTGATGATCAGCGATTTCTTGCGCCCGATGCGGTCACCGATATGGCCGAACACGATGCCGCCCAAGGGCCGCGCAAAGAAGCCCACGGCGAAGGTGCCGAAAGCGGCCATGGTGCTGAACAGGCTGTTGTCGGAGGGGAAGAACAAGGCACCGAACACCAGGGCGGCGGCGGTGGCGTAGATGTAGAAGTCGTACCACTCGATCATGGTGCCGATGAACGCGGCGGCGGCGGCACGGCGCGGTTGGGGCGAAGCGGCGGGCTTCATGGGGTGGCTCCTTTGTTTGTTGTTCTGGCAGGAGTTGGGGACACGGTTTGCGCTCTTGTGGCGCTTCGCAGTGCGGACCTGAAAGATCAAGTTGCTTGCTTCGCGGGTAAACCCGCTCCCACAGGTCTTGCGCCTACCCTGTGGGAGCGGGTTTACCCGCGAAGCAAGCGACGCCGAACTGGCAGGCCTGCGCTTCAATGACTGTGATTTTTCGGCCCACCCCTATGATTAGTCAATTTTCTATTTATTATTCGAAGTATTAACCCTGCTTATACAGAGCCCACCATGCCCGACCGCCTGCTCAACGACCGCCTCGACTGGAATTTGCTGCGTACCTTCCGGGTAATCGGCCAGGAGCTGTCGATCAGCCGTGCAGCCGCCCGCCTTCACCTCACGCAACCGGCAGTAAGCCAGGCGCTCAAGCGCCTGGAAGAGCAACTCGGGCGCCAGCTCATCGCCCGCCGTGGGCCGCGCTTCGTGCTCACCGAGGTGGGCGAGCAATTGTTCGAACTGGCCGGCGAGGTGTACGGGCAGATGTCGCAGATCGGTGGGTTGCTGGAGCAACCGGCGGACGAACTGGTGGGCAAGGTGCGCCTGCTGATGATCAGCCGCATCGTCAGCGAGCGCTTCGACGACTTGCTTGCCGACTTCCATCGCCAGCACCCGCGGGTGGAGCTGGAGATCGACGTGATGCGCAGCTCGGACATCGTCGCGGCACTTCAGGAAAAGACCGCCACCGCCGGGCTCAGCCTCAATCGCCGGCCACAGCCGCGCCTGGAGCAGCAGCTGTTCCTGCGCCAGCGCTACGCGTTCTTCTGCGGCAAGCACCATGCCCTGTTCGGCCAGCACCAGAGCGACCTGCAGCGGGAGAATTTCGTCAGCTTCACCAGCGACCAGATCGGCGGGATGCTCTCGCCGCTGACCATCTTCCGTGACCAGCAAGGCTTTGCCGGGCGCATCGTCGCTTCGTCGCCGAGCCTGGAGGAAGTGCGGCGCCTGGTGATCGCCGGCTTCGGCATCGGCTGCCTGCCCGAGCATGTGGTGGCGGCGGATGTGGCGGCAGGCCTTTTGTGGAAGCTGCCGCCGCTGGAGGGGATCGCCGATGTGGATATCCACTTGCTATGGAACCGCGAGCAGCGGCTGAGCCGCGCAGAGAGTGCCTTCATCGAGGCACTGCAAAAAAGCCTGATCTGACCTTGGCCATGGGCCTTGCCTGGTCAGACAGTGCTGCGCGATCCATCCATCAACTGCACGCTGTTGCGCCCGGCACGCTTGGACGCGTACAGCAACCGGTCGCCCTGCTCGATCAGTGCCGCCAGGCTGGCCGGCGGGCGGTCGAACAGGTGGGCGCCGATGCTCAGGGTCACCGCTTCGGGGGTGGCGCAGGCGTGCGCGGCAGTGTGCTGGAATTGCTGGCGCAAGGCCTCGGCCAGGGCCTCGATCCGTACCCGTGACGCATCGACCAGCAGGATCACGAACTCGTCGCCGCCCAGGCGTGCGGCAATCGAGCGTTCCGGCAACAGCGCGCGAATCATCTCGCTGAGGGCGATCAACAGGCGGTCGCCGGCGGCATGGCCGTGCAGGTCGTTGACCAGTTTGAAGTGGTCGATGTCGATCAGCAGCAAGGCGCCGGGGCGCTCGGGTGAGACTTCCTTGAACAGCGCAGGCGCGCGCACTTCCAGGGCGCGGCGGTTGTATAGCGCGGTCAGTGGGTCGCGCGCGGCCAGGCGCTCGATGCGCTCTTCACGGCGATAGCGCACGGTGCCGGTCATCGACAGGGCGATCAGCATGATCGCCATCGCGCCTTCCACCAGGGAGATCTGGATGATCTGGCCACGGAAGGCAGTGAGGTCGATCAGTGTGCCCGGCAGCAGCGCCGGCAGGGTCTTGGCCAGGTAGAACAGGCCGTGGAACAGCAGGATGAAACGCAGCTGTACCGCGCCGACGCTGAACGATTTGCCATGGGGACGCAGCAGCCAGCTGGCCTGCAGGGTGAGCAGCGCGATCATGCTTGACTGCACCACCAGCAAGGTCTTCGACCACTGCGGCCAGTCCGGCAGCAGCAACATCGCCAGCCAGGCGGGGATGATCAGGTACCAGGCCCGTGACAGGCGCGTTTCGGTGAACCGCGACACCCCCAGCAGGAACAGCCAGTGAGCGCTGATCAACATGCCGTTGGCAAACCACACGCCGATGAACAGGTAGCCGCTGCTGCGCAGCAGAGCCAGGGAAGAACCAACGCTGATGATGGCGAAGCTGGCGCTCCAGCACAGCAGCGAAGACTCGCGCACGCTGCTCCACTCCACCGCCAGGTACAGGGCGGCGGCAGCCGCAAGGGCGATGGTGAGCGTGAGGATGGTGGAAGCGTCGAACGCCATGAACGGGGTAGCCTGTGTCTTACGTTTCTAAAGGAAGGATTGTATGCGTTCGTAGGGATTTTCACAGGAGGACTGCCATCCAAATGATGGCACTCATCCGATTCATGCATGCGAATGCAGGCCGCAGCAGACTGGATCAGTGTGCTTGCGTGCGGCGCAGGGTGATTTGTGCAGTTCGGCAGGTTATGGTCGCAACGGTCGTCGGCCGGCACATCGTTGGCCACTACTCATTTCGTTACGGACCCGCCATGCCCCGCCTGCCCGCCCCGCTCGACCGCGCCCTTGCCAATGGCAGCCTCTACGCCGTACTCGCGGCGCTGGGTTTCAGCTTCAAGGCGATCTTCGTCAAGCTCGCCTACGCCGCGGGGCCTGTGGATGCGATCAGCCTGCTGGCGCTGCGCATGGCCATGTCCTTGCCGTTGTTCGCTTGGCTTGTGTGGTTCAGCCGCAAGCAAGGCGGTAGCGCGCTCACGCCCGGGGACGGGCTGCGCGTGGCGCTGCTCGGGCTGTTCGGTTATTACCTGGCGAGCCTTTTCGACTTCTACGGTTTGCAGTACATCAGCGCCGGGCTGGAGCGGTTGATCCTGTTCACCTACCCCACCCTGGTACTGCTGATCCAGGCCGTTGCCCAACGCGAGCGCCCCACCCTGCGCACCCTGGCGGCCATGGGCCTGTGCTACCTGGGGCTGGGTGTCGCCTTTGTCCACGACATCAGCGTCGCGGGGGTGGGCAGCCAGGTGGTGCTTGGCGCGTTGTGGGTGTTTGCCAGCGCGGTGACCTATGCGCTGTATTACGCCGGGACCGGGGTGATGCTCAAGCGCATGGGCTCGATGCGCCTGGCGGGGTTGTGCGGCACGGCCTCGTCGCTGATGGTGCTGGCCCATTACCTGTCGGTAGCCGAGGTGGCGCCACTGTTCGAACTGCCCGCAGCGGTATGGGGGAATGCGGCGCTGATGGCGCTGTTCTCCACGGTGCTGCCGATCTACTGGGTGGCCTTGGCGATCCAGCGCCTGGGGCCTACCCACACCGCGGCAGTGGGCAACCTGGGGCCGGTACTGACGGTGCTGGCGTCATGGGCGATCCTGGGCGAGGCGATTTCGCTGTACCAGGTGATCGGGCTGGCCGTGGTGCTGTTCGCGGTGTCGCGCTTGAAGCCTGAAAAAAAAGCCGAGGCCGTAGCGCCGGGCAAGCAGACCGAGGTGTAGGTCGGCTGCCGGCTCAAAGCCTGGTCCCGACGATGACGCCCTGCCCGCGCAGCTGCTCCAGCAGCGCCAGGCCATCCGCCTCATCCTTGCCCAGCGCGCGCAGGCGTTGCCTTCCCGTGCCCGGCAAACCCACCAGCAACTGCCAGGCCAGTGGCGCCAGACGGGCGAAGCGAACCTGCAGGTCGATATCGCGGTACACCAGCAGCAAGGTCGGTGCCTCGGGCGCAACGCTCGGCTGGAAGTCCGGGCCGATACGCTCCACTGGCCAACGATAGGCCAGCACGCGGGCCACACAGGACAGCAACGGCTCGCCGGCCAGCAGGTCACCGTCGGGGTGATGGGGCGGGTCTTGCGCATCGCTCAGGTACAGCTGCGCCTCGACCCATTCGTAATGCGCCAGCTCCAGCTGCCAGGGCGTATCGAGGTCGATGCCTTGCAGGTAATCGATGAACGCCTCGGCGATTTCGGTGAACAGCGGCGTCTGGCTGCGGTAATTGGCGTAGAAGTCGTGGACCCGGGCATGCCAGCGTTGCTCGCCTAGGGTTTGCCGCAACACCGGGAAGCTGCCCGCCAGCAGACTTTCGATAGCACCGTAGAACAGCTCGCGATAGACCTTCAGGCGCCGCGCCTCGATACCTGGCGGTGGCGGGTTGGCGGCCGGGTCGCGCAGGTGCCGGGCCAGGGTGAACTGTTGCTCGCGCAGGGTTTCAGGCATGGCAGGGTGCTCCGTGGCGCTGTTGCAGGGCGCGGATGTGCGCCGTCTCGGCCAGCAGCTCGGCCAGCGGCGGGTAGTTGAAGTCGCGCTCGAGCACCGTGGGGTGGGCGCCGAAACGCTGGCAGGCGTTGGCGAACAAGGCCCACACATCCGCCTTGACCGGTGCGCCATGGGTGTCGACCTTGAGGTCCGGTGCCTCGTCGTAGTGCCCCGCCACATGCATGCCCACCACCCGCTCGCGGGGGATGCCGGCGAGGAACGCCTGGGCGTCATAGCGGTGGTTGCAGGCATTGACGAAGACGTTGTTGACGTCAAGCAGCAGGTCGCAATCGGCCTCGTCGAGCACCGCGCGGATAAACTGCAGTTCGCTCATGGCCTGGTAGGGGGCGGCGTAATAGCTGATGTTCTCGACCGCAATGCGCCGGCCCAGCAGGTCCTGGGCCTGGCGGATACGTGCCGCCACATGGCGCACGGCCTCGTCGGTGAACGGGATCGGCATCAGGTCGTAGAGATGGCCGTCGTCACTGCAGTAGCTCAGGTGCTCGCTGTACAGGCGCACTTGGTAACGGTCGAGGAACTGCCGGGTGCGGGCGAGAAAGGCGACGTCCAGCGGTGCGGTGCCGCCCAGCGACAATGACAGGCCGTGGCAGGCAATGGCGAAGCGCTCGGCCAACTGCGCCAGGCCCTGGCCGTAAACACCGCCGACCCCGATCCAGTTTTCCGGCGCGCATTCGAGAAAATCGACCGCGCCGGCCGGCATCGCCAGCAGCTCAGGCAGCAGACCGCGACGCAGGCCAAGGCCTGTGTGCAAGGGTTGCGAATTCATGGGTCAGCCTCCAGAAAGGTGCGCGGCGCCCCAGGGCGCCACGCTACAGCCAGGGGATCAGGCTTTGCCTTTGCCTTCGGCGCCGCACTTGCCTTCGCCGCACTTGCCCTCGGCCTTGTCGGCCTTGGCGTCAGCACCACACTTGCCTTCGGCCTGGCTGGCCTTGCCGTTGCCGCCACATTTGCCCTCGCCGCACTTGCCTTCACCGGCGGCCTTGGCCGCTGCCAACTGGTAGCCCTGGCTCAAGGGCTCAACGGCAAACGCGCTGTTGCCCAGCACCAGGCCACCGAGCAGGGTGGCGCCGAGCAGGCTGAGGGTCTTGGGGGTCGTTTTCATGGTGTCGCTCCACTTGTGGTTGGAAAGTGGAGCCATTGAAACGTCGCGCTGTGTCGTGGGTGTATCGCGATGAACGGCGTTTTGTATGCCAGTCGGTCGTGATGAGGTGCAGATACACAGTGATACAGAGAAGGCCCCCTGCTGGCGCAGAGGGCTGTGGCAGAGCGGTCAGTCTTCCAGAGGCTTGGGCGGTTCGGCAGGCTTGGCCGGTTTGGCGGGCTTGCCTGGCTTGCTGTCCTTGGCCTTGGGTTCGGCCGGTGCCACCGCCACCGGCTCAGGCGCGGTGACTGCCTTTTCACTGGCCGGCAGTTCGTCGACGGCCTTGAAGATCACCTGCGGGTCGATTTTTTCACCGCTTTCATCATCCTTGAGGACATGGCGTTCGCCATCCTTGCCCACCAGGATCACCTTGGTGCCCTTGCTGGCGCCGAGTTGCAGCTCGCGAATCAGGGCCATGGTGGTCTGCTGCTCGAGGTTCTTGTCCTCACGCTTGCCCATCATCTGGGCGACGCTGTACAGCACCAGCCCACGCTCCTTGAAACCGGCTTGCACGGCCGGGTCTTTCAAGGCCTCGTTGAGGCCGCGCAAAGTCGGGTCGGCGCTGCTGGGCGCAATCACCACCAGCGGCCGCGCCTTGCCCTGCTCCTTGGCCAGGGGGGCATCGCTGTCGGCGGCAAGCAGGGGGCCCGCGAAGGCGAACAGGGTGGCGAGGGTCAGTGACCTGACGAGCATGGGCATCTCCTTGTTAATTCTCATGACTACAGATCCTGGCGAAAGATCCGACATGCGAGCCTAAACCACCGAACCCGGCGGACAACGCGGGCAAAAGTAACTTGCGATGTCTGAGCGGTAACGGGGTGCGACACCCTGAGCATAGTCCAACCGCCCGCGGGCCAATGGCTGGAGGCATTGTGATAGCATGCGCGCGCCTCGGGAGAGGCATTGCTTGTTCACATTCAGTAAGGAATACGCCCGTGAAAGATTTCGTCATCAGCGTCAACAACATCGTCCTGTACGTTTCACTGGCCTTGATCTGGCTGGTTGCTCTGATCACCCTGTTCAGCGTTGGGTTCCTGCAAGGGCTGGGTATTTTCGTCGGCGGCAGCCTGATGTGGTGCATCGTCTCGGGCTTCTGGTTCGTCCAGTCGGCCACCTACGAAGAACTGCGCAAGCTCAACGCCAGCAAGGGCTGAGCCATCCAGGGCTACGCCGCGATGGCGTCGCCCTCCCCGACGCTAGAACAGCGGCAGTTGCTGGCCGGTCAGCGCCGCGAAGTCATCGCCCACGAACGGCAGGATGGCATCGGCCACCGGCTGCAACTGACGGCTCAGGTAGTGCTGATGGTCAATGGGGGATTGGCGGTTCTCCAGCGGTTCGGGACCTGAGGTGGTGATCAGGTAGCTGATCCAGCCGCCGTTCTGGTACTGCTTGGGCCGCCCCAGCCGGGCGTTGTATTCATCGGCCAGGCGCGCGGCGCGCACATGGGGCGGCACGTTGCGCTGGTAGTCGGCCAGTGGCCTGCGCAGGCGCTTGCGGTACACCAGCAGCTCGTCATCCTCGCCCGCCAGCAGGCGCTGCACGGTTTCACGCACATAGTCGCGATACGGCTGGCCACGGAACACCCGGCCGTAGAGCGTTTGCTGGAACTGCCGGGCCAGGGGCGACCAGTCGGTGCGCACCGACTCCAGGCCCTTGTAGACCACGTCCTCGCTGCCATCCTGGCGCTGCACCAGGCCGGCGTAGCGCTTCTTGCTGCCCTCTTCGGTGCCGCGGATGGTGGGCATCAGGAAGCGCCGGTAATGGGTTTCGAACTGGAGTTCCAGGGCACTGTCCAGCCCCATGGTTTCGCCCAGGTGCCGGCGCCACCATTGATTGACCTCGGCCACCAGCGCGCGGCCGATGCGCGCCGCGGCCTCCTCGTCATGGGCGCCCTTGAGCCAGACGAAGGTGGAATCGGTGTCGCCGTAGATCACGTCGTAGCCACGCGCCTCCACCAGTGCCCGGGTCTGGCGCATGATCTGGTGGCCGCGCATGGTAATCGACGAGGCCAGGCGCGGGTCGAAGAAACGGCAACCACTGGAACCGAGCACGCCATAGAAGGCGTTCATGATGATTTTCAGCGCCTGGGACAACGGCGCATTGCCGTCGCGCTTGGCGGCCTCGCGCCCTTGCCACACGCGCTCGACGATGGCCGGCAGGCAGTGCTCGCTGCGCGAGAAGCGCCCGCCCCGAAAACCCTCGACCGAGTGCGCGTCGTCCGGCTGGCGCAGGCCCTCGACCAGGCCGACCGGGTCGATCAGGAAGGTGCGGATGATCGACGGGTACAGGCTCTTGTAGTCGAGCACCAGCACCGAGTCGTACAGCCCCGGGCGCGAATCCATGACGAAGCCGCCAGGGCTGGCTTCGTCGGGGCGGCTGCCCAGGTTGGGCGCAACGAAACCCAGGCGGTGCATGGGCGGGATGTACAAATGACAGAACGCCGCCACCGAGCCGCCGCTGCGGTCCACCGGCAGGCCGGTGACGCTGGCGCGCTCGAGCAGGAAGTCGAGCAGCCGGGTGTGGGCGAAGATCCGCGTGACCAGCTCACAGTCCTTGAGGTTGTAGCGGGCCAGCGCCGGCTTGTCCTCGGCGAACTGGCGGTTGATCTCGTCCATGCGCTGGTAGGGGGTGCTGATGGCCTTGCCCTCGCCGAGCAACTGCTGGGCAACGCTCTCCAGGCTGAACGAGGGGAAACTCCAGGTGGCTGAACGCAGCGCCTCGATGCCATCGATCAGCAGCCGCCCGGGGGCTTCGGCGAAGAAGTGGCTGCGGCTGCCATGCTCGCGCAGGTGCAGCGGCGCGCCGTCACGGCCCAGGCACAGCGGCACGTTCAGCCGCTTGGCGTGTTCATGCAGCAGGCGCAGGTCGAACTGCACCAGGTTCCAGCCGATGATCGCATCGGGGTCGTGGCGCGCCAGCCACTGGTTGAGGCAGTGGATCAGGCCGGCACGGTCGTCACAGTAGTGCAGGTCGAAATCCACCTGGCTGGCATCACCATTGGCCGGGCCGAGCATGTACACCGTGCGCTGGCCGCAGCCTTCCAGGCCGATGCTGTACAGCTCGCCGCGCTCGCTGGTCTCGATGTCGAGGGACACCAGACGCAGCGGCGGGCGATAGTCGGGGTCGGGCTTGAGCTGGGCGTCGATCAGCGTGCCGTTGGCATCGGGCCGGCCATCGAAACGCACCGGGGCGGTGATGAAACGCTCCATCAGGTAGCGCTCGGGCGGACGGATATCGGCTTCGAACACCTCGATGCCGGCAGCGCGCAGGCGCTTGTCGAGGGCGATCAGCTGACGGTGCTGGCGGCAGTACAGGCCCAGCACCGGGCGCTGGTCGAAGTCGCGCAGTTGCAGCGGTTTGAGCTCGACCCCTTGCTCACCGGCCAGCAGCACCTTGGCATGCTCGGCCTGGGCGACGGGGATGAACGCCACCGACGGTTGCGGCGCCAGGCGCAGGTGGCGTGGGCCCTGGTCGGTGGCCAGCCAGAACTCGACACAGGTGCCTTCGGGCGTGTCGTGCCAATGGCGGGTGAGGACAAAGCCCTGTTGACGCTGCACTGCGTGGTCCTTGCTGGGTTGCTGGAGGGCGATTCTACACCCTGCAGGGGCCGATCAGCGTGCGCCTGCGACGAATCCGGCGCGGCGCCCGGCAAACACCAGCAGCCAGGCCAGCCCGGTGAGCGCCAGCACCACGCCACCGAACGAGCCGACCCCGGCCCCGGTCAACAGCAGCCCGCCAATGATCCCGCCCAGGGCGATCGCGCTGTTCCACACCGTCACCAGCATCGACTGCGCCACATCGCCCCCCTCGCCCGCCGCATCGGCGCAGGCGGTCTGCAGCAGGGTCGGGGCGCCGCCGTAGGTCATCCCCCAGAGTGCCACGCTGGCATGCACCAACCAGGCCGAACCCTGGGTGTGCCCCAGGGCCAGGGTGGCCACGGCGAAACCGGCCAGGCACAGCAGCACCAGGCCGCGCAGATGGCGGTCGACGCCAAGCCCGACCAGGGCGATGCCCGCCAGCGAAGCCAGGCCGAAGGTCATCAGCACCTGGCCGACATCGGCGCCCATGCCGGCCGCCGCCAGCAGCGGCACGATGTAGGTGTAGAGGATGTTGTGGCCGAGGATCCACGCCAGGATCACCAGCAGCACCCGCGCCACCCCTGGGGTACGCAGCACGCCCAGCGCGGCAGGCCGCTTGCCGGCGGCCTGGCCGGGGAAGTCGGGCACTGCGCGCAGCACCCAGGCCACCAGCAGCACGGCCGCCAGGGTAACCACCACGAAGGCGGCGCGCCACCCCAACCAGGCGCCCAGCCAGGTGCCGATGGGCAGGCCCAGCGACAATGCGATGGGCTGGCCGAGCATGGCCAGCGCCATCGCCTTGCCTTGTTGCGCCGGTGCCACCATGCGCCGCGCATGCCCGGCGATCAGGCCCCAGGCCAGGCCGGCGGCGGCGCCGGTGAGAAAGCGCAGCAGCAAGGTCAGTTGATTGTCGCTGGACAGTGCGGTCAGGCCGTTGAACAGGATGAAACCGACGACGGCCAGCAGCAGCGCCCGGCGCCGCCGCCAGCCTTGGGTCAGGGTGACCAGCGGGATGGCGGTGAGCAACGAGCCCAGCGCGTAGGCGGTGACCCACTGCCCGGCCATGGCCTGGCTGATGTGCATGCCGTTGGCGACCTGGTCGAGCAGGCCGGCGGGCAGGGTTTCGCTGAGGATGGCGATGAAGCCAGTCAGGGCCAGGGCCAGCAGCCCGCTCAAGGGCAGGCGCGTGGCGTTGGCGGACGCCTCTGCGGCGGTGAAGGTTGAGTTCATGGGGTGTCGTCCTGGGCAGTGATCAAGGCCGGCATCTTGCGGCGCCGAGGCACTACGGAAAAAGATGGGTAGAATTCCGCTCAGCCAGGACATCAAGGTCCGCAATCGGAGCACGACATGGACAGCCTCAGCGGTTTCGTGGTTTTCAACCGGGTTGCCGAAACCCGCAGCTTCGTCGCCGCCGGCCAGTCGCTGGGCATCAGCGCCTCGGCGGTGGGCAAACGCGTGGCGCGCCTGGAAGGCCGCCTGGGCGTGCGCTTGTTCCACCGCAGCACCCGCAGCATCACCCTGACCGCCGAGGGCGCGCTGTTTCTCGAGCGCAGCCGGCGCATCCTCGCCGAGATTGAAGCTACCGAGCAGGAGCTGTCGCAGGCCAACGGCGCCCCGCGTGGTCGGCTGCGGGTGAGCCTGCCGCAGGTGACCGGGCTGGTGATGCCGGCACTGGCCGAGTTCATGGCGCGCTACCCGGACATCGAGCTGGACCTGGACTTCAGCGACCGCATGGTCGACATCATCGGCGAGGGTTTCGACGTGGTGATGCGCGGTGGCCAACCGCTGGATTCGCGCCTGAACGCCAAGTTCCTCGGCCATTTCCAGCATCGCCTGGTGGCCTCCCCCGACTACCTGCGCGAGCATGGCCAGCCAGCGCATCCGCGCGAGCTGGCCGGGCACCGCTGCCTGCACTACCGCTTCCCCAGCAGTGGCAAGCTGGAAACCTGGCCGCTGCGCCGCGAACACCCCGAGCAGGACTACGAAATTCCCATCTCGATGGTCTGCAACCACGTCGAGACGCGCATCTGCTTTGCCCTCAACCACCGCGGCATTACCTGCCTGCCGGACTTCAGCGTGCGCGCCGCGCTGGCCAGCGGCAGCCTGGTGAGCGTGCTCGACGACTTCATCGAACGGCGCGGCAGCTTCTACCTGCTGTGGCCGTCGGGGCGGCAGGTGCCGCCGCGGTTGCGGGTGTTCATCGACTTCATGCTCGAACGGGTGTTCCCCGGCAACGCGGTCAGCCGTACAGGTAACTGATGTCCTTGTGCGCCAGGGCCGGCACCCGGGCCAGCAGGTAGTCGCGCAGCTTGTGCATCTGCCGGGCCTTGGGGCTGGACTTGAGCCAGGTCATGTAATAACCGTCGCCGGTGGCGACCGCCTGCGGGAAAGGCGTGACCAGGTTGCCGGCGGCCAGGTCGGCGCTGGCCAGCACCAGGTCGACCACCGAAATGCCCAGGCCCTGCTGGGCCGCCGAGATGCCCTGGTCGAGGGTATCGAACACCTGGCCCTGGTCGATGCTGATGTCCGGCGCAGCCACCCGCGCCAGCCAGCGCCGCCAGTCGCGCCGGTCCGGTGAGGGGTGAAGCAGCTCGCAGCCTTCGAGCACGGCCAGGTCCGGGGCGGGCCCGGGCAGGTAGTCGGGGTGGCAGACCGGGATCAGCCATTCATCGAACAGCTTCAGGCTCTCGACGTCTGCCGGGAAACGCCCGTTGCCGAGCAGGATGGCGCAGTCGTAGGGCTCTGAGTAGAAGTCCACGGCGTCGATGTCCATCCACACGCTCGACAGCTGCACCGCGCAGCTGTTGTCGACCTTCTTGAAGCCGTCCAGCGCACGCAGCAGCCAGCGTACCGTCAGCGTGGACGGCGCCTTCAGGCGCAGGCCGTAGCGGTCCTGGCGCAGCAAGGCACAGGCGTTTTCGATGATCTTGAAGCCGACCTTGAGCTCCTCGGCCAGCAGCCGGCCATGCTCGGTCAGGCGCAGCTTGGGGCCGCGCCGCTCGAACAGGTCGCAGCCGAACAAGGCTTCAAGGGTCTTGATGTGATGGCTGACCGCGCCCTGGGTCAGCGCCAGCTCCTGGGCGGCGCGGGTGAAGGAGCCATAGCGCGAGGCAACTTCGAAGGCACGCAGCGCGTGCAGGGCCTGAATCCGTTCCGACATGGGGCTTTCCAAAGCATGAGTGAGACTAATAGTTGGTCATAGTTCCAGGCGTTTTACAACCTATGACCCTTTTCGGAAAATGCCGGAAACAACAAATATAGAGCGGTTAACCGTATGGATATGCCGGTAAAACCACCTTAACTGCCAATTTGCGACTACCTGGGGAAATCATGTTTACGGGTTATGGAAATTGCTACCGCCTGGATGCGCTGGAGCTGGCCGATGAACATGTTCAGAACCCACACCACTGGACACACAAGGCCATAGAACACTTCAAGGAAACCCTCGCCAACCCCGACTTCCCTTGCCTGTTCGGGCGCAAGGCGGTGAATGCGCGCACCTGCCACATCCTCTTCGCCCGTGCAGAGCAACTGGCCGACGACATCGCCCGCGGCCTTGCCGACTACATCGCCACCATCGAGCCCATACCGCTCAAGCAGCGCATCGGCAACCCGTTGCTGGTGTTCCTGCAAACTGCCGCCGACACCTCGCTGCAACAGCAGCAGGCCCTGGCCTGGGACGTACTGCGCCAGGTAAACGGCCGTGACCCCCTGCCCTGGCCAAACGAGGTGCCACAGGACCCGCACGACAACCAGTGGTCGTTCTGCTTCGCCGGCATGCCGCTGTTCATCAACATGAACTTCCCTGCCCACCGCCTGATGAAAAGCCGCAACCTGGGCCGACACATTGCCTGGGTGATCAACCCGCGGGAAAGTTTCGACGAGGTGGCCAGCGCCAACACCGCCAGCGGCCAGCGGATCCGCGCACGCATTCGCGAGCGGGTGCAGCACTACAACGATGGCGTGATGCCGGCCTCGCTGGGCTTCTTCGGCCAGCACGACAACTTCGAATGGCAGCAGTACCAACTGCAGGAACCCGGCTCGCTGAACCCGGCCCGCTGCCCCTTCCATACCTGCGCAACACCCGACCCTTTGATCGAGAACTGAACGTGAATACCGCACTGACCGCCACCTACGCCCTCACCGTCCTGCTGCTGATCGCCACACCCGGCCCGGTGGTGGCGTTGATCGTCAACACCGCCGCCGCTGCCGGCTCGCGCAAGGCCCTGTTCACCGCCATCGGCACCAACTGGGCCTCGCTGGTGCTGATCGGCGTCGCGGCCTGGATCATCATGACCAGTGCAGCCATCGACAAAACCTGGCTCAACGGCATGAGCCTGCTGGGCTGCCTGTTCATCGGCTACATCGCCGTGGGCACCCTGCGCGAAGCCCTGCAGGCCCCGGCACAGCCAGCCGCAGTCGAAGCGCCAGCAGCTACCCGCGGCGGCCTGCTGCAGGGGTTCATGGTCGGTATTTCCAACCCCAAGGACATCATTTTCTTCATCTCGTTCTTCCCGCAGTTCATCCAGATCACCGAGTCGTTCGGCAAGAGCATGGTGGTGCTGTCACTGCTGTGGATCGCCATCGACTTCGCCGTGCTCAGCCTGTACATCTTCGCCATCGGCAAGATCGCCTCGCAGCGCAGCAACCGCCTGATCAGCCTGGCTTCGGGGGTTGCCCTGCTGCTGATCGCCGGCGTGGGCCTGGCCTACAACCTCAAGGCCCTGGCGGCCTGAGCCCTGCCGTGCGGCACGCCGCCAAGGAGCGTCCATGACCCTGATCGCCAAGCCCTCGGCGGGTGCTGCGCAGCCGTTGCAGGACAGCTATCAGCG
This sequence comes from Pseudomonas sp. zfem004, assembly GCF_032621715.1. Taxonomy (NCBI): domain Bacteria; kingdom Pseudomonadati; phylum Pseudomonadota; class Gammaproteobacteria; order Pseudomonadales; family Pseudomonadaceae; genus Pseudomonas; species Pseudomonas sp. zfem004. The sequence continues at coordinate 34,142 of NZ_JAVYJF010000015.1, read as the reverse complement.
CTTCCTGCAACTGGGCAGCCGCCGCGCACCGCAAACACTGTACGTGCACGAACAGGGCTATCGCTCCAGCACCATCAACACCGACGCACAGGGCATGCGCTACAGCCATCGCGCCGGCAAGCGCTTTTCGGTGGCCGAATGCGCAGGCGCAGGGCGCATCAACCTGCTGGTGGGGGGCTCCACCGCGCTGGGGGTCGGTGCCAGCTGCGATGAACATACGGTGGCGTCCAAGCTGTCGCTGCTGACCGGCGAGACCTGGCTGAGCCTGGCCGGATGCGGGCTCAACGCCACACAAGAGCTGCTGCTGTTCCTCACCCATCAGCACCGCTTTGGCCAGCTCGGCCATGTCGTGGTACTCAGCGGGTTGAATACCCTCGCCCAGGAGGCGCTGGTCGAGATACTCGCCGCTACCCATGACCCGCAGCACTCACAGGCCCACCTGGCATTTCTCAATCGCTTCAACGAGGGGGTGCAGGACACCGCGCCGGCGCGGCGCGCCTCATTGTGGCAGCAGCTGCGCCATGCCGTTGCGCCTCGCCAGGCGCCGCAGTGGCCGACGCTCGATGCGTTGTCGCCCGCGGACAAACGCCTGGCCCGCGCCGCCGACAGCATCGGCCGTTCCTTGCGCCAATGGGAGCGCCTGCTGGCAGACGACCATACCAGCCTGACCTTCATCCTCCAGCCGCTGCTGCCCTGGTGCCGCGAGACGCTGCCCGCCGGCGAGCAATCGATGCTGGCCGGGCTGGCGAAGCAACCGACCAACTTCGATCGCCTGCTCGGTGACAGCTATGACCGCCAGCTGCACTCGGCATTTTTTCGACGCATCAGAAGCCAGGCCGAGCCAGTCCCTTGCTACGACATGAACTGCATGCTCAGCAGCTCACCGGTTTTTGCCGAAGACCTGTTCGTCGATCGCCTGCATTTCAACGATCAAGGCAACAATGCCCTGGCCAAAGTGATCACCGCCAAGCTGGGCCTGGCCCAGGAAAAACACGCACAACGCCGAGTGCCGCCGGTCAGGCAGGGCTGATAGGGGTTTCCCGGGCTTCCGGCAAGCGGACGAGGATGGCTAGAATACGCTGTCGTCGCACCTGATTCGCCTGAGGCACACCCACACCTGCCATGACCATTCAAGCCGTCTACCCACGCCAAGGGCTCAACGCCCTGCGCGCGGCCTGTCTGCCGCTGCTGCTGACGACGTTCCCTGCCCAGGCGTTGGAGGTGAGCATCGACCCGCATGCTGACCTGCTGTACCGCCAGGCCCTTCCGTTACTGGAACAGGCGGACGTGACAGACGACAGCGCCAACCTGATGCGTACCGTGGCAAGCGACCCTGAACTGAGCCGCCAGGGCCAGGCCATGGCCCGCACCCTGCCCACGGCGGTGACGCTACTGAAGAAATCAGTGGCACTCGATCACCCGGTCGCGCAGTACCGCCTGGCGCTGTACTACATCACCTTCCTGCCTACCGCGCAGATCCCGGACGCTGCCTGTCCACTGCTGGAAGCCAGCCTCAAGCAAGGCTTTGCCCCGCCTGCCTTGGCCATCGCCCGTTGGTGTCGGCCGTACAACAGCAGCCCTGCCTACCGCGAGGCGCTGGAGTCGATCCCGCGCATGGCCACCCTGTATGCGCCCTACTACCCGCAGCCGGCCACCCGCCTGGCCTGCAGCCGCAGCCGGCCACAAGGCCTGGCGCTGCAATGGGGGCGCCAGAGCGACTACCAGGCCGAAGTCCTGCGCCTGCTCAGTGACCTCGACCCGGTGCGGCGCCAGGCCTTGCTGCAGAAGGCGGTGGAAATCAACGGCTGCGCGACGGCGCAACAGCACTTGAGCAATCGCTGAGCCGCAAACCAGCAAGAACGTTCAAGCCAGCGGGCGGCACCTCTGGCATGCTGGCCCACCCTGTCGATTCGTTGTCGTGCCCCATGCCCAACCCTACCCTGGCCCGCCAGGCATTCGTCCATGGCGCCATCGCCATCCTGCCGCTGTCACTGGCCGTCGCCCCCTGGGGGCTGCTCGCCGGCTCCATGGCCATCGAAGCCAACCTCAGTGCCTGGCAAGGCCAGGGCTTATCGGCCATTGTCTTCGCCGGTGCCGCGCAGTTGGTGGCGATCGGCATGCTCAAGGGCGGCGCCAACCTGTTCTCGATCCTGCTCACCACGCTGCTGCTGACCTCGCAACACCTGCTTTACGGACTGTCGATGCGGCCCGTGCTGTCGGGGTTGCCGACGCGCTGGCGGCTGGGGTTGGGTTTTTTACTCACCGATGAGTTCTTCGCCCTGACCAGCCACCACGACCAGCAGCAGTTCAACCGCTGGTACGCCCTGGGAGTAGGACTGACCTTCTACGTGGCGTGGAACCTGTTCACCCTGGCCGGCATCATCCTCGGCCAGAACATCCCGCACCTGGATCAGCTGGGCCTGGATTTCTCCATCGTCGCCACCTTCGTCGCGCTGATCGCGCCGCTGGTGCGCAACCTGCCCACCGTGGTGTGCGTGGCGGTGTCACTGTTCTGCTCGGTGCTGTTCAGCTTCTGGCACTGGGAAACCGCGCTGGTGGCGGCCGGCCTGCTGGGCATGGCTGCGGGCTTTATCTGTCAGAAATTCTCCGGAGGCCGCCCATGATCTGGCTGCTGATCTTCGCCATGGGAGCGGTGGTGTTCCTCAACCGCTATGCCTTCCTGGAGCCGCGCCTGCCCTTGCGGTTGAGCTCCAACGCCCGGCAGTTCCTCGGTTTTGCCGTGCCCGGCATGCTCACGGCAATCTGCGGGCCGATCATCTTCCTGCCTGGCCACCAGCTCGATCTGAGCCCGCTCAACCCCTACCTGCTCGGCTCGCTGGTGGCCATCACCCTGGTGCTGTTGACCCGCAGCGTATTGCTGAGCATGCTGGCAAGCATGTTGATCTTCTTCCTGCTGCGCAGCTGGCTGGCATGACCACGCCCCAACGCGAACAGACTCACCTGTGGCAAGCACCGGCGCTGGGCGACGTCGAGATGCTGCACGCCCGTTACTTCCAGCAGCGCTTCGCCCCGCATGTGCACGAAGGCTACGTGTTCACGGTGATCGAGTCCGGCGCCCAGCGCTTCTGGCACCGTGGCAGCGAGCACCTGGCGCCGGTGGGCAGCATGGTGTTGATCAACCCCGACGAGCTGCACACCGGTGCCACCGCCCACGAGGCCGGTTGGCGCTACCGTGGGTTCTACCCCGAATGCGCACGGGTCACCGGGGTGCTCGACGAGCTGGAACTGGGCCGCCACGGCATGCCCCTGTTCAAGGCCAGCGTCATCCAGGACCCGGCACTGGCCGCGGCCTTCAGCCAGCTGAACCAGCGTTCGGAGGCCGGTGCCAGTGCCCTCGAACAACAGACCGCCTGGCGCCAGGCGGTATTGGCGCTGGTGCAGCGCCACGGCCACTGCGCTGAGCCCACCGCCCCCGGTCATGAACCACTGGCAGTAGCCCGCGCCCGCGAGTTGCTGGAAAGCCAGTTGGCCGACCCACCGTCGCTGGAAACCTTGGCGGCGGCGGTGAATCTCTCGCCCTTCCACTTCGCCCGGGTGTTCCGCCAGGCCACCGGCCTGCCACCCCATGCCTGGCTCAAGCAACGCCGCCTGGCCCGTGCCCGGGAGTTGCTGCGCAGCGGCCTGCCGGCCCTGGAAGTCGCCTTCAACCTGGGTTTTGCCGACCAGAGCCACCTCAGCCGACAGTTCAAACAGGCCTATGGCGTCACCCCAGGCGCTTACCGCCAGGCCTGCCTGAACCCCTGACGGCGTGCGGCAATCCACCCCAGGCAGCCTGGCAGGCCACTGCTACACTCAAGGGGCTGAACGGAGGATCTCGCCATGTCCGAACGTGAAATCACCAACCTGCTGTCGCTGATGACCCAGCGCCAGGCCAACTTGAGCAGCGCCTGCAAGGAAATCGCCGACTGGATCGATCGCCAGGGCGACGTGCCTGCCGCCGGCAAGATCCGCGCAAGCCTCAAGGCGCTGGAAGCCGACGAAGCGCAGGTGCGCAAGACGCTGACGTCACTGAGCATCGAACGCCCGCTGCCGCGCTTTCGCAGCTGAAAGCACACGGCTTGAGCCTGTGCACCCGGCTGAAAAAGTGAGGGCCGCATAAGCGGCCCCTACTCGATCAGTGCTGCATGTGCATATGATCATGCCCGCCGCCCGCCTCGGCAGTGAGCGGACGCACTGTTGCCTGCACCTGCAGGGTTTCCTTGGCACCCTTGGCATCTTCGATGGTCAGGGTCAGTGGCACCTGCTCACCGTCCTTCACCTGCTGGTTCAGGCCCATCAGCATCACGTGCAAGCCATTCGGGTCGAGAGTGACCGGCTTGCCGGCCGGCAGTTCGACCGCCTTGACCTCACGCATGCCCATCACGTCGCCGTTCATGGTCATTTCGTGCACCTGCACGGTCTTGGCTACCGGTGATGCCACGCTCAGCAGTTTGCTGTCGCTGCTGGCGGTGAGGGTCATGAAGGCACCGGTGGATTGCTGGTGCGGCACGCTGGCGCGTACCCAGGCGTCACTCACGGTGGTCTGGGCGAAGGCCGGCAGGGCCAGGCCGAACAGCGCCAGGGCAGCCAGGGTGCGTTTGATCGGTTGCATCGACATTCAGCAGATCTCCATCAGGGTGAGCAGGTCTTCGGTGCATTCCTTGGCGTTGAGGGAATGGCCGAGGCTCAGGCGCAGGGTGCCACGGGTATCGTAGACGTAGCTGGTGGACGAGTGAGAGATGGTATAGGTGTCGCCGACCGGGACTTTTTCGTAGAACACCTTGAACTCCCGGGCCACTTCGGCGATTTCCTCGGGGGTGCCGGTGAGGGCGATGATCGACGGGTCGAACGCCTTGACGTAGGCATCGAGCACTTCGGGGGTGTCGCGTTCCGGATCCAAGGTGATGAGCACCGGCTGGAACAGCTCGAGGTCACGGCCCCGGAGCATCTTGCGGATCTGCGCCACACGCGCCAGCGCGGTCGGGCAGACTGCCGGGCACTGGGTGAAGCCGAAGAAGATCATCGGCATGCTGCCGTAGAAGCTCGACAGGGAACGTTCGTTACCCTGAGTGTCCTTGAGCTTGAATTTGCGCCCGAGGATCTCGTTGCTCATGTTCTTGCCGTACTTGAAGTCCAGGCCGCGGGCCGGGTTGCAACCCGCCAACAGGCCAAGCCCCAGTACGCCCATCCCGGCGACTACCGCGCGCCGGGTCAACAGATCAGTCATGGAACCATCCTTTACAGGGAAGGTGCCGGCCCTTGGGGTGGGTCGGCCAGAAAACCGGGGCATTCTGTCATGCCACCCCCTGGCCATCCACCCGACCTAGGCCTGATCGGCCGCAAGCCCTTGATTTCCGGGATGCGGCCTGTTGTCGCAGGGGTTGAATTGGTAACAGTTTATTGCTAGCTGCGACTTCAGTTCTGCAACCTGTCCATACGCCTGGCGACCGCGGGGCAACCATTGATATCGATTGCCTTCTGCCAGAACTCGCGGCGCAGCGGGCTGTGTCGATCACTGGCAAAGCCGAGCAGACGGTAGAGCTCGGCCTGGTAGGCCGTCGCATCGCCCCATTGCAACTGGATGTCTTGTGGGTTCGGCTTGGCACACTCCAGCGTCACCGTTGGCTGCGGGTAATAGGCCGTGAACTGGGAAAAGTCGGAAAGCGCCTTGTTCAATGCTGGCGCATAGGCCGGTCCGTCGACATAACCAATACATAGGTTGACCATGCGCCCAGCAGCTGGCGCGAAGCCTTGCTCCAGGCTCTTGGTCAGCAGTGCGCACTGGTTGGGGTCGTTGAGCTCGATGGCATCTGCCTGATAGGCGAACAGGTAAAGCGCCATTCGATACTGGGCCACGGCATGGCCTGCATCGGCTGCGCGCTGGAGCTGTTGCAGCGCCGGCGTCCATTGGCCACGCAGTTGGCCAAGGCGTGGCTCAAGATCCTGGGCGGGGGTGCCTTGGGCGAGCTTCTGGACCATCACCATCAGCTGTGGCTCGACCACGTCGAGACTGGCGACGGCCTGGCGATAGTCGGCCTCACTGCCAGCAGGGGGCTGGTAGGCGCCCAAGGCTTGGGTCGAGAGCATCAGGGCGATGAGTGCGGGCAGGGTGCGGTGCATACCGAGCGTCCTTGTTCAGTCGTTGGGCTGGCGGGGCAAACGCAATCGCGGGGCAAGCCCGCTCCCACGCAGGTCTATGTGCGTGGGAGCGGGCTTGCCCCGCGATAGGAAGAAACACCTTAGTAGTAGGCGTTTTCTTTCTGACTGTGGTCAGTCACGTCACGCACACCCTTGAGCTCCGGAATGCGCTCGAGCAGGGTGCGCTCGATGCCTTCCTTGAGCGTCACGTCGGCCTGGCCACAACCCTGGCAACCACCGCCGAACTGCAGCACGGCAATGCCGTCATCGACCACGTCGACCAGGCTCACGGCGCCGCCGTGGCTGGCCAGGCCCGGGTTGATCTCGGTCTGCAGGTAGTAGTTGATGCGCTCGTTGATCGGGCTGTCTTCGTTGACCATCGGCACCTTGGCGTTAGGGGCCTTGATGGTCAGCTGGCCGCCCATGCGGTCGGTGGCGTAGTCGACCAGCGCGTCTTCGAGAAACGGCACGCTGACGGCGTCCAGATAAGCGGTGAAGCTCTTCAGGCCCACCGGCTCGTCGTCGGGTTTTTCTTCGCCTGGCTTGCAGTAGGCGATGCAGGTCTCGGCGTACTGGGTGCCCGGCTGGGTGATGAAAATACGGATGCCGATCCCCGGCGTGTTCTGCTTGGAGAGCAGATCGGCCAGGTAATCATGGGCGGCGTCGGTAATAGTTATAGCGCTCATGGAAGTTCCTCACAGACTTGCCGGCAGTGTACGCCAACCCGTGCCCCGAACAAAGTCCTAGTATTTGACTCGGGATAGCGCCAGCGCGGGTTCCGCGGCCACCGGAGCCGCCAGCCAGGCCTTGAGCCGCCCGTACAGGCCACGTTCCAGCCAGTGATAGCTGAACCAAGACATTAGTCCGATTGACGGCACGCACAGGGCGAATACCAGGTACGGGTTCAGGCGCAGCCGTTGGCTGGCGAACAAGCCGGCGTAAAGCACCAGCACATGGATCAGGTACACCGAGTAGGAGCAGTCGCCCAGCATCTTGAGCAGCCGGTTGCCTTTGAAGTACGGCTCCAGCGCAATGAATGCCAGCACCACAAGCGCGCTGGGCAGGCCCCAGTGCAGCAGACGCTGCGAGGCATCCAGGTGATAGAGCGCGAAGCCCGCCAGCGCCAGCAGCCCCAATGGCAGCCATAGCCCCTCGCGGATCAGCCCGCGTCGGTACAGCACCCCCAGGCCGATACCCAGCAGGAATTCGTAGACGATGTCGTTGCTGTAGAAGCGGCTGAGCACACCCAGGCGGCCGAGCACTTCGCTGACCAGCAATAGCGCCGCCGTCACCAGCAACAGGTGATGGCGCTGGCGCACCAGGAAGGCCAGGCCGAACAGCAGGTAGAAGAACATCTCGAAATTCAGCGTCCAGCCGACGTTAAGCGTGGGGTACAGGCCATAGCCACCGGGGTTCTCGGCCGGGATGAACAGCAGCGACAACAAAAGGTGCTGCCACTCGAATACCTGGTGCGGCATCCAGCGGCTGGCGATCAGCATCAATACCGCCATCAACAGGGTGTAGAACCAGTAGGCCGGGACGATGCGCAGGGCGCGGTTGAGCAGGAACTGCCCGGGGGCGATGTCCTTGTCGCGGGTGGACAGGTAGATCACCAGCCCGCTGATCACGAAGAAGATGTCCACCCCCACCGCACCTCGCTCGGCGAGCAGCTGGCCGATCGGGCCGCTGGCGTGGAAGTCGAAGAAGATCTGCCGGAAGTGGTGGCAGACCACCACCCAGGCGGCGAATGCCCGCAGAGCTTGAAGCGAATACAGCATGAAATACCTGCGATTGCCGGTGCATTGAGGCTCTGGCGAACATCCATCGCGGGGCAAGCCCGCTCCCACGCAACAGGTAACTAGCGTGGGAGCGGCGGTGCGCCGTTGCGACTTGCCCCGCGATGGATGCATGCGGAACCACCCTGCCTGTCCGACCGCAGGATGCCGGGAATGTCCCGGCCAACCGATCAGAGGTTCTCGTAGCGGTTCATGTCCAGCACGCCCTCTTCCACCGGATCGGTCTCCTGGAGGTAGCGGCTCAGGTCATGGAAGTAGCGCCAGAACTCGGGGTGGCTGCGGCGCACGCCCCAGCGCATGACCACTCGCTCGAACTTCGCCGTGTCGTCACGGGCGGCCTCCAGGTCTTCGACAAACTCAGGCACATCCTTGGCCGACATATTGAAGATGAAGTTGGGGTAACTGCTTAGCACCCCGGGGTACAGCGTGAGGGTGTCCAGCCCAGGCTGGTAGCGGTACGCCTCGCCGAGCAGGAACGCCACGTTGCTGTGGGCGCGGTTGCGCAGCAGGCTGTAGACCTGGCGCTGGCCGCCCTGCCCTTCGATACGCAGCATCGTCGCCTCGGGCAACTGGCCGATCACCTTCAGGCCGGCGGCCGGGCGCGAGACCAGACGGCTGAGCGACTGTTCGACATCACGGAACTCCTCGCTCATCTGCGGCCGCGAGCAGAAGGCCCCCTGACAACGGTTGATCGGGTCGGGCGCGGCATTCAGGCTGCCGGTGCGCTGCAGCAACTTGAGACCGAAATCGCGCTTGGGGTCGTGCTTGTCGAGCTTGAGAGCGCTGGGGGTGTCGGTGTCGATGTCGGTGTAGTCCATCCACATCTTCACCTTGCCGCTGTTCTGGTACCAATTGCCGAGGATCTCGCCGCGTTTGTTGGCCGGCATCAGGCGCAGGAAGTTGACCTCGGCACCGTTGCGGATCAGGTCGAAGTACAGGCGGGTCTGCAACTGGTGCGAGACGTTGCCGAACACGTCGAAATTCACCGCCAGCTGGTAATAGGTGCGCTCGAACAGCGGGTAGTCGAACAGCCACATGGTCAAGGGCACGTCGCCGATCAGGCCCTTGGTGACCGAGGCGCTGTCGAAGTGGCGGAAGATGCTCAGCAGGGCATTGTCGTTACCCGCCCACAGGGTCGACCAGCTCGGCGCGGGCTGCTCAGCATAGGCCTCGCGGCGCAGCGCCTCGTAGTCGTTGCGCTTGTCGCGGTAGGCGTGCCACAGGCTCAGCACGCTGCCGACATCGTCGATCTGGCCCGGCATGGCCAGCAACGGCGTGGCCTCGCCACGGTAGCGCGCATCGGTGATATAGAGGTCGTGGGCCGGCTCCTGGAACAGCGCCCAGAAGTTGTCACGAATCACGTCGGTGGCGATCTGCCCGCGACACACCGGGCCCCGGATGAAGGTCCGCACGAAATACTCGGCGTTATCCAGCATGAACTGGTAACGCGCCACTGCCGGGATCGCCTCGAAGGTTTCGAACGGGTTGGCGCGGTGGCGCGGGCCGTAACCGGGCAGTGCCTCGGCGTGCCAGTCGCCGCTGTAGAACAGCTGCTTGACCCGCTTGAGCTTCTGCGGGCCCATCGGGTAGGTGATGTGGGTCTTGTGCACGATCACGCCCTGCACCGGGATCAGCCGGTAGTAGAAGTCGGTGCCGGGCGGGTCGTTGGGGCGGCGAGTGGCGATCAGGTCGACCGGCTGGCCGCTGGGCGTGCGCGAGCGCACCCACTGGAAGAAGTGGCCCTGCTCGCCGCCCTTGAAATAGATGTGGGCGAGGAACAGGTGCTCATACAGCCAGCGGCCGACCAGCGCTTCGGTCGAGCCCGGGCGGTTGAGCAGTTCTTCCCAGTCGGCGATCTGCTGCGCTTCGACGGCGCTGGGCTGGATCCGGGTTTTCTCCACCGGAGCACCGGCCGCCAGCCAACGCTGCAGGGTCTGGTACTCCTTGTCGGTCAGCCCGGTCACCGCCAGCGGCATGCCTTCCTTGGGGTGGGCGCCGGCGTAGGCGTCGAACTCGTGGGGCATGGGGCACATGTTGTTGCGGTTGAGCCCCAGCACGATCTCTTCGGGCAACTTGGCGTTGGGCGTGAGCGGGGTCTTGTGGCCCAGCTCGAGCATGCGTGCCATCAGCGCTGCCTGGCTGCCCTGCTTGTCCAGCACCGAATAGAAGCCCTGCTTGCGCCAGCCGGCCTCGTCACGGGCGTCGTAGAACAGCCGGGTGGTGGGCACCGCCTTGCTGCGCTCGCCCTGATAGACCGGCACCTTGGAGGCGCCGCGCTCGGCGCCTTCGGCACTGCCCAGGTTGAGCTGGCAGGCGGCATCGTTGCAGGCGTGGCAGGCCACGCACTTGTCGGTGAAGATCGGTTGAATGTCCCGGGTGTACGAAACCGTCGGGCTGGATTGGGGGGCCTGCGCGAACGCCGCGCCACTGATCAGCAGTGCGAAGGCGCTGGCGAGAATGCGAAACAGCATGTGCCGAATGTCCTGGTTACTTGAAGCCATCACGATGTGCCTGGCGGGTCCTGAGGTGTGGGTGACGCGCCGCACTAACATGAGGGAATTTCATGCAAGTGGGCAGAGCGCCTAAAATCCATGCAGCTTTGTTATTATTCGGCACCTTCTGATTTTCGCCCGACCAGGTAGTCCTATGTCCGACCGCAGCGCTCGTTACCAAGCACTCCAGAAAGCACTCAAAGAGCGCATCCTGATCCTCGACGGCGGCATGGGTACTATGATCCAGAGTTACCGCCTGGAGGAACACGACTATCGTGGCACGCGCTTCGCCGATTGGCCAAGCGACGTGAAGGGCAACAACGACCTGCTGCTGCTCAGCCGCCCGGATGTGATTGCGGCAATCGAGAAAGCCTACCTGGACGCCGGCGCCGACATCCTCGAAACCAACACCTTCAACGCCACGCAGATTTCCCAGGCCGACTACGGCATGGAAGCGCTGGTGTACGAGCTCAACGTCGAGGGCGCGCGCATCGCCCGCCAGGTGGCCGATGCGAAAACCCTGGAAACCCCGGACAAGCCGCGCTTCGTCGCCGGCGTGCTCGGCCCGACCAGCCGCACCTGCTCGATCTCCCCCGACGTCAACGACCCAGGCTATCGCAACGTCACCTTCGACGAACTGGTGGTGAACTACATCGAGGCCACCCGCGGCCTGATCGAGGGCGGCGCCGACCTGATCCTGATCGAAACCATCTTCGACACCCTCAACGCCAAGGCGGCGATCTTCGCCGTGCAGCAGGTGTTCGAGGAAGATGGTGTGGAACTGCCGATCATGATTTCCGGCACCATCACCGATGCCTCCGGCCGTACCCTGTCCGGGCAGACCACCGAAGCGTTCTGGAACTCGGTGCGCCACGCCAAGCCGATCTCCATCGGCCTGAACTGCGCCCTGGGCGCCAAGGACCTGCGCCCGTACCTGGAAGAGCTGTCGGGCAAGGCCGACACCTTCGTTTCGGCGCACCCCAACGCCGGCCTGCCGAACGCCTTCGGCGAATACGATGAAACCCCGGCCGAAATGGCGGCAGTGGTCGAGGAGTTCGCCGCCAGCGGCTTCCTCAACATCATCGGCGGCTGCTGCGGCACCACCCCGCCGCACATCCAGGCCATCGCCGAGGCCGTGGCCAAGCACAAACCGCGTGCAATTCCGGACATCCCCAAGGCCTGCCGCCTGTCGGGCCTGGAGCCGTTCACCATCGATCGCCAGTCGCTGTTCGTCAACGTCGGCGAGCGCACCAACATCACCGGCTCCGCCAAGTTCGCCCGGCTGATCCGTGAAGAGAACTACACCGAAGCGCTTGAGGTCGCCCTGCAGCAGGTCGAGGCCGGCGCCCAGGTGATCGATATCAACATGGACGAAGGGATGCTCGACTCCCAGGCCGCCATGGTCCGCTTCCTCAACCTGATCGCGGGTGAGCCGGACATCTCCCGCGTGCCGATCATGATCGACTCCTCCAAGTGGGAAGTGATCGAAGCGGGCCTCAAGTGCATCCAGGGCAAGGGCATCGTCAACTCCATCTCGATGAAGGAAGGCGTCGAGCAGTTCAAGCACCACGCCCGCCTGTGCAAGCGCTACGGCGCCGCCGTGGTGGTGATGGCCTTCGACGAGGTCGGCCAGGCCGACACCGCCGCGCGCAAGAAAGAGATCTGCCAGCGCAGCTACGACATCCTGGTCAATGAAGTGGGCTTCCCGCCGGAAGACATCATCTTCGACCCGAACATCTTCGCCGTCGCCACCGGTATCGAGGAGCACAACAACTACGCCGTCGACTTCATCGAGGCCTGTGCCTATATCCGCGACCACCTGCCCTACGCCCTGAGCTCGGGCGGTGTGTCCAACGTGTCGTTCTCGTTCCGTGGCAACAACCCGGTGCGCGAGGCGATCCACTCGGTGTTCCTGTACCACGCCATCCAGAACGGCCTGACCATGGGTATCGTCAACGCCGGCCAGCTGGAAATCTACGACGAGATCCCCGCCGCGCTGCGCGAGAAGGTCGAGGACGTGGTGCTCAACCGCACCCCGGAAGGCACCGACGCCCTGCTGGCCATCGCCGACGACTACAAGGGCGGCGGCGCCACCAAGGAAGTCGAGAACGAAGCCTGGCGCTCGCTGCCGGTCGACAAGCGCCTGGAGCACGCGCTGGTCAAAGGCATCACCGCGCACATCGTCGAAGACACCGAGGAGTGCCGCCAGCAATGCGCGCGCCCGATCGAGGTGATCGAAGGCCCGCTGATGAGCGGCATGAACGTGGTCGGCGACCTGTTCGGCGCCGGCAAGATGTTCCTGCCCCAGGTGGTGAAATCGGCCCGGGTGATGAAGCAGGCCGTGGCCCACCTGATCCCGTTCATCGAGGCAGAGAAAGGCGACAAGCCCGAGGCCAAGGGCAAGATCCTCATGGCCACGGTCAAGGGCGACGTGCATGACATCGGCAAGAACATCGTCGGCGTGGTGCTCGGTTGCAACGGCTATGACATCGTCGACCTGGGCGTGATGGTGCCGGCCGAGAAGATCCTGCAGACCGCCCGCGAGCAGAAGTGCGACATCATCGGCCTGTCCGGCCTGATCACCCCGTCGCTGGACGAGATGGTCCACGTAGCCCGCGAGATGCAGCGCCAGGACTTCCACCTGCCGCTGATGATCGGTGGCGCCACCACCTCCAAGGCGCACACCGCGGTAAAGATCGAGCCCAAGTACTCGAACGATGCCGTGGTCTACGTCACCGACGCCTCGCGCGCGGTAGGCGTGGCAACCCAGCTGCTGTCCAAGGAGCTCAAGGCCGGCTTCGTCGAGAAGACCCGCGAGGAGTACGTGGAGGTGCGCGAGCGCACCGCCAACCGCAGCGCCCGCACCGAGCGCCTGAGCTATGCCCAGGCCATCGCCGCCAAGCCGCAATACGACTGGGCCAGCTACCAGGCCGCGGTGCCATCCTTCACCGGCGTGAAGGTGCTGGACAACATCGACCTGCGCACCCTGGCCGAGTACATCGACTGGACCCCGTTCTTCATTTCCTGGGACCTGGCCGGCAAGTTCCCGCGCATCCTCACCGACGAAGTCGTCGGCGAGGCGGCCACCTCGCTGTACCAGGACGCCCGCGAGATGCTCGACAAGCTGATCGACGAAAAGCTGATCAGTGCCCGCGCGGTGTTCGGCTTCTGGCCGGCCAACCAGGTCAAGCATGACGACATCGAGGTATATGGCGACGACGGCAAACCGCTGGCCACCCTGCACCACCTGCGCCAGCAGACCATCAAGCCCGACGGCAAGCCGAACTGGTCGCTGGCCGACTTCGTCGCGCCGAAAGACAGTGGCGTGACCGACTACGTGGGTGGCTTCATCACTACCGCCGGCATCGGTGCCGAGGAAGTGGCCAAGGCCTACCAGGACAAGGGCGACGACTACAGCTCGATCATGGTCAAGGCCCTGGCCGACCGCCTGGCCGAGGCCTGCGCCGAATGGCTGCACGAGCAGGTGCGTAAAGAGCACTGGGGTTATGCCAAGGACGAGCATCTGGACAACGAGGCGCTGATCAAGGAGCAGTACAGCGGCATCCGCCCTGCCCCGGGCTACCCGGCGTGCCCCGACCACACCGAGAAGGAAACCCTGTTCCGCCTGCTCGACGGCAGCGCCATCGGCGAAACCGGCCCGAGCGGGGTGTTCCTCACCGAGCACTTCGCCATGTTCCCGGCGGCGGCGGTCAGCGGCTGGTACTTCGCCCACCCGCAGGCGCAGTACTTTGCCGTGGGCAAGGTGGACAAGGACCAGGTCGAGCAGTACAGCGCACGCAAAGGCCAGGATCTGAGCGTGAGCGAGCGCTGGCTGGCACCGAACCTGGGTTACGACAGCTAAGGCTGCTGCGGCCCCATCGCCGGCTTGCCGGCGATGGGGCCGATACATTCACCTACACTGTCCCTGATTGCCTCTGACCAAGGAGCCACTCATGGACGACCGCACCCCGGGCAAACCGCCCACCTTCTGGCAGATGCTGCAGAGCATCCTCGCCGCCGCCTTCGGCGTGCAAAGCGGCAAAAACCGCGCACGCGACTTCACCTACGGCAAGGCCAGCCATTTCATCGTGATGGGCACGCTGTTCACCCTGGTCTTCATCTTCGTACTGATCGGGCTGGTGCAGCTGGCGATGCATCTGACTGCGCGCTAGACAAACATGCAACCCCTGTAGGAGCGGCCTTGTGCCGCGATGGGCTGCAGAGTGGAGTGAAGATCGCTGGGGCTGCTGCGCAGCCCTTTCGCGGCACAAGGCCGCTCCTACACAGGGTGGGCAAGGCCATCAAACGCAAACCGCCCGCGGATATCCACTCCGCGGGCGGTTCAGGTTTGTTTCACGGTTTATGGCGGCCCGTTACTGGTGGCTGACCCAATACACGGCGGTGACCACCACCAGCACGATCAGGCACAGGATCGCCCAGGCGTCGACACTGCTGTCAGCTTTGCGGACCTTGGTTGAGTTTCCCATTGCATTGCCTCTTGTAGTGGTTATGGGAATGCACTTCACAAGCAGCAGTTAAGTCCAGCAATGTCCTTCGCTCAAGCAGGGACTTTCAATAGTCGACGGGCGACGTGAGAAACGGGTAGCGGTAGTCGGCCGGCCGCCCTTCGGCGCTGTAGTGATGAAAGTCGACGCCGTGGCCGCCCTGCTCCAGCAACTTGAGCCAGCGCCGGGCCTTGGCCGGGTCGATCAGTTGCAGGACCGGCACCTGGTGCTCGCGCGATCCGTCGCGATTGACCGCCAGGCCCATGGCATCGTCGTGCAGCATGACCATGGCCCAGCCGCCAAGGGTGAAATGGCCGCCCATCAACACGCCCAGGCGCCCGTCGATCAGTGCGCGCAAGGCTTCTGGCGAGCTGTTCACCGCACTGAACACGGCATCGCGCCCCGGCACCTTGCCCGCCTGCTCGAAGGCGCGCATGGCGCCGAAGGCCATTTCATCGTTGGCCGACCACACCAGCCGGGTCTCGGGGTAGCGCTCCAGCAGCACCTGCGCCTGTTCGAAGGCGCGCTGACGGCTCCAGCCGCCATACACCACCTGGCGCAGGCGCACCTGCGGGAAGTCTGCCAGCGCGCGGCGCATGCCCTGCTCGCGCAGCTGCGAGGCCGGGGTAGTCTTGACCCCGGCAAAGGCCAGCAGGTCGACCGGCCCGGACGAGGGCGGCAGTTTCGCCACCATCGCCTTGAGCATCTGGTAGCCGGCCACTTCGTCGTTGCTGGTCAGGGTGCCGAGCACTTCGGGGTACTTGTCGGGCTGGGCCTGGATGCTGCGCGCCTGGCTGTCCGTCAGGCCGTTGTTGACCAGGAACAGCTTGACCCCGGTGCCGCGGGACAGGCGGATGATCTCGGGGGCGACGTACTGTTCGTTGACCAGCACCAGGTAGTCCGGGCGTTCCGGCCCCTGCAGCACGGCGCGGGCCTGGGTCAGGGCGAGGTCGGCCCGGCGCTCGCTGTACTGCACGCGCAATTGCATGCCCAGGTCCGTGGCGGCGGCCTGCATGAAGCGTGAGTAGTCGACCCAGAACGTCTCGTTGGACAAGCCTGGGTTGAGAAATACCACCGAAGCGGCCTGTGCGCCCGCCACCAGCGGCAGGCTCAGGCACAGGCCCTGGCACAAGGCCTTGAGCATGCGGTTACATCCCTGGGGAGCAAACGGCGGAGTATACGCGCAGCGCGGTGTAGAGCGGGCAAATGGCAGTCAGTCTCACTTAGTCCAAATGGTTCTTTTCATATGCAAAAACATCACTTTAGCGCATAAACCCACTCTGCTATCGTTCCCCCGCTCCGCTCCGGAGTGCGCGGCCGTGCGCGCGATTAGCTGCATGCAGCCTGAGACAGGACTTTTATGTACGTATACGACGAGTACGATCAGCGGATCATCGAGGACCGCGTCAAGCAGTTCCGTGATCAGACCCGCCGCTACCTGGCCGGTGAGCTGAGCGAAGAAGAATTCCGCCCGCTGCGCCTGCAGAACGGGCTCTATGTCCAACGCTTCGCCCCGATGCTGCGCGTCGCCGTGCCCTATGGCCAGCTGAACGCAACGCAGGCCCGTATGCTGGCGAAGATCGCCCGCGACTACGACAAGGGCTACGCGCATATCAGCACCCGCCAGAACGTGCAGTACAACTGGCCGGCGCTGGAAGACATCCCGGATATCCTGGCCGAGCTGGCCACCGTGCAGATGCACGCGATCCAGACCAGCGGCAACTGCCTGCGCAACGTCACCACCGACCAGTTCGCCGGTGTCGCCGCCGACGAACTGGTGGACCCGCGCCCATGGTGCGAGATCGTTCGCCAGTGGACCACCTTCCACCCGGAATTCGCCTACCTGCCGCGCAAGTTCAAGATTGCCGTCAACGGTTCGAGCGACGACCGCGCCGCCATCGAAGTGCACGACATCGGCCTTGAGCCGGTGCGTAACGCTGCCGGCGAGCTGGGCTTCCGCGTGCTGGTAGGTGGCGGCCTGGGCCGTACCCCGGTGATCGGCGCGTTCATCAACGAGTTCCTGCCGTGGCAGGACCTGCTCAGCTACCTGGACGCCATCCTGCGCGTGTACAACCGTTACGGACGCCGTGACAACAAGTACAAGGCGCGGATCAAGATCCTGGTCAAGGCCCTCACCCCGGAAGTGTTCGCAGAGAAGGTCGAGGCCGAGATGGCCCACCTGCGCGGTGGCGAGACCACGTTGACCGAGGCCGAAGTGCAGCGCGTGGCGCGCCACTTCATCGACCCTGAGTACCTGGCGCTCGACAACCAGGACTACAGCGCGCTGGATGCCGAGCACCCAGGCTTCGCCCGCTGGCGTTCGCGCAACACCCGCGCGCACAAGAAGCCGGGCTACGTCGCCGTCACCCTGTCGCTCAAGCCCACCGGCGTCGCCCCGGGCGACCTGACCGACAAGCAGCTGGACGCCGTCGCCGACTTCGCCGAGCGCTACAGCTTCGGCTACCTGCGCACCTCGCACGAGCAGAACATCATCCTCGCCGACGTCGAGCAGCGCCAGTTGCACGCCCTGTGGCTGGAACTGCGCGAGAACGGCTTCGCCACGCCGAACATCGGCCTGCTGACCGACATCATCTGCTGCCCGGGCGGTGATTTCTGCTCGCTGGCCAACGCCAAGTCGATCCCGATCGCCGAATCCATCCAGCGCCGCTTCGACGACCTGGACTACCTGTTCGACATCGGCGAGCTCGACCTGAACATCTCCGGCTGCATGAACGCCTGCGGCCACCACCACGTCGGCCACATCGGCATCCTCGGGGTGGACAAGAAAGGCGAGGAGTTCTACCAGGTGTCGCTGGGCGGCAACGCCGCGCGCGACGCCAGCCTGGGCAAGATCCTCGGCCCTTCGTTCGCCCAGGATGACATGGCCGACGTGATCGAGAAGCTGATCAACGTGTATGTCGAGCAACGCACCGAAGACGAGCGTTTCATCGACACCTACCAGCGGATCGGTATCGACCCCTTCAAGGAACGCGTCTATGCAGCGAATCATTAAGAACAACCAGATCGTCGACGAAACCTGGCACCTGCTGCCCAAGGACGTCTCGATCGACGAGCTGACCAACTGCGACGACTACATCGTGCCGCTGCAACTGTGGCGTGACCATCCGAGCATGCTCAAGGCCCGCGACGGCGGCCTGGGCATCTGGCTGGACAGCGACGAGGAAGCGGAAGAGATCGGCGCGGACGTTGAGCACTTCCAGGTCATCGCCCTGAACTTCCCGGCCTTCACCGACGGGCGCAACTATTCCAATGCGCGCCTGCTGCGTGACCGCTACAAGTTCAAGGGTGAGCTGCGCGCCATCGGCGACGTGCTGCGCGACCAGCTGTTCTACATGGCCCGCTGTGGCTTCGATGCGTTCGCCATCCGTGCCGACAAGGACCCGGAAGACGCGCTGCAGAGCCTGAAGGACTTCTCGGTGACCTACCAGGGCGCCACCGACGAGCCGCTGCCGCTGTTCCGCCGCCGCTGATCGTCAGCTGCTGCATCGACCGGCCCGCCTTATGGCGGGCCGGTTCGTTTCGCACTTATCGCTCAGGTTTGACGATGGCATGCCGATATCATCGGTAGACCCATTCCCTCGCAAGGACAGCGATATGAACCCGATCAGCGCCGCGCTGCGCCCCCCCCTCGCCTACAGCAGCTCCACCCCCCAGCAGACCGTCAGCCTGCACAAGGCCGCACACCCCGCCGACAGCCCAAGCGCTCAGGTCAACCTCGGCCTGGATACCCGCGTTGCCGATGCCCAGACATACTCCGCCAGGGGCTCGCTGGGCACACCGCAAAGCCGTTACCTCTGGCAGCAGGAAAACACCGACCCGCTCAGCCTGCTCATGCAGGGCAGCCTCAGGAGCAGTACGCTGAGCGGGAGTTTCCAGGGCCTGGGCGCAACCCTCATGGAACAACTGGTCGCCAACGGCGGCCAGCGCGTGTCCCAATCGGCGCTGCTGGCAGGCGCAAACAGCCAAGCCGACGCCGTGCTGCTGGCCCAGCAGCAGTCAGAGCTGCGTAAGTACGCCAGCAACCACGTGACCTTGAACCTGACCACCGCTTCCGGGGCAACTGTCACCCTCGGCCTCTACAGCAGCGAGAAAGGCCTGGCCGTCGATGCCGAGGTGCAGAACGGCACCCTCAGCGACACCGAACTGAAGAGCCTGGCGAGCCTCGCCAATGGCTTCGAGTCGGTGATCAGCGGCCTGAACCAGCAGCCGCCGCGCCTCAAGCTGGACGCTATGCTCAAGCTCGATCAGAACCTGTTCACCGGGCTGCAGATGAATGCCAGGCTCGATCTGGTCGACGGCAAGCAGCAGACCTTCGATCTGCGTCTGAATCAAATCACCCGCAGTGTCAGCCTGCAGGGGCCGAACGGCGACCTGCAACTGAACCTCGACACCCAGGGGGGTAGCTTGCTTGGTGGCACGGCGCAGCGACAGGCGGCGCTCAACAACTACCTGGCCCAGTTCGATGCTGCGCAGGAGCGCGGCAAGGGCGATGCGCACTTGATGACGCTGTTCAAGGACGCCTTCCGCCAACTCAACCAGGTGGACGACAATAGCCCGCGCCCGGCCGGGCACAGCATGCCAAGCCACACGTTCAGCCGCTCGCTGCTCAGCGGTCTGGCCGACTTCAGCGCCTCGATCAGCCAGACCAGCACGCGACCAAACCCGCTAAGACTGAATGAAGAGGACCGCTTCGACTACCAGGTCTCGCAGTCCACCTCGACCCAGAGCAAGGGCAACAACGTCACTCGCCAACAGCAGCAGCAGGCCACCCTCGACGCCGCCTGGCACAGCAGCCTCGACTCGTCGGCACGGCTTACCGACGGCGTTGTTGGCGGTGACTACCACTACCGTGTGCTGCGCGAACAGGCCAGCAGCATCAGCCGGCTGTCGATACTCGACGGCGAACTGGCCGAGGCAGGGGTCAGCCAACAAGCAAGCAGCAAAAAGCGCGTGCTGACCATGCGCGATGGGGCCGTGCAATCCGATTTCAGCACACCGCGCTCGGCAAGCAAGTCCCGTGACCTGATGGCGCTGCTCGACCAGCTGTTCAAGCAGGAAAAGGCCCGCGTAGAGGGGCTTGAATCAACCCTGGACCAGCAACTGGCAAGCAACAGCCAGCTGTGGTTGCTGCAGACGGACCCAGCGCGAATCTAGCGCGGCACTGCTGGAACACACCTGACCGCCTTTGCGGGGCGGCCCACGGCGTCATGGCCGTGGGCCGCTGCCACGCTCAGCCGCCGGTGCCCTGCCCGACCAGCACACCGTCGACCTTTTGCCCGTACAGGTTGACCCCGTCATTGGCATGGAACTTCAATCGCGTCTTCTCGATCGAGCCCTCCACCAAGCGTGGATCCTGTGGCCGCTCGTGGCGGTTGATCCACGCAGCCACGTCCCAGGCCTGCTGGTCGCTCAGGCTGCCAGGCTTGCCCAGCGGCATGTTGTACTTGATGAACGACGCCGCGGTGTTGATGCGGTGCATGCCCGCCCCCCAGTTGTACGAGTCCTTGCCCCACAACGGCGGCATCACGTATTCCCCGGCGACCTTCTGCCCCTCACCGTTGTCGCCGTGGCAGATCGCGCATTGCTCGCGGTACACCTGCTGGCCCCGCTTGAAGTCGTAGCCGCCCGCGGGCTGCGCAACGTCGGGGTAGCCACGGCCGGCGATCTCGACGCCGGTCGGCGCCTGGGTCGAAAGCCAGTAGGCGTACACACTCAGCGCTGTCATCTGCGGGCTGTCGGCCGCCGGTGGCTTGCCGTTCATGCTGAACTGGAAACAACCCTGGATGCGTTCGGCGAAGGTGTTGACCTTGTCGTTTTTCTTGCGATACGCCGGGTACATCGGATAAGCACCCCATAACGGCGCCGAGTGGGCCATGCGCCCCTGGTCGAGGTGGCAATTGCTGCAGTTCAGGCCATTGCCCACGGCATCGGGCATCAAGCGGCGGGTATCGACGAACAATGCATGGCCTTGGCGGACCATCTTGCCAAAGGCGTTGTCGGGGATGGCGCTTTCGGCGGGCGCCACGAACTGCGGCGCGGCCTGCACGCCCGGCACCTTGAGCTGCGATTGATCTTCCATGGCAATCGGCGCGGCCTGGGCACTGCCCATGGCCAGCAACAGCACAGCGGGGATCATGGTGTTCATGGCTTGACCTCCTGGCTGGCCGACGGGCTTGTTGCCTTGGCGAAATACTCGGCTATCGCCTTGACCTCGGCATCGGTCATGGCCTTGGCCACGTTGACCATCAATTGGTTGGGGTCGTTGCTGCGGCTGCCGTCGCGCCAGGCGTTGAGCTGGGCCACCAGGTAGCCGGCCGGTTGCCCGGCCAGGGGTGGAAAGTGTTCGCCGACCCCGCTGCCACCCGGTCCATGGCACTGCACGCAGCCTGGGATCTGCCGGCTCCAGTCGCCATACAGGGCCAGACGGGATACCGCATCGCCGGCAATCTGCTGGCGGCGCAGGTCGGCGGCGCCATCAGCCGGGAGCGCTGCCAGGTAGGTGCTGACGGCGTCGATTTCCGCGTCACTCAGCGCCTTGGCCAGCGGCTCCATCACCGCCTGCTTGCGGCTGCCCTGGCGAAAATCCCGCAGTTGCTTGGCAAGGTAGCCGGCAGGCAAACCGGCAAGGCGGGGGAAGCCGGCGGCGGCAATGCCTTTGCCGTCCGGCCCATGGCAGCCCAGGCAGGCCATGGCGGCGGGGTTCTGCCCGCCCTGGTTGAAGACCTGTTGTCCGTCGGCGGCATACGCCGAGGGCCAGGCCAGGATCAGCCAACCGCCGATCACGACACGACTCAGGGATATCATCACGGAAGACTCCATTTCCTTGTTATAAGCTTAGGCTCAAACGACATAAGCCCATAAATACTAGGGCTTATCCCCGGTATGCGACAACGTGCCACCGGGATGGAAATGGGCAATCTGCCTTTTAATCGATCAACAACTGCGCTGGATCAAGAACCCGAGATGCACTCGGTCGCCGCCGTGCGCACATCTCCCAGGCGCAGGGGGAAATTGCTCAAACGCTCATGAACCTTGATCGCACTGCCGCTGCCACGTTTGTCGATGTCCAGCAGCGCCGCCGGCCCTGCGTTCGCAGACAGTTTTTGCGGCACGATCAGGCGCAGGCCATCGCCGCGCACTTCTTCACCCAAGGGGTCACGACTGTCCGCCAGCTTGCGCTTGACGCAATCAGCGTATTCACGGGGCGTCTTGCCAGACATCACATCCATGGTTTCGTGGGACTGCTCCAGCTCCGTCACGCTTGCGCAGCCCCCAAGCGCCAGCGCCACCGCCGCTACCAGCCATTTCATTTACGCTACTCCAATTGCAAAGGTCACCCTCTGACCGCAGCCAGGCGCAATTGCTCCCCGATCTGGCAGAAATCTCCCCGCCCGCTCGAGCCCGGACGCAAGTGTAGCGCCACATCGTGGTATCTTTCGCCTTTGCAGAAACAACCCTTGCGGAGCACCCCATGAAATTCGTACACCAGCGCGAGCACCTGAACGAGGACGACATCGTCGTCATCGAGTGCTCCCAGCGCTGCAACATCCGCCTGATGAACGACGCCAACTTCCGCAGCTTCAAGAATGGCGGCCGACACACTTACCACGGTGGCCACTTCGAGAAGTTCCCGGCAAAAATCACCGTGCCCAGCACCGGTTTCTGGAACATCACCATCGATACCGTGACCACGCGCCCGATCTCGGTGACCCGCAAGCCGACCCTGACGCACAAGATCAAGATCATTCGCCGCTCCTCGTCGAAACTCGGATAACGCCCGCATGACCCAGACCATCAAGTATGTGATCAAGTACAAGCTCGACGGCGAACGCCGCTGGGATTTCGCCCTGATGCCCGATGCCTCCCTGGAGCAGGCGCAGCAGGCCCTGCGCAAGATCCACGGCGACGACGCCGAGAAGATCAGCGACATTCAGGTCAGCAAGGCCCTGTAAGACCGCCCCGATCCCGCCGCACTCAAGGAGTCGCCCATGAGCACCTGGCCAGACCGCCGCATCCTCGACCTGTTGAACATCGAGGTGCCCATCCTCCAGGCGCCCATGGCCGGCGCCAGCGGCTCGGCGATGGCCATTGCCGTCGGCAACGCCGGCGGCCTGGGCGCCCTGCCTTGCGCCATGCTGACCCACGAACAGATACGCGGGGAAATCGAGGCCTTCCGCGGCGCATGCAGCGGCCCGCTCAACCTCAATTTCTTCTGCCACCAGCCGCCAGCACCGGACCCCGAGCGTGATGCGCGCTGGAAGCAGGCGCTCAAGCCCTACTACGACGAAACCGGCGCCGACTTCGACGCGCCCACGCCGGTATCCAACCGTGCGCCGTTCGACGAGCAAAGCTGCCAACTGGTGGAGGCAATGCGCCCGGAGGTGGTCAGCTTCCATTTCGGCCTGCCCGCCGCCGCATTGCTGCAACGGGTCAAGGCAACCGGGGCCAAGGTGCTGTCCAGCGCCACCACGGTCGAGGAAGCTATCTGGCTTGAGCAGCACGGCTGCGACGCGATCATCGCCATGGGCTTTGAAGCGGGCGGCCACCGCGGCATGTTCCTCAGCAACGATATCACCAGCCAGATCGGCACCTTCGCCCTGGTGCCCCAGGTGGCGGACGCGGTGCGCGTACCGGTGATCGCCGCCGGCGGCATTGCCGATCACCGCGGCCTGGTCGCCGCCCTCGCCCTGGGCGCCTCGGCCGTGCAGATCGGCACCGCCTACCTGTTCTGCCCGCAGGCCAAGGTCTCACCGGCGCATCGCCGTGCACTGGACTGCGCCCCGGCCAGCGATACCGCATTGACCAACCTGTTCACCGGGCGCCCTGCACGCGGCATCAACAACCGCATCATGCGCGAGCTGGGGCCCATGAGCGCACTGGCCCCGCATTTCCCCCTGGCAGGCGGCGCCTTGATGCCGCTACGGGCGATTACCGACCCGCAGGGCAATAGTGATTTCAGCAACCTGTGGTCAGGCCAGGCCCTGCGCTTGGGCAAACACCTCGACGCGGGCGAGCTGACGCTTGAAATTGCCAACGGGGCGCTTAAAATCTTGACCCATAGATCAATTTTTTAGCCGCGCAGCTCTTCCCGACGGATGGCTTATCGCTATATAGTCCGCACCATAACGATAAACACCCGCCCCTAGGAGCCTTCTCGATGCGTATTCGCCTGTCCCACCTGGCCGCCGCTACCCTGGCCAGCCTGTTCACCCTCAACAGCGCCTGGGCCGATGAAGTCCAGGTTGCCGTGGCAGCCAACTTCACAGCGCCGATCCAGGCCATCGCCAAGGATTTCGAGAAGGATACCGGCCACAAACTGGTCGCCGCATACGGCGCCACCGGCCAGTTCTACGCACAGATCAAGAACGGCGCGCCGTTCGAAGTGTTCCTCGCCGCCGACGACAGCACCCCGGCCAAGCTCGAGCAGGAAAAAGAAACCGTTGCAGGCTCGCGCTTCACCTACGCCATCGGCACCCTGGCGCTGTGGTCGGCCAAACCCGGCTACGTCGACAGCAAGGGCGAGGTACTGAAGAAAAACGACTTCAAGCACCTGTCCATCGCCAACCCCAAGACCGCCCCTTATGGCTTGGCCGCCACCCAGGTGCTGGACAAGCTCAAGCTGACCGAGGCCACCAAGGCCAAGCTCGTCGAAGGCCAGAACATCACCCAGGCGTTCCAGTTCGTTTCCACCGGCAATGCCGAGCTGGGCTTCGTCGCCCTGTCGCAGATCTACAAGGACGGCAAGGTCGAGAATGGCTCGGCCTGGATCGTCCCGGCCTCGATGCACGAGCCGATCCGCCAGGACGCAGTGATCCTGAACAAGGGCAAGGACAACCCGGCGGCCAAGGCGCTGGTCGACTACCTCAAGGGCCCGAAGGCAGCCGCCGTGATCAAGTCCTACGGCTATGAAATCTGATGCCACTCGACGCCAGTGACCTGGGTGCGATCTGGCTGACCATCAAGCTGGCCAGCCTGACCACTGCCATCCTGCTGGTGGTGGGCACGCCTATCGCCTGGTGGCTGGCACGCACCCGCTCCTGGCTGCGCGGTCCGATTGGCGCGGTGGTGGCGCTGCCCCTGGTGCTGCCGCCGACGGTGATCGGTTTCTACCTGCTGCTGATGCTTGGCCCCCATGGCTGGATCGGCCAAGCCACCCAGGCGCTGGGCCTGGGCAGCGTGGTGTTCAGTTTCGCCGGGCTGGTGATCGGCTCGGTGGTGTATTCCATGCCGTTCGTGGTCCAGCCACTGCAGAACGCCTTCAGTGCCATTGGCCAGCGCCCCCTTGAGGTGGCCGCGACCCTGCGCGCCAGCCCCTGGGATACCTTCGTCCATGTGGTGCTGCCGCTGGCACGCCCTGGTTTCATCACCGCCAGCATTCTCGGCTTTGCCCATACCGTGGGCGAGTTCGGCGTGGTGCTGATGATCGGTGGCAATATTCCCGACAAGACCCGCGTGGTCTCGGTGCAGATCTTCGATCACGTCGAGGCCATGGCCTATGACCAGGCCCACTGGCTGGCCGGGGCCATGCTGCTGTTCTCCTTCCTGGTACTGCTGATGCTTTACGCCGGCCGGCGTGGCAAGGCTGGCTGGAGCTGAAATGAGTGCTTCGATACAGGCGCGCCTGATGCTTGCGCGCGACGATTTCACCCTGGATGTCGACCTGCGCCTGCCCGGGCGCGGCATCAGCGCGCTGTTTGGCCATTCCGGCTCGGGCAAGACCTCGTGCCTGCGTTGCCTGGCGGGCCTGGAGCGTGCCGCCAGCGCCTACATCGAGGTCAACGGCGAGGTCTGGGAAGACAGCGCGCGCGGGCATTTCATGGCTCCGCACAAACGTCCTGTGGGTTATGTGTTCCAGGAAGCCAGCTTGTTCGCGCACCTGTCGGTGCGCGGCAACCTGGAGTTCGGCTGGCGCCGCATCGCCCCCAGTGAGCGCAAGATCAAGCTGGAGCAGGCATGCCAGCTGCTGGGCATCGGCCATCTGCTCGAGCGCAAACCAGCCACCTTGTCGGGCGGCGAGGCACAACGGGTCGGCATCGCCCGGGCACTGCTCAGCAGCCCGCGCCTGTTGCTGATGGACGAGCCGCTGGCGGCCCTGGACAGTGCGCGCAAGCGCGAAATCCTGCCCTATCTGGAACGCCTGCACGACGAGCTGGATATCCCGCTCATCTACGTCAGCCATGCCCAGGACGAAGTCGCGCGCCTGGCCGACCACCTGGTGCTGCTGGAACAGGGCAAGGCCCTGGCCAGCGGCCCGATTGGCCAGACCCTGGCCCGCCTGGACCTGTCGCTGGCCCAAGGCGAGGATGCCGGCGTGGTGCTCGAAGGCGTGGTGGTCGGCCACGACCCGCACTTTGAGCTGTTCGACCTGCGCTTGCCCGGCGGTGAAGGCCCGCTGTTGCGCATCGCCCATCCTGCCTTGCATATGGGCAGCACCCTGCGGCTGAAGGTGCAGGCCCGCGATGTGAGCCTGGCGCTGAGCGCCGACGGCGCCTCAAGCATTCTCAACCGCTTGCCGGTGCGGGTGCGCGAATGCCGCGCGGCAGACAACCCGGCCCATGTGATGGTGAGCCTGGACGCCAGCGGCAACCCCCTGCTGGCGCGCATTACCCGCTACTCGGCGGAGCAACTCGGCGTGCAACCAGGCCAGAATCTGTGGGCGCAGATCAAGTCGGTGGCGCTACTCGGTTGAGCAACGCCGCAGTGGCGGTTGTCCATTGCTGCATGACCGCTCGATGGACTGCACCGATGCCCGACAGCCCGCTACCCGCCGGCCTGCATTATGTCGACGACAACCAGCCCGGGTTGAGCCGGCGCCGGCGAGGCGAACGCTTCCTCTACTTCGATGCCTTGGGCCGGCAGGTGCGCGATGCCGCGACCCTGGCGCGCATCGCGGCGCTGGTGATCCCGCCAGCCTATACCGAGGTGTGGATCTGCAGCGACCCGCTGGGCCATTTACAGGCCACCGGCCGCGATGCCCGAGGGCGTAAACAGTACCGCTACCATCAGCAATGGCGCGAGCAGCGTGACCAGTACAAATACGGGCGCCTGCTGGCCTTCGCCCAAGCCCTGCCCGCCTTGCGCAAGCGCCTGGACGAACACCTGGCACGCCGCGGGATGGACCGGGAAAAAGTGATGGCGCTGGTGATCAGCCTGCTCGACGCGACGCTCATTCGCATCGGCAACCGCCAGTACCTGCGCGACAATCGCTCCTACGGGCTGACCACGCTGAACTGCCGTCACGTAAAGGTTCGGGGCAGCACCATCCGCTTTCAGTTCCGCGGCAAGCGCGGTGTCGAACACGACGTCACGCTGCATGACCGACGCCTGGCGGCGTTGCTCAAGCGCTGCATGGAACTGCCCGGCCAGGCGTTGTTCCAGTACCTGGACGATGATGGGCAACGCCACAGTATCGGCTCGACCGAGGTGAACCAGTTCCTCCAGCAGTTGACCGGCGCCGACTTCACCGCCAAGGACTATCGCACCTGGGCCGGCAGCAGCCTGGCCCTGAGCCTGCTAAGGCCATTGGCCTGGGAGCCCGACAGCGAAGCCCGGCGCCAGGTGGCGGCAACCGTGCGCCAGGTGGCCAACCGCTTGGGCAATACGCCAGCCGTTTGCCGCCGCTGCTATATCCACCCTGCGTTGTTCGAACATTTCCAGCTCGGGCGCCTGGCTCAGCTGCCGCGGGCGCGCCAGCGCAAGGGATTGGAGCCCGAGGAAGCGGCGCTGCTGGTTTTTTTGCAGGCACTGGATACAAACGATCATTGAGCCCGGCTATTTCACTTATCAAACAAGGAAATTTCCCATATGACGTCAACCACCCTATCCTTGCCACCGAGCACCTCCGCTGATGGGCAGCAACCTATGCCCAGCAGCACCTGCAACTAGAGACAGACATAAATTGTCTGACGGAGGAATTACTATCCGCCGAAAGCGTCTTTAATGGAAAGGAAGAGGGACAAAGCTCCCACCGTTGTGGTAAATGGCCCGGCGGTTTTTACATCACCAAGGAGAACTACATGCTGATACTCACCCGTAAGGTCGGCGAAAGCATCGTCATCAACGACGACATCAAAGTCACCATTCTGGGAGTCAAGGGGATGCAAGTGAGGATCGGCATCGATGCGCCGAAGGATGTCCAGGTGCACCGTGAAGAAATTTACAAGCGAATCCAGGCAGGCAGCCCTGCCCCGGAGAAAGGCGACGAGAAACACTGATTACCCACGCATCAAGCCGCACGGACGCGTCTGATCGATTGCCCGCCCACGCGGGGCGCCCACCCTGACCCTCAGGTGCCCAGCAGTTCGCGCACCTTGGCGATCATTCTGTCCATGTCGAATGGCTTGTCGAACACCGCGGCGAACAGCTCGGGGCGGATCAGCTTTTTGTCGGCCTGCGCACCACTCATGAGAATGACCGGCAGGTGCGGAAGATCCAGCTCGGTGCGAATGGCCCGCACCAGTTCCACACCACTCATGACCGGCATCATGTAGTCGGTGATGACCAATTCCACATGCCTGCCTTCGCGCCTCCCTTTCAAGGCCTCCAAGGCTTTGCGCCCGTTACTGGCCTTTTCCACCTGATAGCCTTCGTCCTCCAGGGCAAAACCGAGGATATCGGCGATCAGGTACTCGTCATCGACGATCAGGATGGTATTCATGGCGTCATCCCATCAGCGATCACCTTGCGGGACCGCTGTGCCGCTGAGCACGCCGCTAGCGCCATCGAAAACCCGCCCCAGAGTGATCCCCAGCGGCCCCAGGTGCAGCGCCTGCAGCGTTGGGTCGTGGTCGCTGTCGCGCACCTTGACGATCGACAGCACGCGGTGCAGCTTGGCATCGAGTTCGGCGAAGCGCATCAGCACCAGGTTGTCGACGATGCTCGACAGGTCCGGTGCCGGAGCGGTGATCTCGGCGCCGAAAATATCACGCATCTCCCAGGTGAGCAGGACGGTCACCTCACGTGCGCGCAGCTCACCGGTCAGGGCGCGGAAGAACGCGTTCAAGCGCCCCGGCTCCAACGCCAGGCGTCCGAACGCGCCGAGGCTGTCGATCACTACGCGCCTGGCGCCCAGAGCCTGCACCTGCTCAAGCAAACGTGCGCCGACCTCATCCAGCAGCCCCTCGGTGGTGGGTTGCCAACTGAGTTGCACGACCCCGTCACGCTCCTGCCCGGCGATGTCGAAGCCTAGTGCCTGGGCCTTGAGGCGCAAGCGAGCGGGCGTCTCGTAGAACCCGAAATGCAGCCCGGGTGCGCGCTCATCGGACGCGGCCAGGAACGCGATGCCCAAGGCACTTTTGCCGACCCCGGACGGCCCCATAAGCAGGCTAACGGAACCTTCGGCCAAACCGCCGCCGAGCATGCTGTCCAGGTCGCTCACCCCGGTAGTGGCCCGGCTCAGCGCCTGAGCACCAGGCAGGCTGGGGTGGCTGTACAGTGACTCCAGCCGCGGGAATACCTGCAACCCTGCCTCGCTGATCAGGCATTCGTGGCGCCCCGACAACGCAGCGCTGCCACGGGTCTTGCGCAGTTGCACATGACGCACCGCCGTGCTGCCGACCATATGCTCGCCCAGCTCGATGACGCCATCGACCATGGTGTGCTCGGGGCTGCCTTCCTCCAGGCGTGCGCTGGTCAGCAGCAGAACGGTGCATCCGGCAAAAGCGGCATGCCCCTGCAATTCGGAAACGAACTTCTTGGTGTCGAGGCTGGTTTCCGCCCGTGAGCGGGCGTTGAGCAGGCCATCGACGATCAACAGGCTGGCCTGCTGCCGGGCAATCTCCTGGCGCAGCAACCGCACCACGGCGTCGAGGCCATCCTGCTCAAGGGTGTCGAAGGCGCTGACGAACTGAATGCTGTCGCCCACCATCGTCTGATCGAAAAACGTCAGGGTCGACAGGTACTGGAACAACCGTTCATGGGATTCACTGAGCAACGTGGCCACCAGCACCCGCCCGCCTTCGCGGACATGGTTGCAAGCAAGCTGGTTGGCCAGGATGGTCTTGCCCGAGCCCGGATGCCCCTGAACGATATAGGACGCCCCCACCACCAACCCGCCCTTGAGCAGGGCATCGAGGCCTTCAATACCGGTGGCCAGTCGCTTGAGGTGTTCGACCATGATGCTTTACTCGCTTGTCTGCGGTTGATCATCGGGGCATGCCGGCAGGTACAGGCTCATGCAGGTCCCCTTGCCGGGCTGGCTGGCAACACGGATGGCGCCATTGCTCTGCCTGGCGAACCCATAGGCCTGGCTGAGCCCCAGACCTGTGCCTTTGCCGAACGGCTTGGTGGTGAAAAACGGCTCGAAGATGCGTGGCAACACTTTCGGATCAATACCCTCGCCATCGTCCCGCACATCGAAACGCACATAGCGCCCTTGCAAGCCCTCCACTTCACCGGCCAGCTCCACACTGTCGACCACCAGCTCGATCCGTCCTGCCGTGCCGATCGCATCCCGGGCATTGAACATCATGTTCAGCAGCACCATCTGCAACTGCCCGGCATCCACGTCAATCGCAGGCAGCTCTGCCTGGATCTGCTCGACCAGTTCGATGTCGCGAGGCAATGCGTGTTCCGCCAGCGCGCGAATGGATCCGGCCACCTGGGCAGGCGGAATCCGTACGACGCTCAGCTGCCGATGGCGGGCAAAGCTGAGCAGTTGCTGGGTCAACTGGGTACCCCGCTGCCCGGCATCGAGAATGTGCTCAAGCATACGCCGCGTGCGGCTGGGGTCCTGACTGTTGATGGCCAGGCGGGCGGAGCTGAGGATGATGGTCAGCAGGTTGTTGAAGTCATGGGCCAAGCCGCCGGTCAGCTGGCCGAGGGCCTCGAGCTTCTGTGCCTGGAACAGCTGGGCGCGCATGGCATCCAGTTGCAGCGCGGAGTCCCGGCGATCGGTGATGTCGCGCGTGACCTTGGCCAGGCCGATGATCTGGCCCTGCTCGTCGCGAATGACGTCCAGCGCGGCCAAGGCCCAGAATTGCGTGCCATCCTTGCGTACACGCCAGCCCTCATCCTGCGCCACGCCCTGCTCCAGGGCCTGGCGCAACAGGCGTTCGGGGCGGCCCTCGGCACTGTCTTCGGCGGTGAAGAACAGGGAGAAATGCTTGCCTATCACCTCGTCGGCGCGATAGCCCTTGATCCGTTGGGCACCGGCGTTCCACGACACCACATGGCCATCTGGGTCGAGCATGTAGATGGCATAGTCGACCACCGCCTGAACCAGCTGTTCATAGCGCGCTTCGGGCATTACTGACTGGGCGGGCCGGTCCGTTGCTGGCATGCGAACTCCCCAAGCACCGCGATAAGGACATACTGAGCGTAGTCAAAAGTCCTGCAAGTACCCTACCCCATGCGACGACCGTCAACTTCAGGCTCACGCATCGTCGGCACCAGCCTGCGCGGCATTGCCACTTTGAGCAACCACAGGCCGACCAGCAGGATCAACGCACCGCCACCCAAGGCCATGAGCCGTTGAGACGCGGAACGCAATTCATCCAGGCCAAGCACCACAAGGTAGCTACCCAGCCCCACCAGGCCGACGAAGAGGAAGGCTGCCAGCAGGCAAACCAGCAGAAACAACACACGCCAAAACAGCTTCGGGCGCACAACACGCCCTGCTGAGCTGGCCTGGCCTGGGGAAAACGGGGGCATCACGGCTTACTCACTTGGATCCAATGGCGCAAAGGTGGCGCAATGACAGCCTGCTGTCAATTGGCCTATAGTGGCGCCACGCTTACCTGCAAGGACGCACCCCATGCCCGCGAATCAACGCCTGCAACGTCTTCAGGACGACCTGCTGCACACGGCTGCCGAACTCGACACACTGTGCCAGGCACTGGATGGCCACGCCCTGTTTCTGCGTCATTCAATCCATCAAACAGATGCTCGGGCCATGGATAATCATGTCGAAGATTTGCGCGGTTCTGCCTGTGAGCTACGGGATATTGCCCACACCATCACGCCCTGAACCTGCAGACCGGTTGACGCTTCTATAACAATGGGTTATAAAGCGCGCTTGATTGCCAAGGCCTTCTATTAATGAGGCACGGCGCTCAACTGTGCGAGTGTGGTGGAATTGGTATACACAGCAGACTTAAAATCTGTCGGCGTGAGCCTTGCGGGTTCGAGTCCCGCCACTCGCACCATCTGTTTTCGATGAAGGCGCCCTTGCGGCGCCTTTTTCATGCCCAGCGGAATTCCGCCAGGCAGCTGCTAGAGTGGAAATTGTCACCGTCCATCGGAGCGCCACCATGCGCTATGCACTGCTCGAAGGCCAACGCGACTTCATTCTGCTGCTTGCCCGAATCTTCCTGATGATCCTGTTCGTACTTGCGGGCTGGGGCAAGCTGACCGGCTTCGAGGGCACGGTCGGCTACATGACCTCCCTCGGCGCACCGGCCCCGATGCTGGCTGCCGGGGTGGCGGTGATCATGGAGTTCCTGGTCGCGATCCTGCTGATCCTGGGCTTCTATACCCGGCCACTGGCGCTGCTGTTCGCCCTGTTCGTGCTGGGCACCGCGCTGCTCGGCCACCCGTTCTGGAACATGGTCGACCCCGAACGCAGCGCCAACATGACTCAGTTCCTGAAAAACCTGAGCATCGTTGGCGGGCTGCTGGCACTGGCCGTCAGCGGCCCCGGGCGTTTTTCCCTCGACCGCCACTGAGCGCCGGATCAATACGCGATTGCTGCGACGTCAATCGTCGCAGTCATCGTGCCAGGCCGGGTGATCTTCCTCGTCATCGAAATCATCCTGCAGCTCCTCGTCCTCCTCGACTTCATCCAGCGCCCCCTGCGCATCCGCCTCAGGGTCGAAGCTGTCGTGAAATTCGTGGTCAAGCAGGTGGTCGTGCTCGGGCTCTGGCAAATCGTCTTCTTCGTACATCACACACTCCATACACTACAGGCCGCCTATATAGGCCCTCCGGCGCCAGCGGTCAATGCAGCGGGTAGTTAACCCTGACTTAACCGACCAGGCGCAACCTCAAGGCTCTCCCTTCAAGCACGTTCCAGCCCGCCGGCCCTGGCGGGCTTTTTTTGCCTTGAGCCCGAAAGCCCACAGGTACGCGCCAGCAGCCAAGCCGGACACCCTAGATCCAAAGCTCTTTGCCGTTAATAGATGCATGATTGATGAAAAATTCAGTAACGGTTATTGAAGCCTGACCTGCGGGGCCTTCACAAAATTCTGACATCTGTGACGGCAGACTGGCCTTGCTTCGATACGTTCTGTTTAACCCGCCTAGATGGCGGGTTTTCTTTTATTCGCTGTTTCAGCCTGATCGCTTCAATCCACAGAAGTCCAGACCGCGAGCTCGTAACCATCCGGATCGATGAAGTGGAACCGCTTGCCACCCGGAAATGCGAATACAGCCCTGCTGATCTCTGCCCCTGCTGCCTCAAGCCGATGCTGTGTCTCGGCCAGATCATCCGCATAAAGGATCACCAACGGGCCACCAGGCCTGACGGGCTCACCCGTGGTGAAACCGCCCGTCAATCGCCCATCCGTAAACTCGGTATAGGTCGGCCCATAGTCCACGAACTGCCAGTTGAAAACCGTACCGTAGAACGCCTTGCTGCGGTCAATATCGCTGACATTGAATTCGATATTGTCGATCTGATGATCCTTGCCTCTGGTTGCCATGTATCACCTCCTTGTTGATGGCGGGAATCTATCACAACCGGGGGGGCACTTCGGGCCATGGCACCAGAGACTTGCCAGGATCTTGCCTATCGCGGGCTTCACACCGCTGCGCTGCGCGCGCGCAGATCAATGTTCAATATACGGTCGTTATCGCTGTAGTCGACCGGACAATCAATCACGTGCACCCCTGGGTTGGAGACACAGTGGTCAAGTAGCGGAATCAACGAGTCGGCGCTTTCTACGCAATATCCATTGGCGCCATAGGATTGCGCATATTTGACGAAGTCCGGGTTGCCGTAGTCCAGGCCGAAATCGGTGAAGCCCATGTTGGCCTGCTTCCAGCGGATCATGCCGTAGCCGTCGTCACGCAGGATCACCACGGTCAGGTGCATGCCCAGACGTACCGCGGTTTCCAGCTCCTGGCTGTTCATCATGAAGCCGCCGTCGCCGCACACCGAAATTACCGGACGGTCCGGGTACACCAGGTGCGCCGCCATGGCCGATGGCAGGCCGGCGCCCATGGTCGCCAGGGCGTTGTCGAGCAGCACGGTG
>NZ_JAVYJF010000014.1:0-128624 GCF_032621715.1 Pseudomonas sp. zfem004 | reverse complement strand
GACATGGAAGCTTAACTTTCCCAAGTCGATGGCGACGATGGCGACATTGTTCATGGCGTTGCACTCCGAATAGGCACCCTGTGAAAGCTTAGGGGCTGACACAGGGTGAGGCGGGGGTAGCCATTTCATTATTTGTTTCGGGCCAATGAGTCCTGTGAAAGTACCGCTACCCGCCTTGGTGCATGTCTTGAGTCGTGTGGGGCGGCGGCAATGCCCACACTGAAACCGCGTCGTACCAACAAGGCGGACAGTGATGAGGCAGCAGGAGTAACTGGCCCGAAACAGATGTGGGAGCTGGCTTGCCAGCGATGCGCCGCGCGGGCGGCGCTCGATCTCATAGGCGCTGCAAACCGTGAACGGTTCACCCCGCCAGCAGTGCAGATATTCGGGACAGACCTATGCTTACCGTTATCACCTGTTACAAAAACAGGAGGTAAGCACCATGAGTATCAAGTCCAGGCGTTGCGCGCTGGTCTTTGCCCTGGCCGCCGTCGTCGGGCTGTACGGCTCGGCCTGCTGGCGGGTCGAGCTGCTGCGCAGCCAACCCAACACCGCAGCCAGTTGCGCGCAGGAACACTGCGTGCCCCACACCGCAACTCTGAGCGCCGTCAGATAAAGCGACGGCGCCGCACGCCGGTCACTCCTCGACGCTCATGTATTCCTTGGCCCAACGGATATAGTCCTCCGGCTGGGTGTAGGTGTGCGAGAGCTCGGTGGCGTTGAGGCTATCCGACTTGTGCTGCTGGCCACGCTGCAGGCGCAGGCAGTCGTAGGTGGCCTTGATCGCGGCGAAGTAGGCGGCGTGGCCGTCGACCACGATGCGCACGCCCAGGCGCGCCAGGCGCTCGTCGTCACGCAGGTTCGGGTTGCCGTAGGTGACCAGCATCAGCGGCACGTTCAGGTGCTCGGCGATCTGCTCCAGTTGCTCGAAGTCCTTCACCCCCACCATGCAGATGCCATCGGCACCGGCCTTCTGGTAGCTCTGGGTGCGCACGATGATTTCTTCGGTGCTCAGCACCCCGGCGTTGGTCCGGGCGATGATCGCCATGGCCGAATCGACGCGGGCTTCCAGTGCGGCGCGGATCTTGCCGACGCCCTCTTCCACCGGGATCAGGTCAGTGGACTTGCGGCCGAACTGAGCCGGCAGCAGGGTGTCCTCGATGGTCAGGGCGGCGACCCCGGCACGCTCCAGTTCGATCACCGTGCGCATGACGTTGAGGGCGTTGCCGTAGCCATGGTCGGCATCGGCAAGCACTGGCAGCTGGGCAACGCGGCCGATGCGGGTGGCCTGCTCGACGAACTCGCTGAGGGTGATCAGGGCAAAGTCCGGCGCGGCCAGTACCTGCAACGAGGCGACCGAGCCTCCGAGAATGCCGACTTCAAAGCCAAGGTCGGCGGCGATGCGCGCAGACATGGGGTCGAAGACCGAAGCGGTGTGATAGCACGAACCTGAAGCGAGCAGTTCGCGGAAGGCAAAACGCAGATCGTGGTGGGAAGCCTTGGACATGATGACTCCGCTTGTAATAAGAAATGTTGAGCGGCTGACAACCGACCCCTGTATCGGGTCTACCTGACTGATCCAACCGTCGCCATCGGAGGCGGTCATGCTTGTCATGCAGGCAGAGGAATAAAAGGTGTGGAAATACAGCAACGCGAAACCCTGTGGCAAAACGCTGCACCATGCTGGTGCAAGCCCCGGATTTCAGCCTCTGCGACCGTTGTACGATATCACGCAGCCATGCAGCACTGGATGAATGCGCCAATGCCGATCTTGCATAGGGGATGCACAGAGTACATAGGAAGCTACTCAACTCAGGTTACAATCAGGCCACTCCGAATGAGCTGATCACAACCAGGTAGCTTCCGTGACCGCCGCCCTGCCCCCTACCGTTCTGCGCAGCGTACTGACCGCCCTGATGCTGGCGATCTTCCTCGGCGCCCTCGACCAGACCATCGTCGCCGTGTCGCTGCCGGCGATCTCCGCCCAGTTCAACGATGTCGGCCTGCTGGCCTGGGTCATCTCCGGCTATATGGTAGCCATGACCATCGCCGTGCCGATCTACGGCAAGCTCGGCGACCTGTATGGCCGGCGGCGCATGATCCTCACCGGCACCGCGCTGTTCACCCTCGCCTCGATTGCCTGCGGCCTGGCCCAGGACATGCCG
This sequence comes from Pseudomonas sp. zfem004, assembly GCF_032621715.1. Taxonomy (NCBI): domain Bacteria; kingdom Pseudomonadati; phylum Pseudomonadota; class Gammaproteobacteria; order Pseudomonadales; family Pseudomonadaceae; genus Pseudomonas; species Pseudomonas sp. zfem004. The sequence continues at coordinate 126,459 of NZ_JAVYJF010000014.1, read as the reverse complement.
CAACTGGTGCTGGCGCGGGTGCTGCAAGGCATCGGCGCAGGCGGCATGGTGTCGGTAAGCCAGGCGATCATCGGCGACTTCGTGCCGCCACGCGAACGTGGCCGCTACCAAGGCTATTTCAGCAGCATGTACGCCCTGGCCAGTGTCGCCGGGCCGGTGCTGGGCGGCTGGCTGACCGAGTACCTGTCGTGGCGCTGGGTGTTCTGGATCAACCTGCCGCTGGGGTTGGTGGCGCTGTGGGCGATCCACCGTGCCCTCGACGGGTTGTCGGTGAAACGCCGCGAGGTACAGGTGGACTACCTGGGCGCGGTGTTGATGATCATTGGCCTGGGCAGCCTGCTGCTGGGCATCACCCTGGTGGGCCAGGGGCATGCCTGGCAGTCGACACCGGTACTGGTACTGCTGGGCTGCGCGCTGCTCGGGCTGCTGGTGTTCGTGGCCCACGAGCGACGTTGCCGTGAGCCACTGCTGCCGATGAGCCTGTTCGGCAACCGGGTCGCGGTGCTGTGCTGGTGCGTGATCTTCTTCGCCAGCTTCCAGTCGATATCGCTGACCATGCTCATGCCCCTGCGTTACCAGGGCATCACCGGGGCCGGCGCCGACAGCGCCGCGCTGCACCTGCTGCCGCTGGCCATGGGGCTGCCGCTCGGCGCGTTCACCGGTGGGCGCATGACCAGCCGCACCGGGCGTTTCAAGCCACAGATCCTGACCGGCGCGCTGCTGATGCCGGTTGCCATCGCTGCCATGGCCCTGACACCACCGCAATCGGGTTGGCTCAGCGCACTGTTCATGCTGCTGACCGGCGTCGCCTGCGGGTTGCAGTTCCCTACCTCGCTGGTGGGTACCCAGAGTGCAGTGGAGGCGAAGGACATCGGCGTGGCCACCAGCACCACCAACCTGTTCCGTTCGCTGGGTGGGGCGATGGGGGTGGCGTGCATGTCCAGCCTGCTGCTGGCGTTGTTGCAACAGGGTGGTTTCGAGCTGCTGGGCAATCCTCTGCTGGGCAGCCTCAAGGCAGGTGAGGCGGATCCAGAGACCCAGGCGCGGTTGCTGGAAACGTTCCGGCATCTGCTGCTGGCCAGTGCAGGGGCTTCGTTGCTTGGGTTGCTGGCTGCGCTGGCGTTGCCGGATCGGCAGTTGCGCGGGCGGTGATCGTGGGAGCGGGCTTGCCCCGCGATTGCATTGGCAACTTCAAGTTCGCGATCGCGGGGCAAGCCAGCTCCCACGATTCGCATACCCCGAGGTGATGAGCATTAATCCCCCCTTAACCCGCCAAGAGAGACACTCCCTCACAATCCTTCACAAAGTGTCATTTGCGCAGGCTTGGGCTCAAGCGCAGCATATCCAGCCCGGTGTCCACCCACTTTTCGGCATCGCGCAGCAGGTCGAAACTGTCCGGCAGCAGCAACCAGCGCCCGATCAGGCCATCAACGTAGGCAAATAGCGCCACGGCAGCACGCTCGCAATCGAGGTCGGCAGGCAATTGCCCACGCCGCACGGCATTGGTCAGGGTCAGGGCGATGCCCACATGGCAGTCGATTACCGCGTTCTGGCGTTGCTGGCGAATCTCACACATGTCGTCGGTGAACTCGCACTTGTGGTGCAGGATTTCATTGATACGCCGGGTTCGGGCATCCAGCACCAGCTGGTTGAACACTTGCAGTAACAATTTGCGCATGCAACCCAGCGGGTCGAGTTCATCCTCGCTCTCACTGGCCCGGGCCAGGTGGTCGTGGGTTTCGTGCAGGCAGTCGAGCAGCGCCTGGACCAGGTCGGCCTTGTTGCTGAAATGCCAGTAGATCGCGCCACGGGTCACCCCCGCGAGCTCAGCGATGTCGGCCAGTGTGGTTCGCGCAACCCCGCGCTTGTAGAAGGCCTTTTCCGCCGCCTCGATGATCTGGGCGCGGGTTTCCTGGGCTTCTTCTTTGGTTCGACGGACCATGGCAGCACAACCTCTTCAGGCCCCGCACGCACTTCTGGCGGGCGGGAATCAGGCCGGGGTCGCCTCTTCAAGGGCCGTTCCCGGGGGTAATTGAGCGGTTCGCGGTGGGGGCTACGCAATCCACCGGCGGTATTTACAAACAAGCATGAATGTAAGTATATTCGGTAGCAAGCTATTAATCCACCGGATAGCGTTTTTCTGACAAGACACTTCCACTATTCTTGAGCTCCCTTGCTCCAGCGACCCGAGGATCCTCATGCAATTCAAGCCAGCCGTAACCGCCCTGGTTTCCGCCGTGGCCCTGGCAACCCTGCTCAGTGGCTGTAAGAAAGAAGAAGCCGCGCCTGCGCCGCAGGCTCCTCTGGTCGGCGTCGTCACCGTTCAACCCCAGTCCTTCACCCTGACCTCGGAACTGCCGGGGCGCACCACGGCCTACCGCATCGCCGAAGTCCGCCCGCAGGTCAATGGCATCATCCTCAAGCGCCTGTTCAAGGAAGGCAGCGACGTCAAGGAAGGGCAGCAGCTCTATCAGATCGACCCCGCCGTCTACGAAGCCAACCTGGCCAACGCCCAGGCCAACCTGCAGGCTACCCGCTCGCTGGCCGAACGCTACAAGCAACTGATCGACGAGCAGGCCGTCTCCAAGCAGGAATACGACGACGCCAATGCCAAACGATTGCAGGCAGAGGCCGCACTCAAGAGCGCCCAGATCGACCTGCGCTACACCAAGGTGCTGGCACCGATCAGCGGTCGCGTCGGCCGCTCCTCGGTCACCGAAGGCGCGCTGGTGAGCAATGGCCAGACCAACGCCATGGCCACCATCCAGCAACTCGACCCGGTCTACGTCGACGTCACCCAGTCCACCGCCGAGCTGCTCAAGCTGCGCCGTGACCTGGAAAGCGGCCAGTTGCAGAAGGCCGGTGACAACGCCGCGCAAGTGCAGCTGGTGCTCGAAGACGGTAGCCTGTTCAAGCAGCAGGGCCGCCTGGAGTTCTCGGAAGTTGCCGTCGACGAAACCACCGGTTCCGTGACCCTGCGCGCGATCTTCCCCAACCCCGACCACACCCTGCTGCCAGGCATGTTCGTGCACGCCCGCCTCAAGGCCGGGGTCAATGCCAACGCCATCCTGGCCCCGCAACAGGGCGTGACCCGCGACCTCAAGGGCGCGCCAACCGCACTGGTGGTCAACCAGGAAAACAAGGTCGAACTGCGCCAGCTCAAGGCCAGCCGTACCCTGGGCAGCGACTGGCTGATCGAGGAAGGCCTGAACCCGGGTGACCGCCTGATTACCGAAGGCCTGCAATACGTACGCCCAGGCGTCGAGGTCAAGGTCAGCGAAGCCACCAACGTCAAGAAGCCGGCCGGCCCCGATCAGGCCAACGCGGCGAAAGCAGACGCCAAAGCGGAGTAAACCATGTCGAAGTTCTTTATCGATCGCCCGATCTTCGCCTGGGTGATCGCCCTGGTGATCATGCTGGTCGGCGCCTTGTCGATCCTGAAGCTGCCGATCAACCAGTACCCGAGCATCGCGCCGCCGGCCATCGCCATCGCCGTGACCTACCCGGGCGCCTCGGCGCAGACGGTGCAGGACACCGTGGTGCAGGTGATCGAGCAGCAGCTCAACGGTATCGACAACCTGCGTTATGTGTCGTCGGAAAGTAACTCCGACGGCAGCATGACCATTACTGCCACCTTCGAGCAGGGCACCAACGCCGACACCGCGCAGGTGCAGGTGCAGAACAAGCTCAACCTGGCCACCCCGCTGCTGCCGCAGGAAGTGCAGCAGCAAGGTATCCGCGTCACCAAGGCTGTGAAGAACTTCCTGCTGGTGATCGGCCTGGTGTCCGAAGACGGCGGCATGACCAAGGACGACCTGGCCAACTACATCGTCTCCAACATGCAGGACCCGATCTCGCGGACCGCAGGCGTGGGTGACTTCCAGGTGTTCGGTGCCCAGTACGCCATGCGTATCTGGCTCGATCCGGCCAAGCTCAACAAGTTCCAGCTGACCCCGGTCGACGTGCGCACCGCGGTTGCCGCGCAGAACGTGCAGGTGTCGTCCGGTCAGCTCGGCGGCCTGCCGGCCCTGCCGGGTACCCAGCTCAACGCCACCATCATCGGCAAGACCCGCCTGCAGACCGCCGAGCAGTTCGAAAAGATCCTGCTCAAGGTCAACAGCGACGGCTCCCAGGTACGTCTGGGCGACGTCGCGCAAGTCGGTCTGGGCGGCGAGAACTACGCCGTCAGCGCCCAGTTCAACGGCAAGCCCGCCTCCGGCCTTGCCGTGAAGCTGGCCACCGGCGCCAACGCCCTGGATACCGCCAAGGCGCTGCGCAAGACCATCAGCGACCTGGAACCCTTCTTCCCGCCTGGGGTGAAGGCCGTGTTCCCGTATGACACCACCCCGGTGGTCACCGAATCGATCAGCGGGGTTATCCACACCCTGATCGAAGCCGTGGTCCTGGTGTTCCTGGTGATGTACCTGTTCCTGCAGAACTTCCGCGCCACCATCATCACCACCATGACCGTGCCCGTGGTGTTGCTGGGTACCTTCGGCATCCTTGCGGCGGCCGGTTTCAGCATCAACACCCTGACCATGTTCGCCATGGTGCTGGCCATCGGCTTGCTGGTGGACGATGCCATCGTCGTGGTGGAAAACGTCGAACGGGTCATGTCCGAAGAGGGCTTGCCGCCCAAGGAGGCGACCAAACGCTCGATGGAGCAGATCCAGGGCGCGCTGGTGGGTATTGCCCTGGTGCTGTCGGCGGTACTGCTGCCCATGGCCTTCTTCGGCGGCTCCACCGGTGTGATCTACCGTCAGTTCTCGATCACCATCGTCTCGGCCATGGGCCTGTCGGTACTGGTCGCACTGATCTTCACCCCGGCCCTGTGCGCCACCATGCTCAAGCCGCTGAAGAAGGGCGAGCACCATGTGGCCAAGCGCGGCTTCTTCGGCTGGTTCAACCGCAACTTCGACCGCAGCGTGGTCGGCTACGAGCGCAGCGTCGGTACCATCCTGCGCAACAAGGTGCCGTTCCTGCTGGCCTACGCGCTGATCGTGGTCGGCATGATCTGGCTGTTCGCCCGTATCCCCACCGCGTTCCTGCCCGAGGAAGACCAGGGCGTGCTGTTCGCCCAGGTGCAGACCCCGGCCGGCTCCAGTGCCGAGCGCACCCAGGTGGTGGTCGACCAGATGCGCGAATACCTGCTCAAGGAAGAAGCCGACACCGTGGCTTCGGTGTTCACCGTGAACGGTTTCAACTTCGCCGGCCGCGGCCAGAGCTCGGGCATGGCGTTCATCATGCTCAAGCCGTGGGATGAACGTTCGGCCGAGAACAGCGTGTTCAAGCTGTCGCAACGCGCCCAGCAGCACTTCTTCAGTTTCCGTGACGCGATGGTGTTCGCCTTCGCCCCGCCTGCGGTGCTGGAGCTGGGTAACGCCACCGGCTTCGACGTGTTCCTGCAGGACCGCGCCGGTGTCGGCCACGTCAAGCTGATGGAAGCGCGCAACCAGTTCCTGGCCAAGGCCGCGCAGAGCAAGATTCTCAGCGCTGTGCGCCCGAACGGCCTGAACGACGAACCGCAGTACCAGCTGACCATCGATGACGAACGTGCCAGCGCCCTGGGCGTGACCATCGCCGACATCAACAGCACCCTGTCGATCGCCCTCGGCGGCAACTACGTCAACGACTTCATCGACCGTGGCCGGGTCAAGAAGGTCTACATCCAGGGCGCGCCCAACGCGCGGATGAGCCCGGAAGACCTGCAGAAATGGTACGTGCGCAATGGCGCCGGCGAGATGGTGCCGTTCTCCTCGTTCGCCAAGGGCGAGTGGACCTACGGCTCGCCGAAACTGTCGCGCTACAACGGTGTTGAAGCGGTCGAGATCCTCGGTGCCCCGGCCCCAGGCTACTCCACCGGTGAAGCCATGGCCGAAGTCGAGCGCATCGCCGGCGAACTGCCAGCCGGTATCGGCTACTCCTGGACCGGCATGTCCTACGAGGAAAAACTCTCCGGCTCGCAAATGCCGGCGCTGTTCGCCCTCTCGGTCCTGTTCGTGTTCCTCTGCCTGGCAGCGCTGTACGAAAGCTGGTCGATCCCGATCGCCGTGGTACTGGTCGTGCCCCTGGGCATCATCGGTGCGCTGATCGCCACCAGCATGCGCGGGCTGTCCAACGACGTGTACTTCCTGGTCGGCCTGTTGACCACCATTGGCCTGGCGGCGAAGAACGCGATCCTGATCGTCGAATTCGCCAAGGAACTGCACGAACAGGGCCGCAGCCTGTACGACGCCGCCATCGAGGCGTGCCGCATGCGTCTGCGCCCTATCATCATGACCTCCCTGGCGTTCATCCTCGGCGTGGTACCGTTGACCATCGCCAGTGGCGCCGGCGCCGGTAGCCAGCACGCCATCGGTACCGGTGTGATCGGCGGCATGATCAGTGCGACCGTGTTGGCCATCTTCTGGGTACCGCTGTTCTTCGTAGCAGTGTCGTCGCTGTTCGGCAGCAAAGAGCCGAAAACCGACGCCACCCCTGAAACTCCACGTTATGAGGCTGGGCAATGACCAAGTCTTTTCTGTCCCTGGCGGTAACCGCTTTCATTCTCGGCGGCTGCTCGCTGATCCCTGACTACCAGACCCCGGAATCGCCGGTGGCTGCGCAGTGGCCGCAAGGCCCTGCGTACTCGCCGACCGAGTCGGCCAACGTGGCCGCAGCCGAACAGGGCTGGCGCCAGTTCTTCCACGACCCGGCGCTGCAGCAGCTGATCCAGACCTCGCTGGAAAACAACCGCGACCTGCGCGTGGCGGCGTTGAACATCGACGCCTACCGCGCCCAGTACCGCATCCAGCGGGCCGACCTGTACCCGGCGATTTCGGCCACCGGCAGCGGCAGCCGCCAGCGCGTGCCGGCGAACATGTCGCAGTCCGGTGAGGCCGGCATCACCAGCCAGTACTCGGCCACCCTCGGCGTCAGCGCCTACGAGCTGGACCTGTTCGGCCGGGTGCGCAGCCTGACCGAGCAGGCCCTGGAAACCTACCTGTCCAGCGAGCAGGCGCGCCGTTCCACGCAGATCGCCCTGGTGGCCAGCGTGGCCAACGCCTACTACACCTGGCAGGCCGACCAGGCGCTGTTCAAGCTGACCGAAGAAACGCTGAAAACCTACGAGGAAAGCTACAACCTCACCCGCCGCAGCAATGAAGTGGGCGTGGCTTCGGCCCTCGACGTCAGCCAGGCGCGCACCGCCGTGGAAGGCGCGCGGGTCAAGTACTCGCAGTACCAGCGCCTGGTCGCCCAGGACGCCAACAGCCTGGCCGTACTGATCGGCACCGGCATCCCGGCCAACCTGGCCAAGCCGCTGGAGCTCAATGCCGACCAGCTGGCCGAAGTGCCGGCCGGCCTGCCGTCCGATATTCTTCAGCGCCGCCCGGACATCCAGGAAGCCGAGCACCTGCTCAAGGCCGCCAACGCCAACATCGGCGCCGCCCGCGCCGCGTTCTTCCCGAGCATCAGCCTGACGGCCAACGCCGGCAGCCTGAGCCCCGACATGGGCCACCTGTTCTCGGGCGGCCAGGGCACCTGGCTGTTCCAGCCGCAGATCAACCTGCCGATCTTCAACGCCGGCAGCCTGAAGGCCAGCCTGGACTACTCGAAGATCCAGAAGGACATCAACGTCGCCAAGTACGAAAAGACCATCCAGACCGCCTTCCAGGAAGTCTCCGATGGCCTGGCGGCGCGCAAGACCTTCGAAGAGCAGCTGCAGGCGCAACGCGACCTGGTGGCCGCCAACCAGGATTACTACCGCCTGGCCGAGCGCCGCTACCGTATCGGGATCGACAGCAACCTGACCTTCCTCGATGCCCAGCGCAACCTGTTCAGCGCCCAGCAGTCGCTGATCGGCGATCGCCTGTCGCAGCTGGTCAGCGAGGTCAACCTGTACAAGGCCCTCGGTGGTGGTTGGTACGAGCAGACCAACCAGCAAGCGTCGGTAGAGTCGCCAAAAGGCTGATTACACCGGCAACAACAAAAAGCCCACCCTCGCGGTGGGCTTTTTGTTGCCTGAACCGGCCAATCGCGGGGCAACCAACATTGCGTTCGATAATCGCCCCGTTCCGCTTGCGGCGAATTGCCTCGCCCCCACGCTCCCCCGCACCATCGCCCACGCAACGTTGCACAAGTTCTCACAAAGACGCCCGTCCCCTGCGGCCCGCACCCGCAGCGCCCCGGCTCGCCCAATAAAAACAAGAGATCCACGACAGATGAGCACTTTGCACCCCGCACGCCAGCTGCTGCCCGGCCTGTTGGCCATGTCCTGCGCCCTGCCCGCCCTGGCCGCCGAAAGCGGCTTTTTCGAGGACGCCAAGGCCAGCCTCAACCTGCGCAACTTCTACATCAACCGCAACTTCGTCGACCCGGCCAACCCCCAGGGCAAGGCCGAGGAATGGACCCAGAGCTTCATCCTCGACGCCCGCTCCGGCTTTACCCAGGGCACCGTCGGTTTCGGCCTGGATGTGCTGGGCCTGTATTCGCTGAAGCTCGACGGCGGCAAAGGCACCGCCGGCACCCACCTGCTGCCGGTGCACGACGATGGCCGCCCGGCCGATGACTTCGGGCGCCTGGGCGTGGCGTTCAAGGCGCGCCTGTCGCAGACCGAACTGAAGGTCGGCGAATGGATGCCGGTGCTGCCGATCCTGCGCTCCGACGATGGCCGCTCGCTGCCACAGACCTTCCGAGGCGGCCAGCTCACCTCCAAAGAGATCGACGGCCTCACCTTGTATGGCGGCCAGTTCCGCGGCAACAGCCCGCGCAACGACGCGAGCATGGAAGACATGTTCATGCAGGGCCGCGCCGCCGCTACCTCCGACCGCTTCAACTTCGCTGGCGGTGAATACACCTTCAACGACAAGCGCACGATGATCGGGCTGTGGGATGCGCAGCTCAAAGACATCTACCGCCAGCAGTACCTCAATCTTGTGCACAGCCAGCCATTGGGTGACTGGACCCTGGGCGCCAACCTCGGTTACTTCATCGGCAAGGAAGATGGCAGCGAACGCGCCGGCGAACTGGACAACCGCACCGCGTCGGCCCTGCTCTCGGCACGCTACAAGGGGCATACCTTCTACGTTGGCCTGCAGAAGGTCAGCGGCGACGACGCCTGGATGCGGGTCAACGGCACCAGCGGCGGCACCTTGGCCAACGACAGCTACAACTCAAGCTTCGACAACGCCAAGGAACGCTCCTGGCAGGTGCGTCACGACTTCAATTTCGTCAGCGTCGGTATTCCTGGGCTGACCTTGATGAACCGCTATATCAAGGGTGACAACGTGCACACCAGCGCGGTGAACGACGGCAAGGAATGGGCGCGGGAGACCGAGCTGGCCTATGTGGTGCAGTCCGGTGCACTCAAGGATCTGTCGGTGAAATGGCGCAACTCCACCATGCGCCGGGACTACAGCACCAATGCATTCGATGAGAACCGGTTGATCGTGAGCTATCCGTTGAATCTGCTCTAGCAGGTCTGGCCTCTTCGCGGGTAAACCCGCTCCCACAGGATTCCTACCTAACCTGTGGGAGCGGGTTTACCCGCGAAGAGGCCAGCAATGACAACAAAGAACAAAAGTGCATATACAAATCAAATAACGTTCTTTGACGTTATATGTAACAAAAGCTAAAACCGAGCCCTGCCCCCCGCACCAGAGCCCGAGCATGGACCTCCGCCAACTGCGCTATTTCATCGCCCTCACCGAATACCGCAGTTTCGTCCGCGCCGCAGAAGCCATGGGCATCACCCAACCGGCATTCAGCCGGGCCATCCAGAACCTCGAACAAACCCTCGGCTGCACCCTGGTCGACCGTGGCAACAAAGCCCTGCCTCCCACCCCCGAAGGCCAGGTGGTGCTGCAACACGCCCGACGCCTGGTGCAAGGCGCCGCCCAGCTGAACAACGAGGTGTTGCAGATGACCAAGCTCGACGCCGGTGAACTGCACTTCGGCAGTGGCCCGGCCCTGGCGGTACGCCTGGTACCCGAGGCCTTGCAGCAGTTCATCGAGCGCCACCCCGGCATCCGTACCCAACTGCTGGTGGACAACGCCGAGCGCCTGGGCCAGGCCCTGCGTCGCGAGCAGATCGAATTCTTCGTCGACGACATCCGCCCGTTCGAGGCCGACCCGAACTTTCACACCGAACCGCTCAACCCACGCCCCGGCCTGTTCTTCTGCCGCCCCGGGCACCCGCTGCTGGCCAAGGACAGCCTGTCGACCAACGACCTGTTCGCCTACCCCCTTGCCTGCGCCCTGCTCGCCCCCGGGGTACGCAAGCGCCTGGCCAACCTCAGCGGGCGCAACGACTTCACCCCGCACCTGCAAACCGAGCACCTGGCGGTGCTGCGCAGCGTGGTGCTGGCCAGCGACGCGGTCGGCAGCGCCAGCGAAGAAGCGGTGGCCGAGGACCTGGCCGCCGGCACCCTGGTGCGCCTGCACTGGCGCAACCTGCCGCCGGGGCTGGAGGTGCTGAGCGTGCGTTGCGGGGTGGTCAGCCGCAGCGGTTATCGCCTGTCGCCGGCGGCGCGGGCGATGATCGAGACCCTGGTCAGCCTGGATGCTGAGCCATTGCCCGCAGCCGCGGCGCATCGACAATCTCCACCTCGCCATAGCCCAGGCGTACCACGCCGGACTGTTCGAGGTTCCTGAGAATCTGGTTGATGGTCTGGCGCGACAGCGACAGCATCAGCGCCAGCTGCTCCTGGGACAGTTGCAGGCGCCACTGGGCGATATCGCGCTCGCCATAGCCCTCGGCGATCTGCAACAGGCGGTGGGCTACCCGGGGCGCTGCGGCCAGCAGGCTCTGCTGCTCCAGGGCGACGAATACCCAGCGCAGCTTGTGGCTCATCAGCAACGCCAGCTCGCGCCAGTGCTGCGGTTCGCGCGCCAGCCAGTCGAGCAAAGGCACCTGGGGGATCCACAGCAAACGCGTGGTGCCTTCGGCAAAGGCGTCATGGGTACGCGGCTGGCCATCGAACAGGCTGATCTCGCCGAACCAGTACGGCGCCTCGACCAAGGTCAACAGCGCCTCCTTGCCCTCGCTGCTGACCGCGCCGACCCGCATCGCCCCGTCCAGCACCGCATACAGCCCACACGGCGCATCGCCACGCTGGAACAGGCATTGCCCCGGCGCCAGCTCGCGGATTCGGGCCAGGGCCAGCAGGCTATCCTGAACGTTACACGGCAACTGCCGAAACCACTGGCCGTGCAGCAACTGGGTACGCGGATCGTGCATGGCACCTCGCAAAGCGGACTCTGTCGGCCAGGCGACAGACGACGACGGATGGACGGGGCAAGCTGCGCCTACCCCTGATGGAGGAACAACAATGAAAAACCTCGTCGAACACCTGAGTCAATACGCGGCCTATCACCGCGACCCACGCAATATCGGCACCCACTTCGTCGGTATCCCGCTGATCGTGCTGGCGGTGAGCATTCTGCTGTCGCGGCCCGGTTGGGACGTGGCGGGTTTCTGGCTGTCACCGGCATTGCTGCTGGCCACCTGGTCGGTGTGGTTCTACCTGCGCCTGGACCTGCGTTTCGGCCTGGTGATGGGGCTGTTGCTGGGGTTGTGCCTGTGGGCCGGCCAGGCCTTGGCCGTGCAGCCCACCGGGTTGTGGCTGAGCGCCGGGCTGGGGGCTTTTGTGGTGGGCTGGATCATCCAGTTTGTCGGGCATGCCTACGAAGGGCGCAAGCCGGCGTTTGTCGATGATGTCAGCGGGCTGATCATCGGGCCGTTGTTCGTGGTGGCAGAGCTGGCGTTCATGACCGGGCTGTGTGGCGATCTGAAGAAGGCCGTGGAGGCCAATGCCGGGCCGGTGGCGATCCGCCAGAAGAAAGCAGCCGTCTAGCAAATCGCGGGGCAAGCCCGCTCCCACGAGATCTAGAGCGCCGAATCTCGTGGGAGCGGGCTTGCCCCGCGATGGCGTTATTGGCGCGACTCAACCCCCAACTCATCCCACACCGACTCCGCCAGGTGGAAAGTGGCATTGGCCGCCGGAATGCCGCAGTAGATCGCACTCTGCATGAGCACTTCCTTGATCTCTTCACGGGTCACGCCGTTGTTGGCCGCCGCGCGCAGGTGCAGCTTGAGTTCATCGTTGCGGTTCATGCCGATCAGCATGGCGATGGTGATCAGGCTGCGGGTATGCCGTGGCAGCCCCGGGCGGGTCCAGATATCACCCCAGGCATGGCGGGTGATCATTTCCTGGAACTCGCCGTTGAAGTCGTTGAGCTTCTCCAGGCTGCGGTCGACATGGGCATCGCCCAGCACCGCCCGGCGCACTTGCATGCCGGCGTCGTAGCGTTGTTTCTCATCCATGGCGTATGTCCTCAGCGGGCCAGCAAAAAATCGAGCACGCGGTCACTGAACGGCGCACCGACCTCGACGTTGGACAGGTGCGCCGCCGGGAACTCGGCGTAATCGGCACCCAGGATACCCGCCTGCATGAAGCGGCCATGCTCCGGCGTGGTGACCACATCGGCGCTACCCGCGACGATCAGGGTCGGCACCTGAATGCGCTCGAGCTGGTCACGGAAATCGGCATCGCGCACAGCGGCGCAGTTGCCGGCGTAACCGGCAGGCGAGGTGTGCGCCAGCATCTCGGTGATGCGTTGGGCAATCGCCGGCTCGGCCGCGGCGAACGCCGGGGTGAACCAGCGCGCAATCGAGGCATCGCGCAGGTCACGCATGGCCTGCTGGCCGCCCTTGAGCACGGTGTCGATGCGGGTGTTCCACACCTCGTCATTGGCGATTTTCGCCGCCGTGTTGCACAGGGTCAGGCTGAGCAGGCGCGAGCCTGCGTTGATACCCAGCCACTGGCCGATCAAGCCGCCCATGGACAGGCCGACGAAATGGGCCTTGGGGACATCTAGCGCGTCGAGCAGCGCCAGCACATCGTTACCCAGTTGTTCGATGCTGTATGGCCCCTCGCTGACCACCGAGGCACCGTGGCCACGGGTGTCGTAACGCAGCACGCGAAAGTGTTCGCTCCATGCCGGGATCTGCGTGTCCCACATGCCAAGGTCGGTACCCAGCGAGTTGGACAACACCAGCACCGGGGCATGCGCCGGGCCGTCGAGTTGGTAATGCAGTACGCCATCGGCCAGTTGCACGTGCGCCACAGCGGTCTCCTTCAGGCAATGAATCGTTGATGTTCGGCCACGGCACGCGCCACCCAGACACGGGCCTGGCCGAGGTAATGGGCAGGGTCGAGCAGGCGGTCGAGTTCGTCGGCGGACAACTCGGCGCTGACCTGGGGTTCGTCACCCAGCACGGCACGCAGGTGGCGTTGCTCGGCCACTGCGCGTTGGCAGCAGGTTTCCAGCAGATGATGGGCGCGATCGCGGCCCAGGCGCTGAGCGAGGACGATGCTGACGGCTTCGGCCAGCACCAGCCCCTGGGTGAGGTCGAGGTTGCGGCGCATGCGTGGGGCGTCCACTTCCATGCCCTCGGCGATCACCTGGGCCTGGCGCAGTGCGCCGGATACCAGGCAGCAGATTTCCGGCAGGGTTTCCCATTCGGCGTGCCACAGGCCCAGGCTGCGTTCGTGCTCCTGGGGCATGGCGCTGAACAGCGTCGAGACCAGCCCCGGCACACGGGTGGCGGCGCCAATCAGTACCGCCGCCCCCACCGGGTTGCGCTTGTGCGGCATGGTCGAGGAGCCGCCCTTGCCCGGCGCTGAGGGTTCGAACAGCTCGCCCGCCTCGGTCTGCATCAGCAGGCTGACGTCGCGACCGAACTTGCCCAGGCTGCCGGCGATCAGGCCCAGCACCGAGGCAAACTCCACCAGGCGGTCGCGCTGGGTGTGCCAGGGCTGCTCGGGCAAGGTCAGCTGCAGCTGTTCGGCCAAGGCTTCGGCCACCGGCAACGCCTTGCTGCCCAATGCCGCTAGGCTGCCGGAGGCACCGCCGAACTGCAGCACCAGCAGGCGCGGGCGCAGCTCCTTCAAGCGCTGGCGATGACGGGTCAGGGCGCCGAGCACACCGGCCAGCTTCATCCCCAGGGTCACCGGCGTGGCGTGCTGCAACCAGGTGCGGCCCACCAGTGGCGTGTCGGCATGCTGCAGGGCCTGGCGGGCCAAGCTGTCGGCGAGGCTGCCGAGGTCGCATTCGATCAGCGTCAGCGCCGCACGCAGTTGCAGCACCAGGCCAGTGTCCATCGCGTCCTGGCTGGTGGCGCCCAGGTGCACATAGCGCTCGGCCTCGGGCACGCCACTGGCGATGACCTTGCCCAATGCCTTGACCAGCGGGATCGCCGAGTTACCGGCGGTGGCGATGGCCTCGGCCAATGCCCGCACGTCGTAGCGCTCGGCCTTGCAGGCGGCCTCGATCGCCGGCACCACGGCATGTGGCACCAGCCCGGCGGCGGCTTCGGCACGGGCCAGGGCCGCCTCGAAATCGAGCATGCCCTGCAGCCGGCCCCGGTCGGAGAACACCTCGCGCATGGCCGGGGCGGTGAAGTAGGCGTCGAACAGTTGGTTGCTCATGCAACGTCCTTAGTGATCATCGTGCAGGTACTGCGCCCGCTTGGGCAGGCGCAGGCTGAACAGGAAGGCCACCGCCATCATGGCGGTCACGTACCAGTAGAAGGTGTTCTCCATGCCCAGGGTCTTCAAGCCCAGGGCCACGTACTCGGCCGAACCGCCGAACACCGCGTTGGCGATCGCATAGGCCAGCCCTACCCCCAGCGCCCGCACCTGCGGCGGGAACATCTCGGCCTTCACCAGGCCGCTGATCGAGGTGTAGAAACTGACGATGCACAGTGCCAGGGTCACCAGCACGAAGGCCATGAACGGGCTGCTCACGGTCTTCAACGCCATCAGCAACGGCACGGTGAACAAGGTACCCAGGGCGCCGAACAGCAGCATCGAGTTACGCCGGCCGATGCGGTCGGAAAGCATGCCGAACACCGGCTGCAGGATCATGAACAGGAACAGTGCGCCGGTCATCACGAAACTGGCGCTCTTGGCGTTCATGCCGGCGGTGTTGACCAGGTACTTCTGCATGTAGGTGGTGAAGGTGTAGAAGATCAGCGAGCCGCCGGCGGTGTACCCCAGCACGGTGATGAAGGCGCCGGCATGGTTGCGCAGCAGGCCACTGATCGAGCCTGCGTCCTTGTTCTGGCGGGTCTCGGCGCTGCTGGTTTCTTCCAGGGAGCGGCGCAGCACCAGCGAGATCAGCGCGGCAACCGCACCGACCACGAACGGGATGCGCCAGCCGTAGGCGCGCAGCTCTTCTTCAGTCAGCAACTGCTGCAGGATTACCACTACCAGCACCGCCAGCAACTGGCCGCCGATCAGGGTGACGTACTGGAACGAGGCAAAGAAACCGCGTTGGCCGCGCAGCGCCACTTCGCTCATGTAGGTGGCCGTGGTGCCGTACTCGCCGCCCACCGACAGGCCCTGGATCAGCCGCGCCAACAGCAGCAACGCCGGCGCCCAGGCACCGATGCTGGCGTAGGTCGGCAGGCAGGCAATGATCAAGGAGCCGAAACACATCATCAGCACCGAGGTCATCAACGAATTCTTGCGCCCGTGACGGTCGGCCAGGCGGCCGAAGATCCAGCCGCCGATGGGCCGCATCAGGAAGCCCGCGGCGAACACGCCGGCGGTGTTGAGCAACTGCACCGTGGGGTCGTCGGAGGGGAAGAAGGCCGGGGCAAAATAGATGGCGCAAAAGGCGTAGACATAGAAGTCGAACCATTCCACCAGGTTGCCCGACGAGGCACCGACGATGGCGAAGATGCGTTTGCTGCGTTCTTCGCCGGTGTAATAGGTTGAGGTCATGGTGCGTTTACTCCTGGAGGGTCACAGGTAATTCTAGACATACCTGGTTACACACTCGTTCCACCTCGGCCCAATCGCGGGGCAAGCCCGCTCCCACAGGTTATCCAGCGTGGGAGCGGGCTTGCCCCGCGATCAGGCCGGTACAGGTCAAACCCGCTCGATGGCCAACGCCAACCCCTGCCCAACCCCGACACACATGGTCGCCAGGCCTTTACGCCCGCCAGTCTTCTCCAACTGATGCAACGCCGTCAGCACCAGCCGCGCACCACTCATGCCCAGCGGGTGGCCGAGGGCGATGGCGCCGCCATTGGGGTTCACCTGCGGCGCATCATCCGCAACACCCAGTTCGCGCAGCACCGCCAGGCCCTGGCTGGCGAAGGCTTCGTTGAGCTCGATGACATCGAAGTCGGCCACGGCCACACCCAGGCGCTCGGTCAGTTTGCGTACCGCCGGCACCGGGCCGATGCCCATCACCCGTGGCGCCACACCGGCGCTGGCCATGCCCAGCACTCGGGCACGTGGGGTCAGGCCGTGTTTCTTCACGGCTTCGGCCGAGGCGAGGATCAGCGCCGCGGCACCGTCGTTGACGCCCGAGGCATTGCCGGCGGTGACGGTCTTGTCCGGGCCATTGACCGGCTTGAGACGGGTCAGCGCTTCGAGCGTGGTGTCCGGGCGCAGGTGCTCGTCCTGCTCGACCAGGGTCTCGCCTTTTTTATGGGCAATGCGCACCGGCACGATCTCTTCGGCGAAGAAACCGGCGGCCTGTGCAGCACCCGCCTTCTGCTGGCTGCGCAGGGCGAAGGCGTCCTGGTCGGCGCGCGACACCTGGTAATCGTCGGCAACGTTGTCGGCCGTCTCAGGCATCGCATCGACGCCGTACTGGGCTTTCATCAGCGGGTTGATGAAGCGCCAGCCAATGGTGGTGTCTTCCAGTTTCATGTTGCGCGAGTAACCGCTCTCGGCCTTGCCCATGACGAACGGCGCACGCGACATCGACTCGACGCCGCCGGCAATGGCCAGCTCCATCTCGCCGCTGGCGATGGCGCGGAAGGCGGTGCCGATGGCATCCATGCCAGAGGCGCACAGGCGATTGAGGGTCACGCCCGGCACGCTCTGCGGCAAGCCGGCCAGCAGCAGGGCCATGCGCGCGACGTTGCGGTTGTCCTCACCGGCCTGGTTGGCGCAGCCGAGGAACACTTCGTCGAGCTGGTCCCATTGCACGCTCGGGTTACGCTCGATCAGCGCCTTGAGCGGCACGGCTGCCAGGTCATCGGCGCGCACGCCGGCCAGGGCGCCGCCGAAGCGGCCGATGGGGGTGCGGATGGCGTCACAGATGAATACGTCACGCATCAGGCTTCTCCTGCCACTTGCCCATGGGCGGCGGCGGTGCGGGCTTCGAGGTCACGCAGCGCGGTCAGCTCGACCTCGCTCGGCGCCGCAGTTTCCTGGGCGTTGTCGGCAAAGCGGATCGCCCAGCCGGTGGCGTTGATGATCTGCTCGCGGGTCACGCCCGGGTGGATCGAGGTCACCACGAACTCGTGGGTGCCGGCTTCCGGCTCCATGATGCACAGGTCGGTGATGATGCCGACCGGCCCTTCGCCAGGCAGGCCCAGGCGCTTGCGCGAGTCGCCGCCTTCGCCGTGGCCGACCGAGGTGATGAAGTCGAGCTTGTCGACGAACGCCCGCGGCGACTGCTTGAGGATGATCAGCACCTGCTTGGCGGACCCGGCGATCTCCGGCGCACCGCCGGCACCCGGCAGGCGGGTTTTCGGCGCGTGGTAGTCACCGACCACGGTGGTGTTGATGTTGCCGAAACGGTCGACCTGGGCGGCGCCGAGGAAGCCCACGTCGATGCGCCCGCCCTGCAGCCAGTAACGGAAGATTTCGCCGGTCGGCACCACGGTGTCGGCGGTTTCCGCCAGTTCACCGTCACCGATCGACAGCGGCAGCACGCTGGGCTTGGCACCGATCGGGCCGGACTCGTAGATCAGCACCACGTCCGGCGACGAGGTCAGGCGCGCCAGGTTGGCGGCCTTGGACGGCAGGCCGATGCCGACGAAGCAGACAGCACCGTTGCGCAGGCGACGGGCGGCGGCGACGGTCATCATTTCTGAAGTGGAGTAGCTCATTGCGCGGCCTCCGCGGTGCTGGCCAGCTTGGCCTGGAATTCGGTGAAGTCGGTGGTGCCACGGATGTAAGTGTCGATCCAGGCGCTGAAGGTTTCGCGGTTGCGGGCAATCGGGTCCCAGGCCTGGTAGAAGCGGTTGTCGCGCTCGTAGTAACCGTGGGCATAGGACGGGTGGGCGCCGCCCGGTACCAGGCACACCGCGCTCAAGGCCCAGGTCGGCAGCACGCAGGCGTTCATCGGTGCGTTGAGGTCGTCGACGATCTCTTCGACGGTGACGATGCTACGCTTGGCCGCCAGGGCCGCTTCCTTCTGCACGCCAAGGATGCCCCACAGCAGCACATTGCCCTTGCGGTCGGCCTTTTGCGCGTGGATCACGGTGACGTCCGGACGTACCGACGGCACGGCGGCGAGCACTTCGCCGGTGAACGGGCAGATGACACTCTTGATCAACGGGTTGACCTTGGG
Source organism: Pseudomonas sp. zfem004 (assembly GCF_032621715.1). Lineage (NCBI taxonomy): Bacteria > Pseudomonadati > Pseudomonadota > Gammaproteobacteria > Pseudomonadales > Pseudomonadaceae > Pseudomonas > Pseudomonas sp. zfem004. The sequence continues at coordinate 108,096 of NZ_JAVYJF010000014.1, read as the reverse complement.
CAGGTCAGAGCCGGCGTAGGCGCGCAGCACCGCGAACGGCAGGCCGGAGGCACCGGCGACATAGGCGTTGGCCAGGTCGGCGTGGCTGTGCTCTTCGATTTCAATGGCGTGCGGCCACTGCTTTTCCACCGCGTCGCGCAGGCGGTGCAGCGAACCCACCCCTGGGTTGCCGCCCCAGGAGAAGATCAGCTTGCGCGCGCAGCCGGCGCCGATCAGCTGGTCGTAGATCAGGTCCGGGGTCATGCGCACCAGGGTCAGGTCGCGCTTGCCTTGGCGGATGATCTCGTGACCGGCGGCGGTCGGGATCAGGTGGGTGAAGCCTTCGAGGGCGACGCTGTCGCCATCCTGGATGAACTGCTTCACGGCATCGTGAAGCGAGAGGATTGCTGCCATTGGAGACTCCTGGTCAGGACGAGCCGGGTCGGTGAGCAGCGGGCCCATGCGTCGCTGCGATGGGCCCAGATTAAGGAGACTGGCGGGGCGGTTACAATCCGATAATCGCACTTTTGTGCGATTATCGAACCATTTGTTATCCTGCTACTCATCTATGCCAGGCCTACCCTCCCCTTGTGGGAGCCGGCTTGCCGGCGATTGGGCCTGACAGGGGAATACCGATTGAAGGCCTGACGCTATCGCCGGCAAGCCGGCTCCCACAGGTGCACTCAGGTGGCGTCGGCGTGGCTTACCAGCCCCTTGACCACCACCCCCACGGTCGCCAACGCCGCCGGCACCAGCAGTGCGGTAAGCACCTGCTCGAAGTTCCAGCCCAGCCCCAGCAAGGTCGCCCCGCTCCAGGCGCCGAGGATCGCGCCGAAACGGCCGATGCCGAGCATCCACGATACGCCGGTGGCACGCCCTTGGGTGGGGTAGAAGCGCGCCGCCAGCGACGGCATGGCCGACTGCGCACCGTTGACGCACATGCCCGCCACCAGCACCAGGGTCGCCAACAGGGTGATGTTGCCCAGGCTCTGCCCCACCGCGTAGGCGAACACCCCGGCCAGCAGATAGAAGATGCCGATCACCTTGTGCGGGTTGAAACGGTCCATGGCCCAGCCTACGCCCACCGCGCTGAGCACGCCGCCGAACTGGAACAGCGCGCCGATGAACGCGGCCTGCTCCATGCTCGCGCCGCTGTCGCGCATCAGCGTGGGCAGCCAGCTGGTGAGCAGGTAAACGATCACCAGGCCCATGAAATAGGTCAGCCACAGCAGCACCGTGCCCAGGCCGTAAGTGCCGGAGAAGATCACCGCGAACACATTGCGTGCTGCCACCGCCTTCTGCTCCGGCACACTGAAGCTCGCTGCCTGGGCAACCACCTGGGGTGCGATCGGCGCCAGGGTCTTGCGCACTTTGTCGGTACCACGGTTGCGCACTACCAGGAACCGCGCCGACTCCGGCAGCCAGACCAACAGCACCACGGCCAGCAACAGCGGCAGCACGCCACCGATCACCAGCAGGCTGTGCCAGCCGTAGGCCGGGATCAGCTTGGCGGAGATGAAGCCACCGCCGGCCATGCCCAGGTTGAAGCCGCAGAACATGCTGGTCACCAACAACGACTTGAGGCGCTCGGGGGTGTACTCGGAGAGCAGCGTAGTGGCGTTGGGCATGCCCGCGCCCAGGCCCAGGCCGGTGAGGAAACGCAGCACCAGCAACTGGTCGACATTGCTTGCGTAGGCAGAGGCCAGGCTGAAGCCGCCGAATACCAGCACCGCGCCTACCAGCACGCCCTTGCGCCCGAAACGGTCGGCCAGCGGCCCGGAGCCCAGCGCACCGAACACCATGCCGATCAGCGCGGCACTCATGACCGGGCCGAGGCTTGCGCGGTCGATCCCCCACTCCTGGGACAGCGCCGGGGCAATGAAGCCCATCGCGGCAGTGTCCAGGCCGTCGAGGAAGACAATCAAGAAGCACAGAATCACCACGCGCCATTGATACCGGGACAGTGGCTGGTCGTTGATGAACGACTGAACGTCGAGGCAGTTGCCGAGGGTTGATTGCGGTTTGTTCATTGTTATTATCCGGAAGATAGGCGCAGGCAGGCTACTGCGTACAGCAAAGCGCAGGAACGATAAGTTTCGCAGGGAAACAGCGGACGGGGTTCAGCCGGAGTTGAGCGGTAGCGTGCGCGGGTGCGGCCGCGACAGCAAAAGATGCGTATTCATCGAAGGAGCCCTTTTTGGCCTGTTGTTATTGTCAGGTCGGCACAGCCGACTTGTGCGACAGACATTAATCAGCGGGCCGGGCCTGCGCAATTCGTCGAAGACGACATTGTGCGTTTATCGAACAGGAAACTTTCGGGCTGTTCGATTCTGGTGCATTCGCAAGGCTTGCTATGGAAGCAACTGCCTTTCTTTGTAGGAGCGGCCTTGTGCCGCGAATGGGCCGCAAAGCGGCCCCAGCGTTACCGCATGGATCGCCGGGGCCGCTGCGCAGCGCTTTCGCGACACAAGGCCGCTCCTACAGTGGGCGTGCGCAATCAGCCAAACAGCTGATGACAAAGATCACGGCTGGCCGCCAGCAGGATCGGCAGGAAGCGTTGCTCCAGTTCACTGCGGCTGACCCGCCCGACATGGGTACTGACGTTCAGCGCCGCCAGCACCTGGCCGGAGGCGTCATAGATAGGCACGGCAATCGAGCGCAGGCCTTGCTCCAGTTCCTGGTCGACCACGCACCAGCCCTGCTCGCGCACCTGCTGGATACAGGCCAACAGCGACTGCGCATCGTGCAGGGTACGGCTGGTGCGGGCCTTGAGGTCGGCGCGGTCCAGATACTCGTGCAGGCTGGCATCGTCCAGCGCGGCCAAAAGAATGCGCCCCATCGAGGTGCAGTAGGCCGGCAGGCGCCCGCCTACCGAGAGGTCGACCGAAATCAGCCGCTCGACGGTGGCCGAGCGTGCGATGTACAGAATGTCGTCACCTTCGAGCGTGGCCATGTTGGCCGCTTCGTGCAGCTGGTCGCTGATGCGGTCCAGGTAGGGCTGCGCCGAAACCGCCAGCGGCGTCGAAGACAAGTAAGCGTGGCCGAGGGTGAGCACCTTGGGCAACAGCGAATAGGTACGACCGTCGGTCGTCGCGTAGCCGAGCTTCATCAGGGTGTGCAGGCAACGGCGCACGGCCGCGCGGGGGATCTCCGTGCGGTGGCTGATCTGGGCGATGGTGAGATGGCGCTTGCGCTCCTGGAATGCCTGGATCACCGCCAGGCCGCGGGCCAGAGAGGTCATGAAGTCCGGGTCACCGGTGAAAGCCTGGATGCGCTTGGCCGCCGACGCCACGATCGGCGGGGCCATGGCCGGCGTGGTGCTGCGCGCGGGGTCGTTGGCCACCGGGCCGCTGGTTTCATCGCTCATGGAGCTGCCTCATAAAATCGCTGGTTCGTGCGATTATCGAACGAACGGCCGATAATCGCAATTGACCGCTGACACTTTTGCTTATACCTTTCCCCTGCCACATGTGGCTTCTTTGGAGAGACTGGTCAGGTACCCACCGTAGAAGTCCCAGGCAACGGCCTCGCCCACCCGCGAGGCCGTTTTTGTTTCAACCGTCCCGAGCCTAACTTCCAACCCGGCGGATTGAACTTATAGTGCCTGCCCACAGACTCATGTGGTGCTGACGACAACAACTTGCAGGGCATTGTCAGCAGGCGGAAAACAACGATAGCCTTCGTTCGGGCTGTTGCTATAATCGCTACTGTTGATTGTCCGCCAGTGACGTGGATCCATCAGCTAACTTTCGTCGCTTGATGAGCTTCAAGCCACCGCCCCGGTTTGGCTTGCCCGGTGTTGAACAACGGCACTTTCAACGTGCCTTGAACTTGCCACCCCCGGCATCGCTGCGACGGACATTTCGCATTGGCTGCATACGCCGCTACATCCAATGTGCAGGTATCTGCCAATGCCAAACTTCAAACTCTTCAGGTATGACTGTGACGAAAGAAGAACTGCGCGCGGAACTCGAGCGACAGGCTGAACGTTACAAGGATGTATACGGTGGCGAAGTCACCACCTATGCCGCACAACCCGACCCGGAACGTAAACCCTGGCGCAAGCGCGCAAGCATTCGCGACCAGGCGTTCGCCCAGGAACTGGAAAAGATGGAGAAGGATCTGCACAGCGACGGCGAACGTAGCTGAGCGACATCACCGCGCCATCAGTCATTGACCGTCGGCGCGGCGGCATCTTTACCGAAACACCGTGGGTGAAATGGAATTTCACAAATTTCATACAGCCGTTTGAGCAGATTCCTGCACAGCGATTTTCACTCAAATCGTTGATTTTTAGGTAATTTTGCGATTTTTACCTGCCTGTTCGCGACCAACACCCCGCAGACCACCACGCCCCTGAGCGTGCGGTCATCCGTCATCGAACTGTGGCAGGTGCATCGATTTGCAGGGTTTTCTGGCATAATCCCGCCCCCCTAAAGACCGCCAGACAACCTTCATGATCGATTTATTCAGCGGACTGGATGCCTGGGTCGTCGTGAGCCTGATGCTCGCTCTGACCTTCGTTCTCGCCTTCGAGTTCATCAATGGCTTTCATGACACCGCCAACGCGGTAGCCACTGTCATCTATACCAAAGCCATGCCACCGCACCTGGCCGTATTCTTCTCCGGGGTGTTCAACTTCCTCGGCGTGCTGCTCGGCGGCGTCGGCGTGGCCTATGCCATCGTCCACCTGTTGCCGGTGGAGCTGCTGATCAATGTGAACACCGGCCACGGCCTGGCCATGGTCTTCTCGTTGCTGGCTGCGGCCATCACCTGGAACCTGGGCACCTGGTACTTCGGCATCCCCGCCTCCAGCTCGCACACCCTGATCGGTTCGATCCTTGGCGTGGGCCTGGCCAATGCACTGATCAGCGATATCCCGCTGGGTGATGGCGTGAACTGGCAGAAAGCGATCGATATCGGCATGTCGCTGGTGCTTTCGCCCATGGCTGGCTTCGCCGTTGCCGCGCTGGTGCTGCTTGGCCTGAAATGGTGGCGCCCGCTGTCGAAGATGCACAAGACCCCGGATCAGCGCCGCAAGCTCGACGACAAGAAGCACCCACCATTCTGGAACCGCCTGGTGCTGGTGATCTCGGCCATGGGCGTGAGCTTCGTGCACGGCTCCAACGACGGCCAGAAGGGCATCGGCCTGATCATGCTGGTACTGATCGGTATCGTCCCGGCCAAGTTCGTGCTCGACCTGAACAGCACCACCTACCAGATCGAACGCACCCGCGACGCCACCATGCACTTGAGCCAGTTCTACGAGCGCAATGCGGCGACGCTGGGCGAGTACCTGGCCTTGGGCAAGGCCAAGTCGGCCGACCTGCCGGAGCAGTTCAGCTGCAACCCGCAGCAGACCGAACCGACCATCGCCGCGCTGCAATCGTCGCTGCAAGGTGTGACCGACTACCGCGCACTGAGCGCCGAGAAGCGCGTTGAAGTACGTCGTTACCTGCTGTGCCTGGACGACACGGCGAAGAAGGTCGGCAAGCTGCCAGGCCTCGAGCCGCGCGAAAAGGCCGACCTCGAGAAGCTGCGCAAAGACCTCACCGCCACCACCGAGTACGCACCGTTCTGGGTGATCGTCGCCGTCGCCCTGGCCCTGGGCCTGGGTACCATGGTCGGCTGGAAGCGCGTGGTACTGACCGTCGGCGAGAAGATCGGCAAGCAGGGCATGACCTATGCCCAGGGCATGTCGGCACAGATCACCGCCGCCTGCGCCATCGGCATGGCCAACATCTTCAGCCTGCCGGTGTCGACCACCCACGTACTGTCTTCAGGCGTGGCCGGTACCATGGTTGCCAACAAGAGCGGCCTGCAAGGCGGCACCGTGAAGACCATCCTGCTGGCCTGGGTACTGACCCTGCCAGCGACGGTGGGCCTGTCCGCCGGCCTGTTCTGGCTTGCTATCAAAGCCATGAGCTGAACGCTGTAGCCATGAAAAAAGGCGCCTTCGGGCGCCTTTTTTCATGGTCCGGGCAAGCGCCCGGCAACTGGCCGTTCAAGGACGAGCATTGATCTGCTGCTGCAGGTTCTGGATCTGGCTCTGCAGGGTATTGATGTTGCGGGTGGTCTGCCCGCGGAATGCATCGAACTCCTGCACCGAAGCGCCCCCGGCCGATTGCGCCGAGCGGTTGTCGGCCTGGCTCTTGAGCACCAGCACATCCTGTTCCAGGCTTTCGATCGCCGCGCTCGGGTTGCGCTTCTTCAGGGCCTCCACCTCGCTGTTCAGGCTTTTCAACTGACCATCGAGCTTGCCACCGTCTAGCTGGCCCGACTTCAACGCCGCAAGTTCCGTATTCACGGCCTTCAATTGCGCTTGCAGTTGCCCCTGCAACTCGGTCACTGCTTTCTGCTGCTCGCGGGTATCGGCCAGTACCTGTTCCAGGCGCTTGCCCAGGTCGCCGGCCTGGCCGGCAACGCCCTGCTGCTGCTTGCCCTGCTCGGCCAGGTTGGCCTGCAACTGACGGATCTGCAGCTTCAACGCTTCGCTACCGGTGGTGCTGCTCGACTCGCTGGCGTCGACCTTGCCGCTGATCGCCTGCAGGCGCCCGGCCGCTTCCTCGCTGATACGGGCAAAGCTTTCCTGGGTGGCCACCAGTTGCTGCTCCAACAGCGAGATCTGCTGAAAACTCCACCAGCCCAGGCCGGCCAGGCCTATGAACGAAGCCCCCAGCAATGCCCATAGCGGGCCATTGCTGCGCGGCCGCGCAGCCTTCTGGCGGCCCCGCGCGACATGGGCAGGCAGCAATTCATCGTCATCGGGGGTGCCGGCGCGCAGGGCGGGCACGTCGTCGAAATCGTCGTGGGCGTCGTTACGCATGGGTGCATTCAACCGCTGTGGTAGCAAAGAGGCATGAGTATAAACCGCCAAGGCGGCGCACTGCAGACCATCATCCCGGCAGCAGGTTCACTGGTTGCCCGGTTGTGCTTTCCACCAATGACAGAATTCATCCAGCGCGGCCCAGGTGTCGGTCTTCGGGCGGTAGTCCAGGTACTGCCGGGCACGACTGATATCGAGGGTGAAGTCCTTGCTCATCACCTGCATCGCGGTACGCGTCAGGGTCGGCTGTGGGCGCCCTGGCCAGAGCAGGCAGGCGGCCTCATTGGCCGCCGCCAGGCTGTAGGCCAGGCCGAAACTGCGATAGCGGGTGACCTGCGGCAGCTGCATCTGGCGCATGACGTAGTTCACCACGTCCCACAGCGGCAATGGGTGGCCGTTGCTGATGTTATAGGCCTGCCCCAGCGCCGGCGCCTCGGCAAACAGCGCGCTGAGCAAGGCTTCGTTGAGGTTGTGCACGCTGGTGAAATCGACCTTGTTCAGGCCGTTGCCGATGATCGCCACACGCCCCTTGCGTTGCATGCGCATCAGCCGCGGGAAAATACTCGCATCGCCAGCCCCGGTGACGAAGCGAGGTCGCAGGGCCAGTACCTCCAGGCCGAATTCCTGGGCACCGAATACCTTCTGTTCGGCCAGGTGCTTGGTCAATCCGTAGTGATCGTGAAAGCGCCGTGGCACCTGCTCTTCGCGGATATCACGCTGGGAACGGCCGTTGAAGTAGATCGACGGCGACGACAAATGCACCAGGCGCCGCACATGCTCCTTGATGCAACCTTCGACCACGTTCTCGGTGAGCACAACGTTGCCCTGGTAGAAATCCTGGTAACGCCCCCAGTTACCCACCGCACCGGCGCAGTGCACCACTGCATCGACGCCCTGGCACAGGCGCCGGGCCAGTTCGGCGTCACCCAGATCGCCTGGGATGAACTGCGCGCCGCGCTTGACCAGGTGTTCCACACCCTCCGCCCGCCGGCCATTGACCCGTACGTCCAGGCCCTGCTCCAGGGCAAAGCGCGCAAAGCGCCCGCCAATGAAGCCGCTCGCGCCGGTGACCAGAATTCGCATGTAACACTCCGCCTTGCCAGATTTCAGATGCAGCAGACGCCGGCCAGGCCTACAAGGGCACCAGCCAGTCCCGCGCCGAATGGCGCAGGTGCTCGGTCAGCTGGGCGAGCAGTTGCCCGCCGTTGCGCCAATGATGCCAGTACAGCGGCACGTCGATGGGGGTATCGCTGCAGATTTCCACCAGTTCGCCACGACCCAACTGCTCGGCCACCTGGCGCTCGGGCACCAGCCCCCAGCCCAGGCCCGCCTCGGTCATGCGCAGGAAACCTTCGGACGAGGGGCACAGGTGGTGCAGGAAACCGTCCTGGATACCCAGCGATGCCAGGTAGCGATGCTGCAGGAAATCGTCCGGGCCGAACACCACCGCCGGCGTGCGCGCCAGCCGTGCAACCTCGAAGCCGTTGGGGAAGTAACGCGCCATGAACGCGGGACTGGCCAGCGCCCGGTAACGCATTGCCCCCAACGGCATGCTCCGCGCCCCGGCCACCGGCCGCTCGCTGCCACACAGGCAGGCAGCCACTTCACCGGCGCGCATGCGCTTGAGGCCGACATCCTGGTCTTCCACCACCAGGTCCAGCAGGACCTGCTGCTCGGCACAGAACGCCCCCACGGCCCCCGCCCACCAGGTCGCCAGGCTGTCGGCATTGAGCGCGATGCGCAGGCGCTCTGGCATGCCCTCCTCGTCCAGCGCCGGGACCTGGCGTTGCAGGTCGCGCTCCAGCAGGCGCACCTGCTGCACATGGTTGAGCAACTGACGGCCGACCTCGGTAGGGCTGGGCGGCGTGGCCCGCACCAGCACCGGCTGGCCGACCCTGGCCTCGAGCAGCTTGATGCGCTGGGAGATGGCCGATTGCGACAGCCCCAACACCTGCGCGGCGCGCTCGAAGCCCGCTTGTTCGATCACCGCGGCGAGGGCGGCGAGCAGCTTGTAGTCGAACATCGATTTCTCTAATGAGTGATCAGCTCTATTTGTTTTTCTTATACAGCCGAGGGCGCCACAATGGCCACATCTTTCTAGGCAATCAACGCCGGCCTGCGCGCCGGTGTCAGTGGAGTGTTGGCGCTATGTGGCAAAGCTATCTGAACGGCATGCTGGTGGCCTTCGGCCTGATCATGGCCATCGGCGCGCAAAACGCCTTCGTCCTGGCCCAGAGCCTGCGGCGCGAACATCACCTGCCGGTGGCGGCGTTGTGCATCGTCTGCGATGCGCTGCTGGTGGCCGCCGGGGTGTTCGGCCTGGCCACGGTGCTGGCGCATAACCCGACCTTGCTGGCAGTGGCCCGCTGGGGCGGCGCGGTGTTCCTGATCTGGTACGGCGCCAAGGCCTTGCGAAGCGCCTGCTCCAAGCAGAGCCTGGAGCATCAGCAGGGCCAGGGCGTGCGCTCGCGCCGCGCGGTGCTGCTCAGCGCACTGGCGGTGACCTTGCTCAACCCGCACGTTTACCTGGATACGGTGCTGTTGATCGGCTCGCTCGGCGCCCAGCAGACCGTGCCTGGCGCCTACGTGGCCGGTGCCGCCAGCGCGTCGCTGCTGTGGTTCACTACCCTGGCCGTGGGCGCTGCGTGGTTGGCGCCATGGTTGGCACGGCCGGCGACCTGGCGGATGCTGGACCTGATGGTGGCGGTGATGATGTTCGCGGTAGCGGCTCAACTGATTTTCAACTGACGATATACAGTGTGGGAGCGGGTTTACCCGCGAATGCGGCGGTTGATGCAACATCGCATTCGCGGGTAAACCCGCTCCCACAGAGGGCGTAGGCCCCCGCTTGAATGGGCAGCTTTTCCCACAATGGGGTAAACTGCCGCGTCTTCAAACCTATAACGACTCGCCTGATGCCCACGACGTTTCAAGAGATCCCCCGCGAACGCCCGGTCACGCCGTTGCTCGACCGCGCCGACACGCCTGCCGGCCTGCGCCGGCTGGCCGAAGCCGACCTCGAGCCTTTGGCCGACGAGCTGCGCCAGGAACTGCTCTATACCGTGGGGCAGACCGGCGGGCATTTCGGTGCCGGCCTGGGCGTCATCGAGCTGACCATCGCCCTGCACTACGTCTTCGACACCCCGGATGACCGGCTGGTGTGGGACGTCGGTCACCAGGCCTACCCGCACAAGATCCTCACCGGCCGGCGCAACCGCATGTTGTCGCTGCGCCAGAAGGACGGCATCGCCGCCTTCCCGCGCCGTAGCGAGAGCGAGTACGACACCTTTGGCGTCGGTCACTCCAGCACCTCGATCAGCGCCGCGCTGGGCATGGCCATTGCCGCCCGCCTGCAGAACGATCCGCGCAAATCCATCGCGGTGATCGGCGACGGCGCACTGACCGCCGGCATGGCCTTCGAAGCGCTGAACCACGCGCAGGAAGTGAATGCCGACATGCTGGTCATTCTCAATGACAACGACATGTCGATCTCGCGCAACGTCGGCGGGCTGTCCAACTACCTGGCCAAGATTCTCTCCAGCCGCACCTACGCCAGCATGCGCGAAGGCAGCAAGAAAGTGCTGTCGCGCCTGCCCGGCGCCTGGGAAATCGCCCGCCGCACCGAGGAATACGCCAAGGGCATGCTGGTGCCCGGCACCCTGTTCGAAGAGCTGGGCTGGAACTACATCGGCCCGATCGACGGCCACGACCTGCCGACCATGATCGCCACCCTGCGCAACATGCGTGACCTCAAGGGCCCGCAGTTCCTGCATGTGGTGACCAAAAAGGGCAAGGGCTTCGCCCCGGCCGAGGTCGACCCGATCGGCTACCACGCCATCACCAAGCTGGAGCCGGCCAACAAGCCGGTCGCGCCGAAGAAACCGAGCGGGCCGAAGTACTCCGCCGTGTTCGGCCAGTGGCTGTGCGACATGGCCGCCGCCGACAACCGCCTGGTGGGTATCACCCCGGCGATGAAGGAAGGCTCGGACCTGGTCGACTTCAGCGAACGCTACCCCGAGCGCTACTTCGACGTGGCGATTGCCGAACAGCACGCGGTCACCCTGGCCGCCGGCATGGCCTGCGAAGGCGCCAAGCCGGTGGTGGCGATCTACTCCACCTTCCTGCAGCGCGGCTATGACCAGCTGATCCACGACGTGGCGGTGCAGGACCTCGACGTGCTGTTCGCCATCGACCGCGCCGGCCTGGTCGGCGAGGACGGCCCGACCCACGCCGGGGCCTACGACCTGTCGTACCTGCGTTGCATCCCCGGCATGCTGGTGATGACCCCGAGCGACGAGAACGAGCTGCGCAAGATGCTCAGCACCGGCCACCACTACAAGGGCCCGGCGGCTGTGCGCTACCCGCGTGGCACCGGCCCGAACGCGCCGATCAGCGGCGACCTCGAGCCGCTGGAGATCGGCAAGGGCGTGGTTCGCCGCCGGGGCAGCAAGGTCGCCCTGCTGGTGTTCGGCGTGCAACTCACCGAGGCCCTGCAGGTGGCCGAGCAGATCGACGCCACCGTGGTCGATATGCGCTTCGTCAAACCGCTGGACGAGGCCCTGGTGCTGGAAATGGCCGCCGGCCATGAGCTGCTGGTGACCATCGAAGAGAACGCCATCATGGGCGGTGCCGGCGCCGCCGTGGGTGAGTTCCTCGCCCGCGAAGCGGTGGTCAAGCCGCTGCTGCACCTGGGCCTGCCGGACATCTATGTCGAGCACGCCAAGCCGGCGCAGATGCTCGCCGAGTGCGGGCTGGATGCCGCCGGGATCGAGGCTGCCGTCAAAGCCCGAATGGCCAAGCTCGGCCTGTAAGGACCTATCGCGGGGCAAGCCCGCTCCCACCAGTGATCGTGGGAGCGGGCTTGCCCCGCGATTGCAATTGAACTGCCCATGAAGATCTCTACCCTTTCCCTGCTCTGCCTCCCCGCCGCCGCCCTGGCCGCCGAACCCTCCCGCGACGACGCCCTCAAGCTCCCCGACGTACTGATCAGCGCCAGCCGCCAGGTCGAATCGCGCAGCGCCACCAGCGCCGCCAACACGGTGTTCACCCGCAGCGACATCGACCGCCTGCAACCCACCGGCGTCAGCGACCTGCTCGCCCGCGTGCCCGGTGTGCAAGTGGCACCAACCGGTGGCCGCGGCAGCCTGCCCGGCATCTTCATCCGTGGCACCAAGGCTGCGCAGACCTTGGTGCTGGTCGATGGCGTGCGCATCGCCAACGCCACCTCCGGCGACAGCGGCCTGCAGTTTCTCGACGTCGAGCAGATCGAACGGGTGGAAGTGCTGCGCGGCTCGCGTTCGGCGGTGTACGGCAGCGACGCCATCGGCGGGGTGATCCAGATCTTCACCCGCCGCGGCGACGGCCAGGGGCTGCAGCCGCGCCTGCGCCTGTCGGCCGGCAGCAACCAGGCCTGGCAGCGCAGCCTGGGCCTGTCCGGCGGCGATGGCGACACCCGTTTCAACCTGGGCGCCAGCCTGGACGAGACCGCCGGGATCGATTCGACCGGCCCGTCATTCGCCAGCGACGGCGACCATGACGCCTACCGCAACCGCTCGCTGAACCTGAGCCTGAGCCATGTGTTCAACGAACGCTTCGAAGCCGGGCTGAACCTGCTCGACAGCCGTGGGCGCAGCGAATACGACAACCCGTTCGGCCGCTTCGACCCGGTCACCTTCGAGAGCTTCGGCCAGAAGCCCTACACCGACTTCACCGTCAGCAGCCTCGGCACCTACCTGGACGCCCAGCTCAACGACGCCTGGCATTCGCGCCTCGAGCTGGGCCACAGCGAGAACCGCGACGACAAGCGCGACAAGCTCAGCGACGAGCGCCAGGTGTTCAACACCTACCGCGACCAGGTCACCTGGCAGAACGATTTCACCCTGGATGCGCGCAACAACCTGCTGCTCGGCGGCGACTGGTATGAGGACCGGGTGCATGCCAGCACCGATTTCGACGAGGACAGCCGCTGGAACCGGGCAGTCTTCGCCCAGCACCGCTTCGCCGGTGAGTGGTTCTCCACCGAACTGGGGCTGCGCCGCGACCAGAACCAGCAGTTCGGCGGCCAGACCACCTGGAGCGCCAGCCTCACCCTGCCGGTCAACGCCAGCAACGACCTGCTGCTGTCCTACAGCGAGGGGTTCCGTGCGCCGACCTTCAACGACCTGTACTACCCGCAGTACAGCAACCCGAACCTGGACCCCGAACGTTCGAAGAGCTACGAGCTGCAATGGCGCAGCCAGCTGACCGCCGACAGCCGCCTGGAAGCCTCGCTGTACCGCACCGACCTGCGCGACGCGATCATCTTCGGCGCCGACTCGATCCCGCGCAACGTGGCCTCGGCCCGCATCAATGGCTTCGAGTTGGGGCTGCAGCAGCAGTGGGGCGAGTGGCACAGCCAGCTCGGCCTGGCCCTGATCGACCCGCGCGACCGTGACAGCGGCCACACCCTGGCGCGCCGCGCCCGGCGCACGTTGAGCCTGGACCTTGATCGGCAGTTCGAGCGTTTCAGCCTGGGCGGCAGCTGGCAGGCCGTCAGCAGCAGCTACGACGACGAGGCCAACCGCAATACCCTGGGTGGCTACGGCCTGCTCGGCCTGCGTGGCGGCTGGTCGGCGACGGATGAGGTGAAGCTCGAACTCAAGCTCGACAACCTGCTGGACAAGCAGTACAGCCGCGCCCTGTACAGCTTCGATGGCAGCCCGTACGGCTATCGCGAAGAGGGCCGCACCTGGCTGCTCAGCGTCACCTGGACACCGGCGCTGTAGCGTCCAGCAAGGCGCACAAGCGTGCCGTTGCCTCGATCATCTGCCCGCTGGGCCGCTCCAGGCCTTTGTCCGGCACCACCAGCAGGTGGCCACCGGCCACGGCGCTCAGCTTCGGCCAGCTGCGCCAGCTGGCCAGTTGCGCCTGGTCGCCAGCGAGGATCACCTGCGGGTCGCGCAACAGCACCGACTCCACGCTGACCTGTGGCGCCGGTTGCGGCAGGTCATCGAACACATTGCGCGCCCCGCAGACCCGCAACGCATCGCTGACCACCTGCCGCCCGCCCAAGGTGTACAGGGGCTTGTCCCACACCTGGTAGAACACCCGCAACGGCGTCGCGCGCCGGTAGCGTTCGCGCAGGCCGTGCAGTCGCTCACGCAGGCTGGCCGCATACACGCGCCCCTGCTCGTCGCGCCCCAGTCGCTGGGCGATGGCTTCGATCTGGGTGATCAACTGGTCGAGGTCGCCGGGCTCGGCGCTGAAGGTGGCGATGCCCAGCCGCCGCAGCTGGTCGCGCTGCGCAGGCGCGACGCTGCCGGGCCAGAGCAGCAGCAGGTCGGGTTTGAGGCTGAGCAGCCGCTCCATGTCCAGTTGCCCGTGGCGCCCCACCGAAGGCAGGCCCTGCAGCGATGCCGGGCGTTCACCGCCATCGAGCAGGCCGACCAGCAGGTCCTGTGCCTGCAGCTCGACGACGATCTCGGTCATCGACGGCGCCAGGCTGACCACCCGCGGCGCGGCCTCGGCCAGGGCGCCGAAGCTCAACAGTGCAAGCAGGACGAGCAGCGCTCGCATCAGCCGAGCTGGCGCGGAATGCGGTAGAGGTACAACAGCACCACGGTGGAAATCGCCATGAGGATCTGCGGCACCGCCTCCAATCCGACCAGCACCGACAACGCGGCGACCCAGGCCGGGAAGCAGGCATACAGCATGGCCAGGCGCCGCACCCGCGCCAGCTCGATCCAGGCGGCCGGCTCCTCGGCACTGCCGAGTGCCTTGTCGGTGGCGATCAGGGTGCGCTTGTAGGCACCGAAGCGCGGCAGGCTGAGGAACATGGTGGCTGCGCCAGCAATGAACAGCGGCATGGCCAGCACCGGGATCAGCGCCTCGCCGCCACCGAAAGCCCAGGCCATCACCGGCAGCGGCACCAGTCCGACCGCCAGATATTGCCACCAGGCCAGCGCCAGGCGCCGCTTCACCTCGCCACGGGTCACGCCTGCGGCACCTCGCCCTGGTGCTTGTTGCCCATCATGTGGCCCAGCTTGTCGGCCTTGGTGGCCAGGTACAGGCGGTTGTGCGGGTTGTGGCCGGTGTGCAGCGGCACGCGCTCGGCGACCTTGATGTGCATGTCGGTCAGGGCTTTGACCTTGCGCGGGTTGTTGGTCATCAAACGCAGCGCACTGACGCCCAAGTGCTCGAGCATCGGCAGGCACATGGCATAGTCACGCTGGTCGGCGGCGAAACCCAGGCGCTCGTTGGCCTCGACGGTGTCGGCGCCGCCGTCCTGCAGCTCGTAGGCGCGGATCTTGTTCAGCAGGCCAATGCCACGGCCTTCCTGGCGCAGGTACAGCAGCACGCCACGGCCTTCGCGGGCGATTGCCTGCAGCGCGGCGTCCAGCTGTGAACCGCAGTCGCAACGCTGGCTGAACAGCGCATCGCCGGTCAGGCACTCGGAGTGCAGCCGCCCCAACACCGGCTCGCCGTCGGCGATGTCACCCAGGCTGAGCACCACATGCTCACGGCCAGTGGCTTCGTCGAGGAAGCCATGCATGGTGAAAATCGCGTAGGGGGTCGGGAGTTTGCAAGCGGCGACAAAGACGACGGGCACGTTGTGCTCCTGGGAAGTAGGAAATTTCAGTTGGGCCGATTGTATCAGCAGCCCGGCGCAGGTGCGCAGGCTGAATCTCGCCGCTTAAGATCGAAAAGTTCGATGCTTATGGGGAGCGCGCGCGGCATACACCTGAGAACAACTGTCCTGCTGATTATCCGGACGCTGGTGAGAACCCTGTGGGAGCGGCTTTAGCCGCGAAGCAGGCAACGCAGTGGATGGCACCGGCTTCGCCGGTGTTCGCGGCTAAAGCCGCTCCCACAGAGTCCGTGCCACCAGCCGCCCTTAATGCGGCTGGCTGTCCGGGCTGAACGGATACGGCTGCTTCCAGCGCTCGAAGATCGGCTTCAACTCGCCGCTGCGCACCAGCTCGGCCATGCGCTTGTCGAACAGCGCACTCAGGGCCTTGCCCTGCTCGCTACGGGTAAAGGCCAGGTACAGCGGCAGCTCGGCGACGTGGGTGCTGCGAAAACGCTCGGGGTGTGGCGACTGCCCGAGCACGTAGTCGACTTCGGTCTGCGCATCGATATAGAAGTCCACCCGATCATGCTCGAGCATCGGCAGGATGCCCTCGCGGCGCTGGACCTCACGGAAGTTGTGGACGTTGGGCAGGTAGCTGGCGTAGTCATAGCCGCGCACCCAGGCCAGGCGATACTGGCCGACATTGTCGGGGGTGGGGACGGGTTTGCCGGCCAGGCCCAGGGCATAGATGTGGTCCATGTCGAAGTGCCAGCGCGGGTAGAGGTTGTCGTCGTTCTCTTCCTTGTACGAGCCGACCCAGGCATCGGCCTCGCCACGCCTGACCAGGCCTACCGCACGGCTGTACGGCGCGCTCTGGGTGACGACCTTGACCCCTGCCGGCTCGAACACCTTGCGCAGCACGTCCCAGGCCACCCCGCTGCCGTCGGCGTTGGTGTAGTCGAGCCATTCCTCGCTGACCAGGCGCACCTGTGCGGGCGTGTCGCGGGCCATGGCGGCCGGGGCGACGAGCAGCATCAATGCCAGTACAACAGTCCTAACGCCCATCACCACACTCCTGTGTTTCAGGCCACCGCCCACACCAGAACCTGCATGCCCAGCCAGGCAAATACACCGGCCAGGATATCGTCGAGCATGATCCCGAACCCGCCATGCACATGCCGGTCGACCCAGCGGATCGGCCACGGCTTGAGGATGTCGAAGAAGCGGAACATCAGGAACCCTGCAAGCAGCCACTGCCAGCCTTCCGGCACCAGCCACAGGGTGATCCACATGCCGACGATCTCGTCCCAGACAATGCCTTCATGATCGTGGACGCGCAAGTCATTGGCCACTTTGCCGCACAACCACACACCGAACAGCATGCTGATGCCCAGCAACAGCCAGTAGCCCCAGTCGGGCAGCATCTGCCACAGCGGAATGAACGGCAGCGCCACCAGCGAGCCCCAGGTCCCGGGGGCCTTGGGCAAGGTGCCGGAGCCGAAGCCGAAGGCGATGAAGTGCCATGGGTTGCGCCAGACCGAAGGCGGAACGAACTCCGCAGGCACCTGGTTGGGGTGGTCGGTCACGGTGTCTCCCTGAAATGTTGATAGCCCCGCTGCTGCGGGGTGATGTCCCGGCCCTGCGGGTCACGCAGGGTCACGCCCTGGCCTTGCAGCACATGGCCGATCACGTGCACGCCGCTGCCCAGGGCCGCGAGGGCCGCCTCAGGCACGGTGAACGCCAGCACGTAGTCGTCGCCACCGGTGAGCGCCGCGTGCAGCGCCCCCTCATGGCCGAGCAAGGCCTGCAAAGCGGGAGACACTGGCACCTGCGCCAGGTTCACCTGCAATGCCACGCCGGACGCCTTGGCGATGTGCCCGCAATCGGCCAGCAGGCCGTCGGAGATATCCAGCGCCGAGGTGGCCAGGCCACGCAAGCGCTCGCCCAGCTGCAGTTGCGGCAGCGGCGACCAATAGTGCTCAAGCAGCGGCCCGGCCACCGCGTCGCTGGCCTCGCGCTCGCCCAGCACCAACGGCAACGCCCCGGCCGCATTGCCGAGCTCACCGCCGACACACAACAGGTCGCCCGGGCGCGCGCCGCTGCGGCGCAGCGCCTGGCCGGCCGGCACCCGGCCGAACACGGTCACGGTGATGCTCAACGGACCACGGGTGGTGTCGCCGCCGATCAGGCTGATACCGCAACGCCGGGCCATGCGCCCGAGGCCGTCGGCAAAGCCTTCGAGCCAGTCGGGGCCGACCTGGGGCAAGGTGAGCGCGAGGGTGAAGCCGATCGCCGTGGCGCCCATGGCCGCCAGGTCGCTGACCGCCACGGCCAGCGAACGCTGGCCGAGCAGCAAGGGGTCGCAGACTGTGGGGAAATGCACACCGGCCACGAGGGTGTCGGTGGAGATCGCCAGCTGCTCGCCGGCGGGAATGTCCAGCAGGGCGCAGTCGTCGCCAATGCCCAGGGCCACGCCTTCGCCGCCCTGCGCACAGGGCGCGGCGGCGAAGTAATGGCTGATCAGCTCGAACTCACCCATGGCCGGCAGGCGCGCACTCAGCGCTTGTTCGCCTTGACTTCCGCCTCACGCAGACGCGGAGCCAGCTTGTCCAGCACGCCGTTGACGAACTTGTGGCCGTCGGTGGCGCCGAACACTTTCGCCAGTTCCACACCTTCGTTGATCACCACGCGGTACGGTACGTCGGCGCGCATGATCAGCTCCCAGGTGGACAGGCGCAGCACCGCCAGTTCGACCGGGTCGAGCTCTTCGAGCGGGGTGTCCAGGCAAGGCTTGAGCGCTTCGTCGATTTCGCTCTTCTTCGCCGGGACCCCGTGCAGGATCTCGCGGAAGTAGGCGCCGTCGATATCGGTGAAATCGTTGTCGACCCGGAACTGCGCTTCGACCTCGTTCAGCGAATGCTTGGCCATGTGCCACTGGTAGAGGGCCTGGGTGGCGAGCTTGCGGGCTTCGCGACGCTTGGCGCTCTTCGAGGGCTTGCCGGCATCCGCAGGTTTCGGATCGCGCGGGTTGAAACGATCGCTTTCGTCGCTAATCACTTGGCCTCCAACTGCGCCAGCAGGCTGACCATTTCCAGAGCGGACAGGGCAGCTTCAGCACCTTTGTTGCCGGCCTTGGTGCCGGAACGCTCGATGGCCTGTTCGATGGAGTCGACGGTCAGCACGCCGAAGGCCACCGGAACACCGAACTCCATGGACACCTGGGCCAGGCCCTTGGTGCATTCGCCCGCCACGTATTCGAAGTGCGGGGTGCCGCCACGGATCACGGCGCCCAGGGCGATGATCGCGTCGTAGTTGCCTTGCTGGGCGACTTTCTGTGCTACCAGCGGGATTTCAAACGCGCCTGGGGCACGGATGATGGTGATGTCGCTTTCGCTGACGCCGTGGCGTACCAGGGCATCGACTGCACCGCTTACCAGGCTTTCGACGACGAAGCTGTTGAAGCGGCCAACCACCAAAGCATAGCGACCTTTGGGGGCGATGAAGGTACCTTCGATGGTCTTCAGGGTCATTCTTGAGTTCTCATCTTCAAGAGCGAGGCCGCGCTGTGGCGGCCTCGGGAGGGTTTTGACTCGAGTTGCAAGGCGATCAAGCCGCCTCAAGTCACTCGGAGGGCACGTATTCTACAACTTCCAGATCGAATCCGGATATCGCATTGAACTTCATTGGCGAACTCATCAGGCGCATCTTGCGCACACCGAGGTCGCGCAGGATCTGCGAGCCGGCGCCAACCGTGCTGTAGGTGGTCGGTGCCTTGGGTTGCGCATCCCCCGCGCTTTCGCGGATGTGCGCCAGCAGCACGTCGCCATCCAGCGGGTGGCCCAGCAGCAGCACCACGCCGCTGCCGGCTTCGGCCACGGCGGACATGGCCGCGCGCAGGCTCCAGCGGCCCGGCTGCTTGACCATCAGCAGGTCGCGCAGTGGGTCCATGTTGTGCACCCGCACCAGGGTCGGCTCTTCGGCGCAGATCTTGCCCAGGGTCAGGGCCATGTGCACGTCGCCTTCCACCGCGTCACGGTAGGTGACCAGGTTGAACTCACCCAGTTCGCTCTCGATCGGCTGCTCGGAAACCCGCTGCACGGTGCGCTCGTGGATCATGCGGTAGTGGATCAGGTCGGCGATGGTGCCGATCTTCAGGCCGTGCTCGGCGGCGAACACTTCCAGCTCGGCGCGGCGCGACATGGTGCCGTCGTCGTTCATCACTTCGCAGATCACCCCGCTCGGCTCGAAACCGGCCATGCGCGCCAGGTCGCAGGCAGCTTCGGTGTGGCCGGCGCGGGCCAGGGTGCCACCGGGCTGGGCCATCAGCGGGAAGATGTGGCCAGGGCTGACGATGTCTTCGGCCTTGGCGTCCTTGGCCGCTGCGGCCTGCACGGTGCGCGCGCGGTCGGCGGCGGAGATGCCGGTGGTGACACCCTCGGCGGCCTCGATCGACACGGTGAACTTGGTGCCGAAACCGGAACCGTTGCGCGGCGCCATCAGCGGCAGCTTCAGGGTTTCGCAGCGCTCGCGGGTCATCGGCATGCAGATCAGGCCACGGGCGTGCTTGGCCATGAAGTTGATGTGCTCAGGCAGGCAGCATTCGGCTGCCATGATGATGTCGCCTTCGTTCTCGCGGTCTTCGTCATCCATGAGGATGACCATTTTGCCCTGGCGGATGTCTTCAACCAGTTCTTCGATGCTGTTGAGCGCCACGCGGCACCCCCTTCTCAATCAGGATTTCAAGAAGCCGTTGGCGGCCAGGAAGCTTTCGGTAATGCCACTGCCCTTGCTCGGCTCGGCGGCCTTGTCGCCCAGCAGCAGACGCTCCAGGTAACGGGCCAGCAGGTCGACCTCAAGGTTCACCCGACGCCCTGCGCGGTAGTCGGCCATGATGGTTTCGGACAGGGTGTGCGGGACGATGGTCAGCTCGAACTCGGCGCCATCGACTTCGTTGACCGTCAGGCTGGTGCCGTCGACGGTGATCGAGCCCTTGTGGGCGATGTACTTGGCCAGCTCTTTGGGTGCGCGCACGCGGAACTGGATGGCGCGGGCGTTATCGGCGCGCGAGACGATCTCGCCGACGCCGTCGACGTGGCCGCTGACCAGGTGGCCGCCCAGGCGGGTGGTGGGCGTGAGGGCCTTTTCCAGGTTGACCCGACTGCCGGTCTTCAAATCGACCATGGCGGTGCGCTTGAGGGTCTCGACGCTGACGTCGGCCCAGAAGCCGTCGCCGGGCAGTTCGACGGCGGTCAGGCACACGCCGTTGACGGCGATGCTGTCGCCGAGCTTGACGTCGCCCAGGTCGAGCTTGCCGGTTTCTACATAAACGCGCACGTCACCACCCTTGGGGGTCATGCTGCGGATGGTGCCGATGGATTCGATGATGCCGGTGAACATGCT
This sequence comes from Pseudomonas sp. zfem004, assembly GCF_032621715.1. Taxonomy (NCBI): domain Bacteria; kingdom Pseudomonadati; phylum Pseudomonadota; class Gammaproteobacteria; order Pseudomonadales; family Pseudomonadaceae; genus Pseudomonas; species Pseudomonas sp. zfem004. The sequence goes on along the minus strand of NZ_JAVYJF010000014.1, from coordinate 87,343 downwards.
GTTCTCCTCAAAGACAGGCTGCGCGGGGCAAGCCCGGCATTATACGCCGGGGGCCGGCAGGGGGATGGCTGTGACTCGCCAGTCATCGCCGACTGCGCGCATTTCGGTGATCTTCAGCCGCGGCGCCTCGCTCATCTGCGCCAGCGGCCAGTCCAGCAGCGGGCGGGCAGTGGAGCCAAGGAAGGTGCCGGCGACGAACAGCTGGTACTCATCGACCAGACCCTGGCGGGCGAAGGCACCGACCAGGCCGGCACCGGCCTCCAGCAGGATTTCGTTGACGCCACGCCCGGCCAGGATGCGCAGCAGCGCCGGCAGGTCGACCTGGCCAGCGTTGCCGGGCAGGTTGATCAATTCGTGACCAGCGGCGGCATAGCGCGGATCTTCACCGGCGGCGGTGATCACCAGCGCCGGGCCGGCCTGGAAGAATGGCGCGTCCAGTGGCAGGCGCAGGCGGCCGTCGATCAATACCCGCAGCGGCGGGCGCGACAAGGCCAGGGCCGTGAGTTCGGCGTCCAGGCCCAGCTGTTCAGCGCGTACGGTCATCCGCGCCTGGTCCTGCAGCACGCTGGCGGCGCTGGTGAGTACCACGCTTGAGCGCGCGCGCAGGCGCTGCACCGCCGAGCGGGCGGCAGGGCCGGTGATCCACTGGCTTTCGCCGCTGGCCATGGCGGTGCGGCCGTCCAGGCTCATCGCCAGCTTGGCGCGCACGAACGGCAGGCCGTGCTCCATGCGCTTGAGGAAACCGGGGTTGAGGGCGCGGGCTTCGGCTTCGAGCACGCCACTGGCCACTTCGATCCCGGCCTCCTGCAGGCGGCGCAGGCCATTGCCGGCCACTTGCGGGTTGGGGTCCTGCATGGCCGCCACCACCCGCGCCACACCAGCCTTGACCAGCGCCTCGGCGCACGGCGGCGTGCGGCCATGGTGGCTGCACGGCTCGAGGGTGACGTAGGCACAGGCACCTCGGGCGCGCTCGCCGGCCTGGCGCAGGGCGTGGACTTCAGCATGGGGCTCGCCGGCGCGCACGTGCCAGCCTTCGCCGACCACCTCGCCATCGCGCACGATCACGCAGCCTACGCGTGGGTTGGGGTGGGTGGTGTAGAGGCCCTTGCGGGCCAGTTCCACGGCCCGGGCCATGAAGTGGGCGTCGAGAATGGCGGCTTGGCTGGTCATGCTTACTCTTTGGCTGGCTCGCGGGCCAGGCGGTCGATTTCTTCGCGGAACTCGTCGAGGTCCTGGAAACGCCGGTAGACCGAGGCAAAACGGATATAGGCGACTTCGTCGAGCTTGCGCAGCTCGGCCATCACCAGCTCACCAACCACCAACGACTTCACTTCACGCTCGCCGGTGGCGCGCAGGCGGCTCTTGATATGCGCCAGCGCCGCTTCCAGGCGCTCGACGCTGACCGGGCGCTTCTCCAGCGCACGCTGCATGCCGGCGCGCAGTTTGTCTTCATCGAAGGGCTGACGCGTGCCGTCCTGCTTGATCAGCCGTGGCAGGACCAGCTCGGCGGTTTCGAAGGTGGTGAAACGCTCGCCGCAGGCGACGCATTCGCGACGGCGACGCACCTGTTCGCCCTCGGCGACCAGGCGCGAGTCGATGACCTTGGTGTCGTTGGCACCGCAAAACGGACAGTGCATGGTGGCAGGCAACAAAAAAAGGGAGGGCCATGGTAGCGCATTGCACTGGCAAGACAAGCTACCATCCATGCAAATCTGCCCGCCAAGGATTACACCATGCCCTATCGAGCGCTCGTCGTGCTGTGCGCCGCCGCCCTGCTCGCCGCTTGCGGCAGCGACCGACCAAAGCCTGAGCAGGCACCAAAGCCCGTGCCGGCCAAGGTGGCGAAAAAAGCCCAGCCACTCGGCCCGCTGCCGGCCTACCAGCGCGAGTTGAGCGGCACGCTGATGGAGATCCCCGCCGGCGCCGACGTCGAACTGGCACTGCTGGTCATCGACGACCGTGGCCGCCCGCAACAACTGCTGGCCAGCAGCACCCTGACCGGCACCGGCCAGGCCCTGCCCTACCAGCTGCGCTTCAACCCCGAAGCCTTCCCCGCCGGGGCCCGCGTGGAGCTGCGTGGCCGCGCCAGCCAGTCCGGCCAGTTGATCATGCACCTGCCACCGGTGCGCATCGCCCAGGCCGAAACCCAGGCCACTGGCCCGCTGCGTTTCGAAAAGGCCCCGTAAATGGCACCGCACGCCCTGCAACAGGCCCTGAGCGGCCTGATCGGCGAAGCGCGCCTGGTGGTCAGCGAGCTGCCTGGATGCGCGCTGAGACTCTGGCTGATCGACGATCAGAACATGGACCGTGAATTCAGCAGCGAGGAAACCCAGCGCATCCTCGAAGAACCGCCCTACTGGAGCTTCTGCTGGGCCAGCGGCCTGGCCATGGCGCGCTACCTGGCCGAGCGCCCGGAGTGGGTGCGTGGCAAGCGCGTGCTGGACTTCGGCGCCGGCTCCGGCATTGCCGCTATCGCCGCGGCCCGGGCGGGCGCGCTCGAGGTGGTGGCCTGCGACCTCGACCCGCTGGCCCTCGACGCCTGCCGCGCCAACGCCGCGCTCAATGGCGTGACGCTGAACTACAGCAGCGACTTCTTCGCCGAGGCCGACCGCTTCGACCTGATCCTGGTCGCCGATGTGCTGTATGACCGCGCCAACCTGCCGTTGCTCGACCAGTTCCTCAGCCGTGGCCGCCAGGCGCTGGTGGCCGATTCGCGCGTGCGCGACTTCAGCCACCCGCTCTACCGCCCGCTGGGCGTACTCGACGCACTGACCTTGCCGGACCTGGCCGAGCCCCACGAATTCCGCCGGGTCAGCCTGTACCACGCGAGTCGCGAGCCTTTATAGTGGTGCCATCCACGGATTTGCGAGAGTCGCGATGAGCCAGGAAACACCTTTTATCTTCGATGCCACCGATGCCACCTTCCAGCAACTGGTCATCGAGAACTCCTTCCATAAACCTGTCCTGGTCGACTTCTGGGCCGAATGGTGCGCGCCGTGCAAGGCACTGATGCCGCTGCTGGCGAAGATCACCGAGGGCTACCAGGGCGAGCTGCTGCTGGCCAAGATCAACTGCGACGTCGAGCAGCAGGTGGTGGCCCAGTTCGGCATCCGCAGCCTGCCGACCGTGGTGCTGTTCAAGGATGGCCAGCCGGTCGATGGCTTTGCCGGTGCCCAGCCCGAGTCGGCCATCCGCACCATGCTCGAGCCCCATGTGCAGATGCCCGCGCCGCCAACCGCCGCGCCACTGGAGCAGGCCAAGGCGCTGTTCGCCGAGAGCCGTTTCAGCGAGGCCGAAGCGCTGCTGCAGGTGCTGCTGGGTGAAGACAACAGCAACGCCGAGGCGCTGATCCTGTACGCCCGCTGCCTGGCCGAACGCGGCGAGCTGGGCGAGGCGCAAGTGGTGCTGGACGCGGTGAAGACCGATGAGCATAAAGCTGCACTGGCAGGTGCCAAGGCCCAGCTGACCTTCCTGCGCCAGGCCGCCAGCCTGCCGGAAGCCGCCGACCTGAAAAGCCGTCTGGCGCAGAACCCGCAGGATGACGAGGCCAGCTACCAGCTGTGCATCCAGCAACTGGCGCGCCAGCAATACGAAGCGGCGCTGGACGGGCTGCTCAAGCTGTTCCAGCGTAACCGTGGCTACGAGAACGGCTTGCCGCAGAAGGCGCTGCTGCAGGTGTTCGAGCTGCTGGGCAGCGATCATCCGCTGGTGGGGGTGTACCGCCGCAAGCTGTCGTCGGCGATGTTCTGATCCTCAAATGCAATCGCGGGGCAAGCCCGCTCCCACGTGTCCATGGCGTGGGAGCGGGCTTGCCTCGCGATCCATATGCTCACCCCCACCCTGAACCCGTGGGAGCGGGCTTGCCCCGCGATGCTTGAGCTCACCCCACCCAGTGATACACCGGCGCATCCACGCCGCTTTCCACCTTCACCTCACTGCTGTGCCGCAGACGCACCAGCAGGCGCTTGCCCGCCGCCGTGCTGCCCGTGAGCCCTTCCAGACGGTCGAGCAACTCGGGCCCGTTCATCTGCCCGGCCTGGCGCAACACATCGCGTGCGGCCATCCACTGCCCATCATCCTGGCGCGGCGCTGGGCTGGCACTCACCGATGCGTTTTCAACCACTGCAGGCTGCTCCAGCCGACGCCCCAACTGCGCCCACTCTTCCGGCGCCAGCTCAATGGTCAAGTCCACCGGCCATTCACCGATCTGTCCGCGAATTCTCACGCTGCCTTCCTCGTACCAGGGCTCAATGCCGTCATGCTCCCACGAACATGAAACCTGTGCCAGGCAGGCTGGCGAGGCGCAGAAAAATTGTTATAACATTACCAAATCATTCAAAGCCGCCCCTGGAGCCGTTCATGCGTCGTCTGCTGCTCGCCCTGCCCTTTGCCCTGCTGCCCCTGGCCGTGGCCGTGGCCCATGCCCACGACGAACATGACCACGACCACGGCACCCTCGCCGCCCACGAGCATGGTGTGGCCAAGCTCAACGTGGTGCTCGACGGCAACACCCTGGAGCTGGAACTGGACAGCCCGGCCATGAACCTGGTCGGCTTCGAGCACGCCGCCAGCACCGATGCCGACAAGGCCAAGGTCGCCGCCGCGCGCCAGCAGCTGGAACAACCGTTGAAGCTGTTCGGCCTGGCCCAGGCGGCCGGCTGCACGGATGAAGCCCAAGAGCTGGAAAGCCCCCTGTTTGGCGACGCCGCCCATGCCGACGACGATGGCGACGCGCACGAACATGAGCACGGCCACCAGCACGCCGATGTGAACGCCCACTACCAGTTCACCTGCGCCACCCCGGCCAAGCTCGCCCAGCTCGACCTTGGCCCGCTGTTCAAGACCTTCCCGCAGACCCAGAAGATCAACGTGCAACTGATCGGCCCCAACGGCCAGAAAGGCGTCGAGGCCACGGCGGCCAAGGCCGTGGTCGCGTTCTGAATGAGCCAGGCGCTGATCGAGCTGCATGATTTGGTGTTCGCCTGGCCCGGCCAGGCGCCGCTGCTGGATATCCGCGAGTTCCGCCTGGAGGCCGGCGAGGCACTGTTCCTCAAGGGCCCCAGCGGCAGCGGCAAGACCACCCTGCTCGGCCTGCTGGGCGGGGTGAACCGCCCGGGCCAGGGGCGTATCCAGTTGCTGGGCCAGGACTTGGCCAGCTTGAGCCAGGGCGCCCGCGACCGTTTTCGGGTCGATCACACCGGGTACATCTTCCAGCAGTTCAACCTGCTGCCGTTCCTGTCGGTGCGCGAGAACGTCGAGTTGCCCTGCCGCTTCTCCAAGTCCCGTGCCGAACGCGCCAGTCAGCGCCATGGCAGCGTCGACCAGGCCGCCGCGCACCTGCTGGCGCACCTGGGCCTCGACGCCCCCGAGCTGCTGACGCGCCGCGCCGGCAGCCTGTCGATCGGCCAGCAGCAGCGCGTCGCCGCCGCCCGGGCGCTGATCGGCCAGCCCGAACTGGTGATCGCCGACGAGCCCACCTCGGCGCTCGATGCCGACACCCGTGAAGCCTTCATCCGCCTGCTGTTCGACGAATGCCGCGCGGCCGGCTCCAGCCTGCTGTTCGTCAGCCATGACCAGAGCCTGGCACCGCTGTTCGACCGCCACCTGTCCCTGGCCGAACTCAACCGCGCCGCCACGCCCCGGGAGGCCTGATGTACCTGCTCCGCCTTGCCCTGGCCAGCCTGGCCAACCGCCGTTTCACCGCCCTGCTCACCGCCTTCGCCATCGCCCTGTCGGTGTGCCTGCTGCTGGCCGTCGAGCGGGTGCGCACCGAAGCCCGCGCCAGCTTCGCCAGCACCATCAGCGGCACCGACCTGATCGTCGGCGCCCGTTCGGGCTCGGTGAACCTGCTGCTGTATTCGGTGTTCCGCATCGGCAACGCCACCAACAACATTCGCTGGGACAGCTACCAGCAGTACGCCAAGGACCCACGGGTCAAGTGGGCCATCCCCATTTCCCTGGGCGACTCGCATCGCGGCTACCGGGTGATGGGTACCACCGGCGACTACTTCGCGCACTATCAGTACGGCCGCCGCCAGCACCTCGAACTGAGCCAGGGCCGGCCCTTCGCTAACGACCCGTTCGAAGTGGTGCTGGGGGCCGAAGTGGCCGACGCGCTGCACTACAAGCTCGGCGACAGACTGGTGCTGGCCCATGGTGTGGCCGCCATCAGCCTGGTCAAGCACGACGACAAGCCATTTACCGTGGTCGGTGTGCTCAAGCGTACCGGTACCCCGGTGGACCGCACCCTGCACATCAGCCTGGCAGGCATGGAAGCGATCCATATCGACTGGCACAACGGCGTGCCGGCGCGCGGTGCCGGGCGTATCAGCGCCGAGCAGGCCCGCGGCATGGACCTGCAACCGGCGGCGATCACCGCGTTCATGCTCGGCTTGAACAACAAGATCGCCACCTTCAGCCTGCAGCGCGAGATCAACGAGTACCGCAACGAGCCGCTGCTGGCGATCCTGCCCGGCGTGGCGCTGCAAGAGCTGTGGAGTTTGATGGGCACGGCCGAGCAGGCGCTGTTCGTGGTGTCGCTGTTCGTGGTGCTGACCGGGCTGATCGGCATGCTCACGGCGATCCTCACCAGCCTCAACGAACGCCGCCGAGAGATGGCCATCCTGCGTTCGGTGGGGGCCCGGCCGTGGCATATCGCCGGGTTGCTGGTGCTCGAGGCACTGGCCCTGGCCCTCGCCGGGATTGTCGCCGGGCTGGGCTTGCTGTATGCCGGGATCGCCCTGGCCCAGGGCTATGTGCAGGCCAACTACGGGCTGTACCTGCCGCTGGATTGGCCGAGTGCGCATGAATGGACGCTGCTGGCTATCATCCTCGGCGCGGCGCTGCTGATGGGCAGCGTGCCGGCCTGGCGCGCCTATCGGCAGTCGCTGGCCGATGGGCTGTCGATTCATCTTTGAGAACCGGTAATGATCATGCACCCCAACGGCCTCTTCGCGGGTAAACCCGCTCCCACAGAGACCACGCAGATCCCTGTGGGAGCGGGTTTACCCGCGAAAAGGCCAGTAATGCAAACGCTGCTGATCCTGCTGTTGGCGGTTGCCATGCCGCTCTGGGCCAGCGAGCCCCGCGAACTGGACTGGCCCGCACTGATCCCCGAGGGCGCGCCGGTCATCCCGCCGCAACTGGCCCCGCTGCACGACCTGTCGCAGATCGGCAGTGCGCTTTCCGAGTCGGCCCCTGCCGCGCGCCAGCAGGCGCCCGACGCGCCAGTGGTCAAGGCGCTCGATGGCCAGCAAGTGAAACTGCCCGGCTACATCGTGCCGCTGGAGGTCAGCGAAGAAGGCCGCACCACCGAGTTCCTGCTGGTGCCCTACTACGGCGCCTGCATCCATGTGCCGCCACCGCCGTCGAACCAGATCGTGCATATCTTCAGCGAGATGGGCGTGCGCGTCGAAGACCTCTACCAGCCTTACTGGATCGAGGGGACGATGCAGGTCAAGGCCAGCAGCAGCGAACTGGCCGATGCCGGTTACCAGATGGAAGCGCAGAAAATCTACGCCTATGAGCTGAAATGAGCACTGCCAGGGACCTATGACACGGCTTCGTTGAGCTGGGTCAAACTTTCTGTTTAGTCAGCTTCGTACCATTGGACTACTCGATTACTCACGTCCTTTGGGAGCTTCCATGAACAAGTCCTTGCTCAGTGCCTCGCTCGTCGCGTTGGCGCTCGCGGCCCCTGTTGCCCACGCCCACCAGGCGGGTGATTTCATCATCCGTTCCGGCGCCATCACCACCGCGCCGAACGAGAACAGCGGCGACATCAAACTCGATGGCGCCAAGGTGTCGGGCACCAAGGCAACCCTGGACAGCGATACCCAACTGGGCCTGGCCTTCGCCTACATGCTCACCGACCACATCGGCCTGGAACTGCTGGCCGCCACCCCGTTCAAGCACACCGTCGGCGTGAAAGGCCTGGGTGCCGGCCTGGACGGCAAGCTGGCCGACATCAAGCAACTGCCACCGACCCTGTCGCTGCAGTACTACCCGATGGACGCCAGCTCCAAGTTCCAGCCTTACGCCGGCGTGGGCCTGAACTACACCCTGTTCTTCGATGAAGACCTGAGCAGCAACCGCAAGGCGCAAGGCTTCAGCAACATGAAGATGAAGGACTCGGTCGGTCTCGCCGGCCAGCTGGGCATGGACTACATGCTCACCGAAAACCTGCTGTTCAACGCCGCGGTCTGGTACGTCGACATCGACACCAAGGCCACCATCGACGGCCCGAGCGCCCTGGGCGTGGGCAAGACCAAGGTCGACGTGGACGTCGACCCGTGGGTCTACATGGTGGGCCTGGGCTACAAGTTCTGACCCGGCACCGCCCGACAAGCCCGCTCGCCCGAGCGGGCTTTTTCATTGCGGCCCAGCTGCCACAGGTACACCCAGTAGCCCAGGGCCAGGCCACTGATGCCGGCCCCCAGCCCGCACACCGCGCCCCAACCCCATTGCCCATAGATCCAGGTCGCGGCCACCGCCCCCAGCCCGCTGCCCAGCGAGTAGCAGCACATGTAGGCGCCGATCAGCCGGCTGGCCATTTCGCCACGCCCGGCCAGCAGCAGGCTCTGGTTGGTCACGTGCACCGCCTGCACGGCGAAGTCCAGCAGCAAGACGCCCACTACCAGCGCCAGCAACGAGTGCTCGAGCAGGGCAATCGGCAACCATGACAACACCAGCAACCCCAGCGCCAGGCCGGTAGTCTTCTGCCCTTGCCCACGGTCGGCCAGGCGCCCGGCCCGTGCGGCCGCCAGTGCACCGGCAACCCCAGCCAGGCCGAACAGGCCGATCTGGGTATGGTCCAGCGCCAGCGGCGCGGCGCTCAGGGGCAGCACCATGGCACTCCACAGCACACTGAAGGCGGCAAAGATCAGCAGGGCGAAGGTGCCCCGCTGGCGCAACAGCCGGTCATGGCGGTACAGCGCGAACAGCGAACCCAGCAGAGCCGGATACCCCTGTCGCATGCCGCGCACTGGCGCCTCGGGCAAACGCCAGCCGAGCAACAGCGCCATCAGCAAGGCAAGGCCCGCAGCCACCAGATAAACCGTCCGCCAACCCGACAGATCGGCCACCAAGCCCGAGGCCAGGCGTGCCAACAGGATACCCAGCACCACACCGCTGGTGACCGTGCCCACCGCCTGGCCCTGCTGTGCGGGCGTGGCCAGTGTGGCGGCGTGGGCCACCATCACCTGCACCACCACCGCCATCAGCCCGACCATGCCCATGGCCGCCAGCAACATGGCCCAGTCAAGGCTCGACGCCACCGCCAGCAGGGCAACGGCCGCCAGCAGCAGTTGCATGAGGATCAGCCGCTTGCGCGCGAACAGGTCGCCCAGCGGTACGATCAGCAGCAATCCTGCGGCATACCCGGCCTGGGTCGCGCCGACCACCAGGCCTACCTGCGCCTGGGCGATACCCAGGCTGCTGGCCATGGACTCCAGCAGCGGCTGGGACAGATACACGGTGGCCACCGCAAGGCCGCAGGCGACCGCCAGCAGCAGCGTCAGGCTGCGGGTCAATGGCGGCGGTACAGATGAGGCAGATGTCATTGCACAGTCCTCGGCAGATTCCGGTTTCGTTTTGAAACCACAACTGGATTTCTAGCAAATGTGGTTTTAATCTGCAACCAACCTTGATCAGGAATGGCCTCATGCTCGACGACAACAACCAGCAATGCCCCGTGGCCCGCGCCCTGGAAGTGCTCGGCGATCGCTGGGCGCTGATGATCCTGCGCGATGCCTTCGATGGCCTGCGCCGCTTCAGCGAATGGCAGAAGAACCTGGGGCTGGCGAAGAACATCCTCGCCGCGCGCCTGAAGCTGCTGGTCGAGGCCGGCCTGTTGGCGCAACAACCGGCCTCCGATGGCAGTGCCTACAAGGAATACGTGCTGACCGAGCAGGGGCGTGCGGTGTTCCCGATCGTGATCGGCCTGCGCCAGTGGGGGGAGCGGTATCTGTTCACGGAAGGGGAGTCACGCTCGCAGCTGGTCGATGATCGCGGCCAAGAGCTGGAGACGCTGCAGGTGCGGGCTGAGGATGGGCGAGTGGTGGAGCCGGAGCGGTGCCAGCGGCGGTTGGTTCGGCATGGGTGATGGCCTGTGAGGCGATCCCCACGCAATGGACTTGAACGTCCGCTCTAGGAGCAACTGTCTTGTACTGCCTGCGTTTAACTCATCGCAGGCTGCACCCTCACAGTTACAACGCTTGCCGTCAAAGCGGCGCGTGTCCTGTGGGAGCGGGTTTACCCGCGAACACCGGCAGAGCCGGTGCCATCCACCGCGCCGCCTGCTTCGCGGGTAAACCCGCTCCCACAAGAATTACGCTGCCCCTGTGGCCGCCGGCCTCAGGCCTTGCCGAGCAACCGTGCCACGCCTTCAACAAAAGGCGTTGGCTCCGGGAAGTCGAAGCGCGCCAGCAGCCGCGCATTGTCCGCCCGCGAATGGCGGATATCCCCGGAGCGCGCCGGGCCGTGGCTGATCGGCGGCAGGCTGCCGATCACCTGTTCCAGTGCCTTGAGCAACTGGTTCAGCGAAGTCGCCTGGTTCAGGCCGATGTTCACCGCGCCCTCTTCCACCACCGGCTGCTCCAGCGCCTGGACCATCACCTGGACCAGGTCACCGACATACAGGAAATCACGGGTCTGTTCGCCATCGCCGAACACCATGATGGGTTTGCCGCTGGTGGCACGCTCGCAGAAGATGCTGATGACTCCGGAATACGGCGAGGACGGGTCCTGGCGCGGGCCGAAGATATTGAAGAAACGGAATACCACCGGCTCCAGGCCGTGCTGGCGACGGTAGAAATCCAGGTATTGCTCGCTGGCCAGCTTGTCCACCGCGTACGGCGTCAGCGGCGCCTTTGGCGTGTCTTCGGCGATGGACTGGCCTTCGCCATTGTTGCCGTACACCGCCGCGCTGGAAGCGAACAGCACCCGGCGAACGCCATGCTGACGCATCGCTTCACAGACGTTGAGGGTGCCGATGAAATTGCTCTGGTGGGTTTTTACCGGGTCCTCGACCGACGCCTGCACCGAGGCCACCGCGGCCAGGTGCACCACGGCCCGGCAACCGGCAGCGGCGCGCGCGACCAGGGCCGCATCGGCGACATCGCCCTCGATCAGTTCCAGTTGCGGGTGGCCGAGTTGCAGGTTGCTGCGCTTGCCGGTGGACAGGTCATCGAGAATGCGTACCGCGTAGCCTTTTTCCAGCAGCGCATCGCACAGGTGGGAGCCAATGAAGCCGGCACCGCCGGTGATCAGGATGGGGGCGTCAGCCATGTCGGTAGAAACGGTCCAGTAGGGGCGGCAAGCCGGCACGCCAGGCGCGCGGCTTGATGCCGAAGGTGTGAAGGATCTTCTTGCAGGCCAGCACCGCATGCTGCGGCTCTTCGCTGGCATCCGGGCGCGCGGCATGGGCCTGGGCGGTCGGTTGCTGCACGGCCAGCTTGTGCCACTGCGCGGCTTCGCCGAGGATCGCCTGGCCCAGCGCCAGCGGCGTGGTGGCCTCGTTGCCGGCGTAGTGGTAGGTGCCCCACAGCGGCGCCTTGCAGTCGAGCTGCTTGAGCACCGAAAGGATCACCCGCGCGGCGTCGTCCACCGGCGTCGGGTTGCCGCGCCGGTCATCGGCCAGCAGCAGCTCCTGGGGTTGTTCGGCGCGGGTCAGGAAACGCCCGAGCGCACCGTCGCGGCTTTCGTCCAGCAGCCAGCCAAAGCGCAGCAGCACATGCTGCGGGCAGGTGGCGCGCACGCTCTGCTCGATGCGCCACAGGGCCTGGCCGCGCAGGCCGAGCGGCACCGGCTCGTCCTTCTCGCTGTAGGCCGTGGCGCGCGAGCCATCGAATACCCGGTAGCTGGAAGGCTGCACCAGGACCATTTCGTGGTGCTGGCACAGCTCGGCCAGCCGCTCCACCGCACGCTCCTGCTGGGCCAGGCGCTGTTCGCTGACCGACTCGGCCTGGAACCAGTCGAAGTAATAGGCAAGGTTGACCACCGCGTCGGGGCGGTGCTCATCGAGCAACAGGGTCAGGCTGGCCGGGTCCCAGCCGTTCTCCGGCGGACGCGGTGCCAGGAAGGCGATGTCTTCCTCGGCGCCAAGACGAATCAGTGCTTGCCCGAGGGCATTGCCTCCACCCAACAGCATCAGGCGCATACGCATAGGGTCAACAAGTCCGCTCAGATCGATGGAGGAAAGGGGGCATTTTGCGGTTTCCGGCAGGGGAAGTCCAACGTAGGCCGGGTCGCAGGCGTACAGTGCGCGGTTCCCCCTTGCCCGACAGCTACTTATACTGCGCCAGGCCTGCACAAGGAGATGTTCATGGACGCCGAATCGACCACCGCGCAACGCGCTCTCTGGCAGTACGACGAACCCGCCCCCGGCGCCGAGCGCTTCATTGACGAAGCCTTCGACGGTTATCGCCAGCAGGCCCGCCTGCTGTTGCCGGACAGCGAACGGGCGCCACCGGTGTTCGTGGTCGGCGGTGCCCGTTCGGACTTCACCCGGCTCAACCCGCTGCTGTACCGCCTGCAGCAGCAGGGTATCGGCTCGCTGACCGGCAACTTGTCCGGCCACAGCCTGGCCAGTGAACCGGGGGCCAGGGATGCCTCGCTGGCCAGCAACCTTCAGGAAGCCTTGCGCTTCCACCAGCACCTCGACAGCCGCAGCGACACCCTGATCGGCCACAGCCTGGGCGGCGCCATCGCCCTCAAGCTGGCGGCGCAGCGTCCGAACGTGCGCAAGCTGGTGCTGATCTGCCCGGCGGTGTACCCCGACGCGGCCCACAGCGCACCCTTTGGCCCGGCGTTCACGGCGGCGATCCGCAAGCCCTACGCTTTCCTCGACTGCGACAGCTATGCCTTCCTGCGCCAGTTCCAGGGCCGCGTGCTGCTGGTGATCGGCGAATACGACGGGCTCAACTCGCGGGTGCATGGCCAGGGGGCCGGGACGTCGGCGGGGGTGCGGCGCATGGCGGGGGTCGAGCGTTACAGCCCGATCCCCGAGGAAGTGACCCACAGCCTGCTGCGCTCGGTGCCGGCGCCGTATGTGGAATGCCTGATGCTCACCGACTGCGACCATGGCATTGCCGCCCACCTGCGTGACCGGCCGGAGGTGGCGGATCAGGTGGCGCAGGCGGTGGGGGCGTTCATTCTGGAATAACGCGGGTCTGCGGCATTCATGTGGTTGCGTGGGAGCGGGCTAATCGCGGGGCAAGCCCGCTCCCACGGCACATTCAAGGAAAGCAGACGGTACTACTCGATCTCGAACAGGCCGTTGCTGATCGAACCCGCGCTCAGGCGATCGCGGATATCGTCGTCGATACGCGGGTCATCCGGGCGATACAGGCGTACCTGGCGGAAGGCGTTGATCCGGTTGATCTCCTCACCCAGGTACTCCCAGACCACGCGGGTGCACGCCGGGTTACGCCGGTCGCCGCTGGACACGCCGGTTTTCAGGCCATTGAGGCGGGTGATTCGGCTCTTGAAGCTGGGGATGAGGATGGTCTGGCTCATCTCGTTCAAGGTCAGCGACTCGTAGTCGACCAGGAACAGGCGATCCTGCAACTGGAACGCCGCCCCCAGGTAGCGGCAGCGCACCTCGGCGTGGGGGTCGGTGGCGCTGCTGCGCTCCTGGCGCTCCTGACGCTCGAACAGGTAGCGCTCACGCTCTTCGCGCAAGTGCACCAGCGACACCAGGATCAAGCCTGGCACCGACATGCAGTTGGAGTATTCGAAGTAGTAACCGCAGTAGCGCGACAGGTTGACCACATGATCGTTGAGCGGCTTGAACAGCTCGCTGATCGGGTTGTTCTGCTGCGCGGCCGGGTTGCGCGCGCCGATCAGGCGGGCGAACTGTTCGGGCGGCAAACCCAGCTCGTAATCCTCCACACCGAAGAAGTCACCGATGCGCTTGAGGTTGTACGGCGTCGGCCGGCTTTGCCCACTGAGGTACTTGTTGAACTGCCCGCGGTTGATCGACAGCTGCCGGCAAACCTCCGAGATAGAGCGGTAGTGGCTACAGGCCAATTTGAGGTTGTCAGCGAAGTGATCGCCCATGATGCCGGGGTCCAGATGATGCGAGTGATGCAATTCTAGCATCAAGTCGCACCAAAACAGAGCAACCCGCGAAATTGTAACCGCAGTTGTCATGACCCACCCTGCGCCCCAATCAATCGCGGTGCGCCTGCCGTCCGCAGATTTTCCACACGAACAATAAGAATCGAGGTCATTTCAAAATGCTCGAAGCACTCAACGATTTCCTCTCGGGGAAGCTCCTCATCGTGCTGATCGTCGGTCTCGGCAGCTACTTCACCATCCGCTCGCGGTTCGTGCAGTTCCGCCACTTCGGCCACATGTTCGGTGTGTTCAAGGAATCCCTGCGTGGCCAGGCAGGCCAGCTGAGCTCGTTCCAGGCCCTGATGCTGAGCCTGGCCGGCCGCGTCGGCGCCGGTAACATCGCCGGTGTCGGTATCGCCGTGACCCTCGGCGGCCCTGGCGCCGTGTTCTGGATGTGGGTCACCGCACTGGTGGGCATGTCCAGCAGCTTCTTCGAATGCACCCTGGCCCAGGTCTACAAGCGCGCCGACGGCGACGGCCTGTACCGCGGCGGCCCGGCGTACTACATCCAGCACGGCCTGAAGCTGAAAAGCATGGCGATCGTGTTCTCGATCCTGCTGCTGGTCACCTACGGCTTCGCCTTCATCGGCCTGCAGTCGTACACCGTGACCCACTCGCTGCAGAACGCCTTTGCCTTCGACCCACGCCAGACCGGTATCGTCCTGGCCGTGCTGCTGGCCATCACCTTCATCGGCGGCATCAAGCGCATCGCCGCGGTGTCCGACCTGCTGGTACCGGTCAAGACCCTGGCCTACATCGGCGTGACCCTGTACGTGATCGGCACCCAGATCGAGCACGTGCCAGCGATGCTGGAAACCATCTTCAAGAGCGCCTTCGGCCTTGACCCTGCGTTCGGCGGCCTGCTCGGCAGCGCCATCGTCATGGGCGTGAAGCGTGGCGTGTTCGCCAACGAAGCGGGCCTGGGCAGTGCACCGAACGTCGCCGCCGTAGCTGCCGTGAAGCACCCGGGCGCCCAGGGCGTGGTCCAGGCCTTCAGCGTGTTCCTCGACACCTTCGTGATCTGCACCTGCACCGCGCTGCTGATCCTGCTGTCGGGCTTCTACACCCCAGGCTTCGAAGGTGACGGCATCGTCCTGACCCAGAACTCGCTGGCTGCCGTGGTGGGTGACTGGGGCCGCATCTTCGTCAGCGTCGCGCTGTCGCTGTTCGTGTTCACCTGCATCCTCTACAACTACTACCTGGGCGAGAACAGCCTGCAGTTCCTGACCCGCAACCGCGTTGTGCTGATGACCTTCCGCGGCCTGGTGCTGGCACTGGTGGTCTGGGGTTCGATGCAGGACCTGTCGACCGTGTTCGCCTTCGCCGACATCACCATGACCTGCCTGGCCTTCGTCAACCTGGTGGCCCTGGCCCTGCTGTTCAAGGTCGGCCTGCGGGTGATGCGCGACTACGACGCGCAGCGCAAGGCTGGTATCAAGCAGCCGGTGTTCGACTCGAGCAAGTTCGCCGACCTGGACCTGGACCGTGCCGCCTGGCCGGCCAATCCGCAGGTTGAAACAGCCACTGACAAAGCCGCCGCACCGGCGCACGCTCAGCGCTGATATTCTCCCCTGCCCCAGCCGCCCCGTTCGTGGGCGGCTGACTCTTTCTTCGTCTTCAGGCCCCCTCGCCGGCAAGCCGGCTCCCACAGGGGATCGCGCTGCCTCGGGCATCCGCTGCGACAGGGCCTGACATCGCTACGGAATGTTCCAATGCGTGCAGTCAAGAATCTCCTCGTCCTCTACACCGGTGGCACCATCGGCATGCTGCAGTCCGCCGAAGGCCTGGCGCCAGCCGGCGGTTTCGACGCACGCATGCGCGAACACTTTGCCGCTTGCGCCGATGCCCCCCAGTTGCCCTGGACCCTGCGTGAACTGAACCCGCTGATCGACAGCGCCAACATGCAACAGGCCAACTGGCTGGCAATGCGCGACGCCATCGTCGAGGCGGTCGAGCAGCAAGGCCACGACGGTGTGCTGGTGCTGCACGGCACCGACACCCTGGCCTACAGCGCCGCGGCCCTGTCGTTCCTGCTGCTGGGCCTGCCGGTGCCGGTGCTGCTGACCGGCTCGATGCTGCCGGCCGGCGCGCCGGACAGCGATGCCTGGGCCAACCTGATCGGCGCCCTGCGCCTGTTCGAAAGCGGCCTTGAAGACGGCGTGCAGCTGTACTTCCACGGCCAGCTGTTGCACGGCTGCCGTGCGTCGAAGCTGCGCAGCGAGGCGTTCGACGCCTTCACCGTGCTGCCTCGCCATCGTGAAGGCGAGCGCGCAGCGGAACTGCCGACTCGCCTGGACTACCGTCAGCAGCGCCAGCCGGTCAAGCTGGCGGTGATGCCGGTGTTCCCGGGCCTTGCCGCCGAGCACCTGCGCGGCCTGTTCGACAGTGGCGTGCAGGGACTGGTGCTGGAGTGCTATGGCAGCGGTACCGGGCCATCCGACGACCAGGCGCTGCTCGATGTGCTGCATGACGCCCGCCAGGGCGGCGTGATGATCGTCGCCATCAGTCAGTGCCCGGAAGGTTCGGTGGTGTTCGATACCTATGCCGCCGGTAGCCGCCTGCGCGATACCGGGTTGGTGAGTGGCGGTGGCATGACCCGTGAGGCAGCGCTGGGCAAGTTGTTTGCGCTGCTGGGGGCTGGGTTGGATGCCGATGCGGCTGAGCATTGGTTTGCGCTGGATCTGTGCGGGGAGCGCGCATAAACGCATAGGCCGTCAGTACGCCATCGCGGGGCAAGCCCGCTCCCACGAGCCCGCTCCCACGGCTGGCCACTGGCTCGTGGGAGCGGGCTTGCCCCGCGATCGTTTGTACGGCGGGAAAAGTGGCGGAAGGCAGCGGGAGTCGAACCTGCCCGGGAACGGATGCCGTCCCCAACCGGGTTTGAAGCCCGGCCGCGCCACCGGGCGCGATTGCCTTCCTTGGATCGTTCAGTGCCCGGCCTGCTGCTGGGCCAAGGCACTGTCGCTGCGAATGTAACGCTGGTCGGCGACCCTGCGGGTCAGGCCGATGCGGTCGAAATATTCGAGGATCTGCACACTGCGCTTGCGACCGATGCCCAAGCTGTCGCGAAACGCGGCGACCTGTACTATCGGCGATCCCGCCGCCAGCTGCAACAGCAGCTCTGCCATGCGCCTTAGCGTGTCCTGCGGGTAGAACAGGTCACGCACCACCTGGTGCACCACGCCCAGCCTTGCCAACTTGCGCAGCAACAGCCGCACTTCGGCCTCTTCGCGCTGCAGTTCCCCGGCCAGGGTCCTGACCCACGGTGGGTCGTACTCGCCCGCCAGCAGGCACGGTTGCAAACGCGCCCACAAGGCCGCATCGGCTTCGCTCAATTGAACCTTGTGATCCGGCAAGTGCAGCCAGGGCCCACTGCTGCCGATCGCGCCGTCACCTAGCAGCTCATCCAGCAGGCTGACGAACGCCGGGCGCTCCAGCGGCGTGGCGCAGAAGCGGCGTAGCCGGTCACGGTCGGGGCCGAGCTGGTCGGGCTCCTGTTCGTGGAACTGCGCCAGGCGCGCCAGCAGCTGTTGCTTGAGTGCCTGCCATTGCTCACGGGCGAACAACAGCTGGCCTTGGCGCGTGGCGATCACCACGACGTGGTCCGGCAGCTGCCAGGTTTCACGCCGACGGTTGAACTGGCGCTCCAGGCGCTGCGGGTCGAGCCCTGCGGGGGCGGTTTCGAGCAGCGCGGGCAAGGCCTGCTCCAGGCCGATGGCATCACGCAGCACCTGCAACTGGCGCAAACGCACGTCACTGCGGCGTTGCCGGCTCGGGGCGAACGGGTCGAGCACCCGGCCGCCACCCAAGGTGCGTTGGGCACGCTGGTCGCGCAGCACCAGGCGATCACCGTGCACCGCCTGCAAGGGTGCATTGAGCAGCAACTGGGCGAACATGCGCTCGCCGGCGCCCAGCTTTTCACCTTCCAGCAGCGCCACCCGGGCCGTCACGTCCTGGGTGCCGAGGTGCACGTGCACCGCGCTGAAATGTTCGAAGGTGCGGGTTTCCGTGGGCAGCAGGTTCAGTTCGATATCGACCCGCACGCTGGGCGCATGCAGCCACTCGGGCAGCAACCAATCGCCACGGTGCACCTGCTCGATCGCCAGGCGTTCGCCAGTGATGTTCAGCGCTACCCGCTGCCCGGCTTCGGCCACGAGCGCTGTCTGGTTCTGTGCGTGCAATCCACGTACGCGCACCGGTTTGCCGGCCTTGCCCAGCAGCAGGGTGTCGCCAGCACTGACCTGCCCGGCCAACGCCGTCCCCGTGACCACGATACCCGCGCCGGACACGGCAAAGACGCGGTCCACGGCCAGCCGAAAGCCCCCGCGCGCACTGCGCCGATGCACCTGCCGTTCAGCCTCGAGCAATGCCTTGCGCAACGCCTCGACCCCTTCGCCGCTCAAGCTCGAAACCGGGAACTGCAGCGCCCCCGCATAGGGCCCGGGCGCCAGCAGTTCGGCAACCTGCGCCTGCACCTCGAGCAGCCGCGCCGGCTCGACCCGGTCGCACTTGCTGATCGCCACCAGCGCCTGAGGGATGCCCAGCAATTCGATGATCGCCAGGTGCTCGCGGGTCTGCGGCATGACCCCGTCGTCGGCGGCCACCACCAGCAGCACCAGGTCGATGCCGTGGGCGCCGGCCAGCATGTTGTGGATAAAGCGCTCATGCCCGGGCACGTCGATGAAGCCGGTCAGCGGCGCGCCCTCGGCCAGCGCCGCGTAGCGGTAGCCGAGGTCGATGGTCATGCCTCGCGCGCGCTCCTCCTGGCGGGTGTCGCCGGCCTGGCCGGTCAGGGCTTGCAGCAGCGCGGTCTTGCCATGGTCGATATGCCCGGCGGTGCCGACGATCACTGTACCGGCCCCAGTTGCAACGCCGGCAGTTGCGCCAGCCACTGGGCCTCGTCATCGAGCTGGCGCAGGTCGAGCCACAGGGCATCGTCGTCGATGCGCCCGAGCACCGGCACCGGCAAATCGCGCAGGGCCCGCTCCAGCACATGCAGGCTGCGGCCACGCAGCTTCTTCGACACCTGCGGGCGCAGGCACAGGGCGGCACTGGGCAGGCGCGCCACCGGCTGGCTGCCGCTGCCGATCATGCCCAGGGCCGGCTCCACGCTGACGGCCCATTGTTCACCCAGGTGGGCCTTGAGGTCGGGGGCCAGGCGCAGTGCCTGGGCCTGGATTTCAGCCTGGCTGCGGGTCAGCAGGCGCAGGCTGGGCAGGCGTTCGGCCAGGCGGTCGGGGTTGCGGTACAGCGCCAGCACCGCTTCCAGCGCGGCGAGGGTGATCTTGTCCACGCGCAGGGCGCGCTTGAGCGGGTTCTTCTTGATCTTCGCGATCAGCTCCTTGCGCCCGACGATGATCCCGGCCTGTGGGCCGCCGAGCAGCTTGTCGCCGCTGAAGGTGACGATATCGGCGCCGTCGGCCAGGGCCTGGCGCACCGTCGGTTCGGCCGGCAGGCCCCAGCGGGTGAGGTCGAGCAAGCTGCCGCTGCCCAGGTCTTCGAGCAACGGCAACTGGTGTTGGTGGGCAATGCGTGCCAGCTCGGCGGTGGGCACCTGGGTGGTGAAACCCTGAATGCTGTAGTTGCTGCAGTGCACGCGCATCAGCAGCCCGGTGCGCGGGTTGATCGCGCCTTCGTAGTCGCGGGCATGGGTGCGGTTGGTGGTGCCGATCTCGTGCAGCTTCACGCCGGCGCGGGCCATGATGTCGGGGATGCGGAAGGCGCCGCCGATCTCGATAAGCTCGCCGCGGGAGATGATGCCTTCCTTGCGCGCGCCCAGGCTGTTGAGCGCCAACAGCACGGCGGCGGCATTGTTGTTGACCACGGTGACCGCTTCGGCGCCGGTCAGCTCGCGGATCAGGCCTTCGATCAGGTCGTCGCGGTCGCCGCGCTTACCGGTGGCCAGGTCGAATTCCAGGTTGAGCGGGTAACGGGCGGCGGTCTGCATGGCCTCGACGGCCTCTTCGGGCAGCAATGCCCGGCCCAGGTTAGTGTGTAGTACCGTGCCGGTGAGGTTGAACACCCGGCGCACCTGGCTGCGTTGCTGGATGGCCAGGCGCTCGCCGGTGCGGCCCAGGAGGACTTCGGCGGTCAGTTCGGTGGCACTCAGTTGGCCGAGGCGCGCAGGCTCGCGCAGGTCGTCGAGCAGTTGGCGCAGGGTAGCCAGCGTGGCGTCACGGCCGTGGCGGTCGATCAGGGGGGCGCAGGCGGGATGGCGCAGCAGGGTGTCGATGGAGGGCAGGCGTGGGGTGGCGCTGGCGGGGCTTGAAGACATTCGGTACTACCTATGACTGATCCGTTGTCTGGTCCGGCCCTATCGCGGGGCAAGCCCGCTCCCACGCAATAGATGAGATCGGCGTGGGAGCGGGCTTGCCCCGCGATAGGGCTCAACTCGATTGCAGTGTAGACACTACCCCGGCGCCAGCAGCAGGTTCGGCGCCAGGCGATGGAAGCCCTCCTCGTCCAGGCGGATGTCCAGCGCCAGGCTCGCCAGGTCGTCGGCCAGCGGTTCGGCGGCGGCGTCGTTCTCCAGGTAACACTGCTTGAGGTAGCTCTCGCACCCCGGGCAGCACTCGGCGCGCAGCGGCGCCTTGCCGGCGGCGTAGCGGTCATCCTCGAAGTGGCTGTAGCGCAAGTCCTTGCTCGACTCGCAATACACGCATTTGACCCGCACCACATGCCATTCGCAGGCACACAGCGAGCAGGCCAGGTAGCGCAGGCCATTGTGTTTGCCGCGGTTGCGCACCATACCGGCCATGGCCGGCGAACCGCAGGCCGGGCATTGCGCCAGGCTGCCAGCGGGCTTGAGCTCGGGTTCGGGCAGCGCCAGCAGCCAGCTCGACCAGGCCGCCTGCAACGCGGCGCCGATGAAGGGCACCAGCGCCGCCGGCAGCGCATCGTACTGGCCACCCAGCAAGGCGATGCCCCAGCCCTTGCGCTGGCTGTCGTCAGCATCGCGCAGGGTTTGCAGCGCATCGGCCAAGGGGCCCTCGGCGTCGACCTTGAAGTGCTCGAGCAGTACCTGCAACCACGGCAGCCACGGCCCTTCGCGCACCAGGCTGTCCGCCGCCAGCGGCGGCAGGCCATGACTTATGCACAGGCGCTGGCGCTCTTCGGCCACCGGCAAGGCGCCGGGCGGGTTATCCACAAGCAGCTGCTGGATCCGACAAAGCTGCGCCACCCATTGCAGGTACTCACCCAATGCGTTGCCCTCGGCCAGGTGCTCCAGCCGCGCAGCGCGCACCTCGAAGAGGTTGGCGGGGGGCAGGTGCAGAAACGGCGGCATCACTGCCGACGCTTCGATCTGCCCAGGTTCGAGAATCGTGCTCAAACGGTCATCCTTCCTTACGGCCGTGATTGCCCGGCGTCTTGTCGCCGGTCACATCGCGGTACCAGAGTTCATGGTGCTTGCGTGCCCAGGCGCGGCTGACCCAGCCATGCAGCATGGCGCCGATCGAGCCCTTGATCCAGATCCCGGCATAGATATGCACGATGATGCTGAGGATCAGCACGAACGCCGCCAGGGCATGCAACAGGGCCGACAGGCGTATGACGTCGATGCCGAACCAGTGGCTGAAGTACGCCCGCCAGATCACCACGCCGCTGACCAGCAGCACCAGCATGCACGCCAGCAGTGTCCAGAACAGCAGCTTCTGCCCGGCGTTGTACTTGCCCACCGGCGGTACGCCCTCTTCCTTGTTGAGCATCACCCGGTCGACGCGGCGCAGCCACAGGCGGTCGTTGGCGGTGATGAAGTTGGCGCGCCAGAAGCGCAAAACCAAGCCGAGGAAGAACACGAACATCGCCACGCCGATGAACGGGTGCAGGATCCGCGTCCACGGCCCGCCGCCGAACAGGTGGCTGAGCCAGAACAGCGCCGGGTGGAACAGCGCCAGCCCCGACAGGCCGGCCAGCACGAACAGGATCGCCACCACCCAGTGGTTGCTGCGTTCGTTGGCGTTGTAGCGCAGGATCGGTTTGTCGTCGTTCATGGCCGCTGCTCCCCCTGCCCGCCGGGGCGGTTCGGATCATAGACATGCACCGCCGGATCTACCTGGTGGACCGTGTTATCCACAGGCGCCGGGTGTTCGTCCTCCTCGACCCGCTGCGGCCCGACGCGCACGTAGTGGAAGAACCCGGCCAGCACCGCCGCACCCATGGCCAGCAGCGCCAGCGGCTTGGTGAAGCCCTTCCACAACCCCACCAGCGGGCTGATCACCGGCTGGTCCGGCAGGCCGGCGTAGATCCGTGGCGTGTCGGCGTGGTGCAGCACATACATCACGTGGGTGCCGCCGACGCCATCCGGGTCGTACAGCCCGGCGTTCTCAAAGCCGCGCGACTTCAGATCGACAATGCGCTCGTCGGCATGCACCTTCATCTCTTCCTTGCTGCCGAAGACGATCGCCCCGGTGGGGCAGGTTTTCACGCAGGCCGGCTCCAGGCCCACGCTGACGCGGTCGGAACACAGGGTGCACTTGTACGCCTTGTGGTCCTTCTGCGAGATGCGCGGGATGTTGAACGGGCAGCCGGTGATGCAGTAGCCGCAGCCGATGCAGTGGTCCTGGTTGAAGTCGACGATGCCGTTGGCGTGCTTGATGATCGCCCCCGGGCTCGGGCAGGCCTTCAGGCAACCAGGGTCGGCGCAATGCATGCAGCCGTCCTTGCGGATCAGCCACTCCAGGTTGCCGTCGTCGCGCTCGTGCTCGGTGAAGCGCATCAGGGTCCAGGTTTCGGCGGACAGGTCCTGGGGGTTGTCGTAGGTGCCGTGGTTGTGGCCCACCTCGTCACGCAGTTCGTTCCACTCCGAGCACGCCACCTGGCAGGCCTTGCAGCCGATGCACTTGGTGGTGTCGATCAGCTTGGCGACCTCCTCCTGCTGGCGTACCGAGGGCGGCACGGTGGTGGTGGCGGAGCGGGCAATGATGTCTTGGCTGGCCATCAGAGTTTCTCCACTTTGACGAGGAACGACTTGGACTCCGGCGTCTGGGTGTTGCCATCACCGAGGAACGGCACCAGGGTGTTGGTCAGGTAGCCGTGCCGCGTGCTGCCGGTGAAGCCCCAGTGCAGCGGGATGCCGATCTGGTGCACGGTCTGGTTGTTGACCTGCAGCGGGCGGATCCGCTTGGTCACCACCGCCACCGCGTCGATATGCCCGCGCTTGCTCGATACCCGCACCCGGTCACCGGCCTTGATGCCTTTCTCATTGGCCAGCACCTCGCCGATTTCGACGAACTGCTCGGGCTGGGCAATGGCGTTGAGCCGGCAATGCTTGCTCCAGAAGTGGAAGTGCTCGGTCAGCCGGTAGGTGGTCGCCGCATGGGGGAACTCGTCGTGGGTGCCGAGGGTGTCCCACACCGAATCGAAGATGCGCCCGGCCGGGTTGCTGGTGGCCTTCTTGTTCTGCGGGTGCAGCGGGTTGATCCCGATCGGCGTCTCGAACGGCTCGTAGTGCTCGGGGAACGGGCCCTCGGCCATCTTGTCGATGGCGAAGAACCGGGCCACGCCCTCGGGGTTCATGATGAACGGGTTCATCCCCGCTTCCGGCGGCGAATCGACCTTGAAGTCCGGCACATCGGTGCCGGTCCAGGCCTTGCCGTTCCACCACACCAGGCGTTTTTTCTCCGGGTCCCACGGCTTGCCTTGCGGGTCGCTGGAGGCGCGGTTGTAGAGGATGCGGCGGTTGGCCGGCCAGGCCCAGGCCCAGTTCTGCACCTGATGCATGCCGTACGGGTCGCTGTTGTCGCGCCGGGCCATCTGGTTGCCCTGCTCGGTCCAGCTGCCGGCGAAGATCCAGCAACCGGAGGCGGTGCTGCCGTCGTCCTTCATCTGGGCGAAGCCGGCGAGCTGTTGCCCAGCCTTGAGCGTGGCGCCGCTGGCGTCGGTGAGGTCGCTGACCGCCCAGCCGTTCATCTCCTTGGCCAGCTCTTCGGGGGATGGTTCTTCAGGGACCTTGTAGGGCCAGCTGATGCTGAGCATGGCGTCGGGGTAAGCGCCGCCCTCGGCCTGGTAACGCTTGCGCAGGCGCAGGAACAGTTCGCTCATGATGTGCACGTCGGTGCGGGTTTCGCCCGGGCCGTCGGCGCCCTTCCAGTGCCACTGCAACCAGCGGCTGCTGTTGACCAGCGAGCCGTCTTCCTCGGCAAAGCAGGTGGTGGGCAGGCGGATCACCTCGGTCTGGATGTTGGCCGTGTCGACGTCGTTGAACGGGCCGGCGTTGCGCCAGAACTCGGAGGTTTCGGTGGCCAGCGGGTCCATGATCACCAGCCACTTGAGCTTGGCCAGCGCGGCGGTGACGCGGTTCTTGTCCGGCAGCGCGGCAATCGGGTTGAAGCCCTGACACATGTAGCCGTTGACCTTGCCCTGGCCCATCATCTCGAACATGCGCAGCACGTCGTAGGCCGGCACGTCGAGCTTGGGCAGCCAGTCGTAGCCCCAGTTGTTTTCGGCGGTGGCGTTGGCGCCGTACCAGGCCTTCATCAGGCTGACGTGGAACTTGCCGTAGTTTTGCCAGTACGACAGTTGGCCGGGGCGCAGCGGTTTGGAGGCGCGCTTGTCGATGTAGGCGGCGTAGTCCTGCTCGGCATCGCCGGCCAGGGTGAGGTAGCCCGGCAGCGAATTGGACAACAGGCCCAGGTCGGTCAGGCCCTGGATGTTGGAGTGCCCGCGCAAGGCGTTGACCCCACCACCCGGCATGCCGACGTTGCCCAGCAGCAACTGCACCATGGCCGCGCTGCGGATGATCTGCGCGCCGATGGAGTGCTGGGTCCAGCCCAGGGCGTAGAGGATCGTCATGGTCTTGCCCGGCACCGAGCAGGTGGCGATCTCTTCCCAGACTTTCATCATCTGGTCCTGGGGCATGCCGCAGGTCATGCTCGCCAGCTCCGGCGTGTAGCGGCTGTAGTGCTGCTTCATCAGCTGATAGACGCAACGCGGGTGCTGCAGGGTCGGGTCGACCTTGGCAAAGCCATCCTCGCCCAGCTCGTAGCCCCAGCCGGACTTGTCGGCATACACGCGCTTGGCCGCGTCGTAGCCGCTGAACAGCCCGTCCTCGAAGCCATAGCTCTCTTTGACGATGAACGACACGTCGGTGTAGTTGCGCACGTACTCGTGCTGGATCTTGTCGTTGCTCAGCAGGTAGTTGATCAGCCCGCCCATGAAGGCGATGTCGCTGCCGGTGCGAATAGGAGCGTAGTAATCGGCTACCGAAGCGGTACGGGTGAACCGCGGGTCGACCACGATCAGCCGCGCCTTGTTGTGCGCCTTGGCTTCGGTCACCCACTTGAAGCCGCACGGGTGCGCTTCAGCGGCGTTGCCGCCCATCACCAGGACCAGGTTTGCGTTGGCGATGTCAGACCAGTGATTGGTCATCGCGCCACGGCCGTACGTCGGGGCAAGACTTGCCACCGTCGGGCCGTGTCAGACACGCGCCTGGTTATCGAACCCCAGCATGCCGGTCGAACGGATCACCTTGTGCGTCAGGTAGCCCGCTTCGCTGGAAGCGGCGGACGCAGCGAGGAAGCCCGTGGTGAGCCAACGGTTGACCGTCTGGCCCTGGGCGTTCTTCTCGATGAAGTTGGCGTCGCGGTCCTTTTTCATCAGGTCGGCGATGCGGTCGAGGGCTTCGTCCCACTCGATGCGGGTCCATTCCTTGCTGCCCGGCTTGCGGATCTCGGGGTACTTGAGGCGGCTCGGGCTGTGGATAAAGTCCAGCAGGCCAGCGCCTTTGGGGCACAGGGTGCCGCGGTTGACCGGGTGGTCCGCGTCGCCCTCGATGTGGATGATGCTTTGTTTGACGTTTTTGCCCGTATCGCCCTGGCTGTACATGATCAGGCCGCAGCCGACCGAGCAGTAGGGGCAGGTGTTACGGGTTTCTTTGGTGTGCGCCAGCTTGAAGTGGCGTATCTGCTCGGCGAATGCGGGGGTTGGGGCCATGCCCAACGCCGCAAGGCTCGAGCCTCCAAGGCCGACGGCGGCGACCTTGAAGAATTGCCGACGGTTGAGGTCCATCGTGCACTCCTGATCAGGTTCTCGGGCGCGCGGGACATGGCCGGCGCCTCAGGGACTTCACGGTGGCGGCAAGCATAGGCCGCCAACGGTTAAGACTAGTCAAGAATCAGGGAAGTGCGCTGACGTGGGTCATGGAACCGGCGAGGTTGGGGGCTTTGGGGCGCAACATTTTTGCGATGGCGGGGCTGGCCCAATCGCTGGCAAGCCAGCTCCCACAGAAACGAGGCCTGCCCTGCTTTTGTGGGAGCCGACTTGCCGGCGATTGTCAGGCAAAGGCACCGTTGAGCATGCGCCACGCGAACGGATTCCAAAATGCCGGACAAGCCCACCTCAGCTGGCGACACCGCTTTTCGGGCCACTGGCGATCAATGCGGCGCCGCAGGCGGTCTTGTGGCCATCGAGGGCGACCGGGGTGCCGTCGACGTTGTAGGTGGCGCTGCCTTCGACGATGGGGAACACGCCCTTGCACAGCGGGCAACTGACCATGTGCCCGACACCGGCGATGGGCTTGCCGTTGACGTTGGTGTTGCCGAAGGAGCCGAGCACCTTGCCACCGTGGGTGGTGGAATCGCCGAGGCGGATGATGTCTTTCATGGGGGGAACTCCGTGTCAGATAAGATGGCGTCGATGCCGGTGGCAAAGCCTAACATGGCGTGGCAGATCAGAGGCTATAGGCCAGCAGTCCGATTGATGTGCTGAGGGTGACAAGGGCAGCCCGTCAGGACACGGAGAGTTTTACCACCGAGCCATCGGCCACTCCTGCCATCTGCCGTGCGATGCAACCCCGGTAGCGCATGCCCTCGATGGCATTGCCCGCGCGCAGGTTATCCACCGAGAACGAACCACCGAAGGCAAACCCGGTGAGTGGCAGCAATCTCTGGCCCTGGGCCAGGGGGCCGTGCAGCGCTTGCCAGGCGTTCGCCAGGGGCCAACCGGTCAGCACCTTGTAATCGGCCAGAACTGCTGCTGCCCAACCCTCCAGGTCATTAGCCAGGTATTCGAACCCGCCTGTTTCCGGGTCGAATGTGTACACCTGGCCCTGGCGCAGGCAGAACTGCACACCGAAGACGTCCTCGGCGAAGAACAACACTGGCGCTTCCTCCAGTTCAGGAAATTCGAAGCGCCACAATTCCGGGTCATTCCACTGCTGCAGGCTGGGTTCGCTGCCCGGCGCGGTGGCCCCTGTGGCGAACACATGCAACGCGCTTTCAAAGGCGTAGAAGCCATTGCACCGCAAGAGCAGGCTTTCGAGCTCATCGGCCCGCGGGCCCGCCAGGGCGCGACTACGTGCATCAAGCGTATCGGGCAGGGCCAGGGGCTCACCTGCGATCGACAACAGTTTTTCCAGGCGAGTTTTCTGAATGTCCGTCAATTCAACTTTCCTTCGTTGTGCAGCATCAGCGTCTGCATCCGTGTAAACCTGCCATGCATCGGACAAGGTCGCTCGCGAGCCATAGCCCAACAAATGCATCTCGGTTTGTGGGAATTGCTATTGGCACTTCCCTTTGGAAATGCGAGGGACCGTGCAGCGCGACTAACGGCAGCGAGCTTTTCCTTCTTTAGCTCTGCTAAATGGTTCAATTTTTAATCCTGAAAGCCTCTCTCAGAGTCACCTCGTCATCAAGGTC
Source organism: Pseudomonas sp. zfem004 (assembly GCF_032621715.1). Classification (NCBI taxonomy): domain Bacteria; kingdom Pseudomonadati; phylum Pseudomonadota; class Gammaproteobacteria; order Pseudomonadales; family Pseudomonadaceae; genus Pseudomonas; species Pseudomonas sp. zfem004. The sequence continues at coordinate 59,591 of NZ_JAVYJF010000014.1, read as the reverse complement.
GCCATCTTCAAAGCACCTCACATTTGCCCCTGCCAATGAAGTACTAAAGAGTTCATACAACTCCAGCGACCTAAAATTGACCTCCAACCACGCAGAAAGTGAGTCAAGCCTGGTCAACCGCACATCATAAGCAGCTAATGTTGACTGTTTCTGATCTTTGAGACACACAACTCCTTCACCCTCTCCGACATGCGCCTTACTGGTGCGAATCCTTTCGATCACTCGCTGCAACGCAGCAGGGTCATCAAAAACAAGACTGTATTCGTAGCTCATGATCCATGCGGCCTTTTTCGTACGATAAGCAGGTCTGCGGGATTATGGATCATCTTACTGATTACGATTAGGTGTGCCCCGATTGCCTCAAGCTCTTGGAATCCCACTAATGGTTCAACGCGGCAAGGTCCTAATCCAGCCGCTCTTGACTCCAACGTCCACGGCCTGCTGTCTGAGAACAACTTCGCGAAACCGGTTTTTGGCAGACCAAATATTACCGCCGAAGTAGCTGCCTTTGGAACAGATGCCGGTCAGCTTGAGCCCTTGAGAGATTCGCACTTTTGACTCTAGAGGTAATCGTGGTTCACAGTTGTAAAACTCCTCGCCTTTTTAAGTACATGAGCAGTCGATCAAGAGCCACCACCTTGCCCCTGTCTTGCGGCGTTGCAACTAAAATGCGAGACATCGATTTTCTAATTGAGCTTACGGCAGTCCCCTCATTATTCAGGAGCTGATCCGACCCCAAATCCCGCACCTCGTATGCCGTCCCTGAGCGATTCTCAGAAAATCTTACTATCAAACTCCCTCCGACCACCACCGCCCCATCAAGAGCACCCTCGTGCAAATAAAATTCCACACTTAGGCCCCGTGAAATAATCCTTTCAGCAAAGGAACTAATCGAACACCCGGCGAGAGAGAAATACCACAACCACTTTCTCTTCCATTGAAAAAATAACGCTTTAGTGTCACATCCACGGAGCGCACGAAATGGACAGCGAGATAGTCCTTCTCATAGAGACAAAAATCATCTGCATCGCCAATCATATCAAAATTTTCTGTTTTAAGCTCAGCCTCGCCAAAGGCCCTCAAGCCAAACGTCTCAGCTTTGATGCTTGACGCACCCATCAAATAGCTCAAGCACAGTTCAAAAACATTACATTTCAAGTAACTCATCTGGCTTACCTATTGACAGAGTTTATTCCACTACCGTGATTCGCTTGTGAAACACCCTTGAGCTTCGTGAGTTCAGCCACTTAAAAAAGGGAACAGATTTATTTTCTCAACCCTAACTTCCAGCCTGATTCTTTTGCTCGATGCATTTAGCGGCGACTTGCGTAGGCTCGTCCACAAACCGACTGTTGTCCGCCTGCTTTGCCCGTCAAAAAGCCTATCGAATCAAGTTAATTTCTCTGCCGGAACTTCAGTTCTGCGCCCCTTGATCCCAGCCGGCAGAAATTAGAATAAAAAACAAATCTGTCCCCTTTCATCTTTAGAAATCACTCCGCTTTCCAAAAACGTTTCCTTTTAAGCTTCTTACGGAGCAAATCCAACTCCTCTCGACCACAGCACGCCTCAAACCTATCCGAAAGCTTACCTTTAATCTTCTCCAGCCTAGAAATCATTTGAGAATCACATATAAACCTTGCAGTTTCCACGCGATAGTCCCTTTCATCTTTCGCGGTAACCTCCTCACGCATATAGTAATGCAGCCCGATATTCCTTAATGAAATCAGGAGGCACTCCAACTCCCAAAGAATATCTACAGCCTCTTCACCAGAGATTGTTACATCTTGTCCTTCACTCAACTATTCCCCCTCCCCACTGAGTTAAATTTTGATCCACTCTGAACCGACGAATCTATACATCCCCCGGCCGCTCCCAAAACTCAATTTTATCCAAAACCCTCTCCAGATCATCCATATCATCATCGCCTAGCGTATCATCGAATTTTGAAGAAATTATCATTCTCATTTTTGCCAACCTGTCAGTCACCCGCTCGGAATCAACAAATTTCGTGATCGCCGCACAGTAATCTTCACAATCTGCTAGGTCCGCAATTGACTCACTTTCATAGTGCCGATTCAATCTTCCAAGCGACACCAAGATAAACTCTACCTCTCTCAATATGGCGTCCACATCTTTCCTGCTCAGGGAGATTTCTTCATTCTCAATTCTCATATAACTTCCTTCGCACCACCGTATGATTTCTCAGTTCAATATCACCTTTGACCGCCAACCATTATTTATGATAGCGGGACTTGCCCACCCACTCCAACCTGCTATCCTCAACATCAGCCTCTATATAATCCCGACCTTTATCTTCCTTGATCTGATATTTTTCTGCACCTCAATTTTTGACAACGATTTATTACTGACATGCTCCAGACACACTCTATTTCACATGCGCGGCCTGGCCACTTCTTGCCAGTTTCAGGCCGCTGCTGGCGAGGGCCTTGGACCTGCACTCAATGATCGAGCCAAGACGTAGGGAGTTAATTACTTTAAATGTCACCAACAACTTATTTCCCCTGCGAAAAGTAATGCCTCAACGAGTCGATTCAATACCTGACCAATCGACCTGTTTTTTGGCAAATGCACGATCAGCGCTTAACATTGATAATTCACCGGCGAAGATCGGATCCTCCTTCACCGCCGTTTCTTGAGCGGCGCTGAACACTACCGCCCCTGTACCACCTATGTTCTCCAAATGCATCTGAGCTACATAGAAGTCATAAAAATCAATAACAGCTGCCTCCACACACTCCAAGCTCTCAAATTCACTCTCTTTGAAATACTGAGCAAGATCTGACTGAGCGTACAAGTACATATTTAGCAGAATACCCTCTGCTTTAGCATCTTGCTCATCAACAACAGTGCTTCGCATGGTTTTCTCTACCCCTTTGAGAGCGACTTTTTTGCCTTCCGCAAGCCACCTCCATGCCTGATCGAGCAAACCAATAAATACGGTCGGGATTACGATACCTTTGCCCTCTAACAGCACCGTAAGGCGATCAAGTGACTTCAGCACGACATAAAGCCCAACTCGCTCATCATCACTCATGCTCTCAATCCCTATTCCGCTTCAACGGCGACACAGGCTTGGCACCATACCCCATGATTGTTTCCTCGCAGTTCACGCATATTGGCCTGCTGGCAGCATTTCCCTGCATCATCATATAATTTTTTCTCTGCGTACCTTTTGATAATGCTGGCCTCCGCATGTCCATCATGCTTGTTACGGCGTGGATCGCTCCCCAGCGTGCGATTGAGTTCCTAAGTTTCCTCGTCCAGCAGATTGCCTGCCGGATCGAAGGCATAGGTCTCGGCACCGAGGCGGCTGGTGGTTTGCAGCGGGCAGCCAACCAGATCGTACTGATAGACCAGGTGACCACGGCGTGTATCGCGGATATCGGCCTGTTGGCCGACTGCATCGAATGGATCCCAGCGCTTGAGCAGCGTGGACTTACCGTCATGACCACCCAGGAGTTTCTCTTGTAAGCGCCCTGCTGATTCTTAGGCATGGTTTTGCATCAGCTGGTGGCCCTGATGATAGACCCTGCTCGGCACAGGCCATTAGCCACAAAGCAAGCGGTGCTACCGGCGTCTATACAGAGTTAAGTCAATACCTAAGAAGAGTTACTTCCCCCATGAAAACATCATTTAAGGCCCAAAAAATCTCTTCGCTTTCCACGACTGAGCTTGAAATATTGACTTGAACTGAGTTGAGTGACTGCACCCACCCATGGGCTTCAACGAAACTAAATACAACCTTATCTACAAAAATCTCTACCTTCTTTAGGCCACCGTAACCAGCAACACCCGGACTTCCAACCTCAACATAATAAGTATCCTGCCCAAGGTCTTCATCCTGATCATCAATCTCATCCGATCTTTGTAAAATGATGAACTCCGAAGGCTCATCATGGCTATCCGCAAAACCGACTATCAGAGCATCCTCTTCTCTAGAGGCATTAAAACATATCGCTGTAAATTTTTTATCCATAGCTATGCTATTTCCGCTTCCGGAGGCCTGTAGTAGACGAGTGGTTACTCCCCCTTAACCTCAAAGCAAGTCAGCTACCAGTTGTACTCGCGCCTTTTCAACAGTGCTCTTGAGCATGTGATAGTCGCCCCTCGTAAGCTTCAAGCTTTTTATCTTACCAACCATATCAATTGATCGAACCAGCGCATCGAGCAACAATCCCACCTGCTGGACACTATCCGCCTCCTTGAACTCATAAAAAGGAAGCTGAACACGTGCCTCGACGACTCTTCTAGCTTTGTGATAGCGCTTAACTTCAGGATACTCAGCAATCAACTCATCAGGCATCACGATAGAGATAAAAGTCATTTTCTCCGCACCACATTCGAGTACAATATTTTCCAGCAGCCGCACCATAACTGGCTTTATTTTGTTGCGTGCAATATGCTCCGCATCACCGATAAGCGCATGCTGCTCACTGGTCATTCCAAACATCATAAAGCACCAATTTAATTGTCGCTCCTATTCACAGATAGACTCTTACTACCGCCAGCAGACGCATAAGTAAATAGGCTCAAGCCACCGATGAAATTGATCGATTCTTAGTTGATGAATCGCCCTGCTTTCGGATCATAGTCGCGATTGCGGTTCTAGTGTAGCCCAGCCTCAGAGTCGTGATACGGCCCTGAAAGCGGATTGGATTGTTTAGGTCAATCTGCTCAACTTGCCTGCCAATAAGTGCCGCCTCTGGGAGCAATTAATCACGCTCCCCCTCGGCGACTTATATAATTCTGCCCTAGACTTTGAGCTCCAACCTGGCCTTCTCAACGATTTTTTTAAGTATGGAATATTCCTCCCCTGTTATCTTCAAGCTCTTTATCTCCTTCATCATGTCCACCGAGCGCGTTAATGCATCAAGCACCAAGCCAATCTGCTCAGCGCTACCTGCCTCTTTAAACTCATAAAAAGGCAGTTGCACACGAAGCTCAATAACTTGCCTCGCCTTGTGGTAACGCTTAACTTCCGGATAATCACCAACCCGCTCGTCGGGCATAACTATAGTTATGACACTCCATTTTTTTGCACCACATGAGAGCTCGACACCTTCGAGCAACTCAGAGATAACAGGCTCAACTGCATTACGCGCAACTCTCTCTGAATCACCTACTAGAATGTGCTTTTCGCTCGACATCCAAAAATCCATCAGTGACTCCTAGTAATCACTTTTATTTAATGGAGGCCTCTTGCCACCATTTGCGGCCTTATACTCAAGGATTTTTTTATGCTGCCAAGAGTGCATCTCCTTCTTGCTCCCAGATGCTTCCTCTTGCATTTCCACACCATTATCGTCGAGGTATTTTTGCGTGTACCGCTTTTTACCCATTGTAGTTTCGCCATACTTCATAACCTCACCCGACTTTCGATCTCTCAGTGTGTAGCCAATCGCAGGTTTGGTCGAATTGTGGCTATTCCCATGGGTACCATCCGATTCACACGGGCATGGCTTGGATGGATCTTTCCCCGCCGCAAACTTACCACCCGCCTGACGCGGTTGCCCTTTCCACAACCCTAACGGGTCAACCCACTCAACAGGGTTCGGCGCATACGCAAACAGGTTCAAGCCACCGGTGTAACTGATCGGGTCCTGGTTGATGAACCGTCCAGCCCTCGGATCATAGTACCGATAGCGGTTGTAGTGCAGCCCCGTCTCATGGTCGTGGTACTGCCCCTGGAAGCGGATCGGGTTGCTCAACCCAATCTGCTTGGCCCACTCCGAACGGGTTTCCTTGATCTCACCCCAGGCCTTGTACTGCGCCGTCCACGCCACTTCTCCAGTGTGGTCGGTCAGCTCCATCGGCGTGCCCAGGTGGTCGCATTGGTACCAGAGGATCGCATCGATCGGTTGCGGTTTGATCTCTTGTTGCCACAACGGATCCTGATCGAAGTCGTACTCGCGATCGCTCCAGTTGGGCTCGCGCAGCAAACGGATCGGGCTGTTGCGTAGTGCCTGGGCGACCGGCACGAAACTCCCCGGCTCATACAGGTAATGCACCGTGCGCCCGGTCTCGCCTTCGTCCTGCGGGGGCGAGCTTTCCCACGCCAAGTTGTCGCCATCCCAACCGTACAGGGTGTAGCCACAGCCCAGTTCACGCTGGCGCTTGGCGCGCTGCATCTGGTTCCAGCCACTGCCGGCACGCGGATCATCCTGATGATGCGCGGTGGAGTGCTTGTGCAGACGGCGACCCAGGGCGTCGTAGCTGTACACCACACTGAGCTTGCTGTCTTCGAAGCGGCTCAGGCGGTCGAACAGGTCCCAACCGAGTCGGGCGTGTTCGCCGTTGTGCAGCCGATGGACCAGGTTGCCGCGTTCGTCGTACTGGTAATGGGTCCCAGCGTATTCACGCAGCAGGTTGTCCATCAGCTTGTTACGGCGCGGATCGCTTTCCAGCGGACGATGGAGCTCCTGGGTCTTGTCGTCCAGCACGTTGCCGGCCGGGTCGAAGGCGAAGGTCTCGACACCGAGGCGGCTGGTGGCTTGCAGCAGGCGCCCGACCGGGTCGTACCGATAGGCCAGGTGACCACGACGGGTATCGTGGATATCGGTCAGTTGACCCACGGCATCGTACTGATACTGACGCTTGAGCAAGGTGGCCTTGCCGTCATGGCTGCCCAGCAACTGCTCCTGCAGACGCCCCACTGGATCCCACGCCTGGGTTTGCATCAGTTGGTTACCCTGATGGCGGACCACTTCACGGTGCAGGTCATCACGCTCGTAGGCCAGCAGTTCATGCTGGTCGAGGGTCATGCCCAGCACGTGACCGCTGCCATAGGTGAGCACGCTGACCTTGTGCCCGTCCGGGCGGATGGTCGCGACGCGGTTGTTGAGCACGTCGTACTCGTGCTGCCACACCGCGACCATCGGTACCTCTGTACCGAGGTAATACTGATGCTCGCGGGTCAGGTTGCCCGCCTCGTCGTGGAACCACTGCAGTTTGCTGGCCGCGTTGATCGCCTGGATCAGGTTGCCATTGCGGTCGTAGGCGAAGGTCTCTTCCTGACGCTGGTCGCCCTGGCTGGCGACTCGAGACGTGATACGGCCCACGGCATCGTAGGTGATCTCGATCCGACGCTGGCCGACCTGGGTGCTGGTCAGGCGACCACTGTCCGGATCGTACTGGTAGCGAGTAGTCAGGCCATCGAAGCCCTTCTCTTCCAGCAAGCGGTCCAAGGGGTCATAGAGGAAACTGATCTTGCTGTCGTTCTGGTTTTCCAGCCCGATCAAGCGCCCGAGCTTGTCCCAGCGATAGCGCAAGGTGCGCTCATCAGCATCCACCCGCTCAGCCAGCATGCCAGCGGCGTTGTAGGCCCAGGTGGTGCAGCGGTCCAACGCATCGACATGGGCCAGCAGACGGCCTTCGGCATCGCGCTCGAAACGCTCTTCGGTGTTGTCCGGATGGGTGACCTTCACCAGCTGGCCGGCCTTGTGCTCGAAAGCCGTCTTGTTGCCGGCAGCATCGATGAACGACACCAAGTGACCCAGGTCGTCGTATACCCACTCACTGGTCTTGCCCGAACAGTCGGTGTACTCGGTCAGTTGATCCGCCGCGTTGTACGCCAGTTTTTTCTCATTGCCGTTGGCGTCCTTGATCGCCTTCACCAGCCCGGAAGGCGTGTAGGCGAACTCGGTCTTGTTGCCCAGCGGGTCGGTGGTCTCGACCAGGTTACCCTTCTGGTCGTAGTCCCGCAGCCACAGGCCGCCCTCGGCGTCGCAGATCTTGATCAGGTTGCGGCGGCCATCGTAGGCAAAGTGCGTCTGGCTATGGTCAGGGCGAATATGGCGAATGACGCTGCCTTGCTCGTCGTAGTCATAGCGGTCTTCGCTGCCATCCGGGTGGACGTGGCGCAGCAGCTTCTTGCGCTCATCGCGGAACAGCCATTCCGAACGCTCATCCGGATAACGGATGCGATATAGATAGCCAAGGATGTCGTAGTAGTACCAAGTCTCCTGGCCGTGGGCGTCGGTGACGTAAGTGAGGCGGATGTTCTCATCCCACTCCAGCTTCGTGTCGAAGCTGCCATCGTCGGCCCATTCGCGAATGGCCTTGGCGTCGAAGGCACTGCCATCCCATTGCAGGTTCATACCGCGACCGGTGCGGTCGGTGTACCGGGTCACCAGGTGATTCTGGTACTGGTAGTGCCAGGCCGCGCCGTTCTCGTCCTGGGCGGCAGTCAGATCGCCCTGGTCATCGTAGTGGTAGGCGCACAGCTGACGCAGTGGCTGGCCGTCGCGCATTTCCCACAGGCCGGTGATATGGCCGTGGTCGTCGATCAGCGTACCGAGGTGGCACAGTACATCCTTCACGTCACCCTGGAAGGTGATGATGTCCGACAGCACCGGGCGCCCTTCGTGGCGGTGCTCGTAGTGCAACATGCAACCGGCACCGTTGTTGAGCGTGATCTTCTGCAGGTAATACCGATCACCGACGCGCAAGTAGTATTCCTTACGGTCGAAGCCACGGCAGATCACCAGCTCGTTTTCACGGCTGCGGATCAGCAGCAGGTCTTCGATGGCGTTGAACTGTGACTGCTCCACTTTGGGCAGCTCGAAGGCATGGCTGCGACCATCGAAGTCGTGGAACAGGATGCCCTTGTCGACTACATCGATGCGCGTGGTGAACTCGGTGATCCAACGCGCGCCAAGGTTGCCCTGGTCGTACTCGGCCAGGCGCGAGTGATAGATGCGCTGCCATTCGATCGGGAATGGGCCTGGCAGGCTGAAGTCGGTATGAACGATGAATTCGGAACCGAGCGCGAAACTGATGCTGCGCGGCGTGAATGCCATCGTTTCTTCCGGACAGCCTCTTTTCACCGGGCTGGAGGCCCCTTGGGCCTTCGCTTGCGACCCACTGACCGCCAACTCGCCCTTGCCCTTCTCCCGCTCCACCTGCGTGGTGGTCCCCGGCTTGCTAACCCCCGGCTGGCCGTTCTTGTTGCGCTTGCGGAACCCCTTCACCGCCCCGCCCAGCACGTTGAGCATCCAGCCGATGCTCATCTGCGTACCTGGGTCAGCCAGCTTGTTCAGCTGCCGGGCCATCTCCGGGCCCAGGGCGCGCAGCTGGCCGGTGTTGGCCAGCACCTTGGTCTTGATTTCGTCCGGCAGCAGCTTGCTCGTCGCGCTGTTGGCCAGGCCCTTGCCGGCGGCCTTGTAGGCGCTGTGCACCGCGCCGAAGAAGTTGCTGAACGCCGCCTTCGGGTCGTTGAGCAGCTTGTCGGCGGCAGCCGACGCCTGCTTGCTCGCCTTCGACATGTCGCCCTTGGCGTCCAGCTGGCCCAGGGTGACCTTTTCCAGCCCCGTGGCGATCTCGCCGGTCATCTTGGTGCCGAACGCACCGGCGTCGGCGAGGATCTCGGCAATTTTCGGCTGGGCCTGTTTGACGAAGTCGTCGATGGTCCCGGCGATGGTGGCGTTGAGGTGACCGATCAACACCGTGATCAGCGAATCGCCCAGCAGCATCTTGGCGCTGTTGCGCAGCTCCTGCCGCACCAGGAACAGGGTCGGGCGCAGGCTCATGCGCGCCGCGGCCATGGTCGGTGGCGCTGGCAGCACGCCGATCAGGTTGATGCCCAGGCTCACCCAGTCGAGCACCTGGCGGTTCTTGCTCTTGACCAGGGTCACCACGTCGCCCAGGGCATCGACCAGGGCCATGATATTGCCCACCACCGGCAATGCGCCGGCCACGGTCTTGATCCGTTCGAGGGTGACGTAGCCGCCGCTGACCGATTGCAGCCAGGCGTCGAAGGCGGCGGCGCCGCGGCCGACGTCCTTGGCATCGATGGTGTTGAGCGGGGCGACGGCGACCTGCGGTTCGCGCTGCTTGGCGTCGGTCATGCCAGCACCTCACTGCTCAGGCTTTTCGCCGGGTTGAGCGGTGGGGTGAGCGTGGGCAGGCTCGGCAACTGACGGGCCGCGTTGGCGGCCTTGAGCGCCGGCGCCGCGCCGGGCACCACATTGCTGGCCAGCTGGGCCATGGCGCCGGTGTCGCCGCCGACGGCGGCCTTGACCTGCTGCACCTTCTGCAGCGCGGCCTGGCCGCTTTTCGCCAGTTGCATGCCAGTGCCGGCCAGGGCCTTGCCCTGCTCCAGCATCCCTGAGCCACCGGGGCCGATCATCGCTTTACCTTGTGCCATCGCGTTCTGTACCAATCCCTTGCCTTTGTCCATGCCTTGCTGGGCCAGCGCTAGGCCCTTGCCCAGCAGGCCGTCGGCGCCCTTGCCGGCGCTCAGCACCTCGCCGACCACGGCCTGCTGACCGGGGGCGATGTCGTTGAAGTCGGTCTTCGCCGGCCAGACGCCAGCACCAAAGTGGCTGCCGTCGGCCCAGGTGTCGGCCGGGTCCAGGCCGAAGTCGACCCACAGCGGGCCGGCGGCGGCGCCGCTGGCCATGTTGAAACCCTGGCCGTCGAGCTTGCCCTTGATCGATTTGCCCAGGGCATCGATCACGTCGTAGTCGCCGGTCTTCACGCCCTTGCTGTTGGCGTACTGGTACAACAGCTCGAGGTTGCCCTTGCCCGGTTTGGGCGGCTCGGGGAAGGTGCCGGCCTTGCTCGCCGCGCCGATATGGGCGAACTGCGCGGCCTTGGCGGTGTAGTTGGCGCTGGTGACGTGGGTGATGCCGCCGGCGTTGTAGGTCGTGCCGCTGCCGCCGCCCTGCAGCACCAGTTCGGTCTTGGCGGTGAGCACGATGCGGTCGGCGTTGGCGGTGACGTCGAGCTTGGCCAGCAGGTTGATGTTGTCCTTCAGGGCGCGGATGTCGATGTCGCCGGAGGCCGACACCAGCTTCCAACCCAGGCTCTGCACGAACAGGCGCATGCCTTGGCTGGCGCTGGCCAACAGGCGCTTGCCGGCGGTCAGGCTGGTGTGCCCGGTGCTGCTCAGGGCCAGGTGCTCGCCGGTGGTGATGTGGTTGGGGCCCGGGGTGGTCAGGGCGATACCGGCGGGGCTGGAGAGCACCAGGTGCGGCTGGGCGAACTCGGGGAATTCGTTGGCGCTCTGGTTGACCGGGCCGCTGCCGAGGATGCCCTGGTGCTGCTCGTGCAAGCGCTTGGCGACGTCGTCCTGGTCGCCCGGCTCCTGGGCCTGCATCTGCTTGGCCAGTTCCGCCAGGCTGTCCTGCTGRTCGCTGGCGGTGGCCAGGCGTTCGGCGGTYTCGGGCAGGTCYTTGTGGTGCTTGGCTTCGTTRGCGCGGGGCTCGGTGGTGAGCARCARRCCGCCGGCWGCGCGGATGGCGCCGTGGCGGTCGGTGCGCAGTTCGAAACCTTCACCACGTGGCGCGCCGCCGGTGGGGCGCGGGTGGGTGAGGTAACCGAGGTTCAGCGCACTGGCGCCATGGTCGCTGCGCAGGGCGATGCTGATTTCGCTGGTGGTGTCGTCGATGCGCAGTTCGTTGCCGCGGCTGCCCTTGTATTCCTTGCTCTTGATGGTGGCCAGGGTCTTGAGGTCGGGCAGCTTGTAGTGCGGCATGTTCACGCCGTGGTACAGGCAGCCGGTCACCAGCGGCTGGTCGGGGTCGCCTTCGAGGAAGCTGACCAGCACCTCCATGCCGATGCGCGGCAATTGCAGCCCGGCGATGCCCTGCCCGGCCCAGCTCGACGCCACGCGCATCCATACGCTGGACTTGTCGTCGGCCTGGCCTTCGCGGTCCCAGAAGAACTGCACCTTGATGCGGCCGAATTCGTCGCAGTAGATCTCTTCGCCAGCCGGGCCGCTGACCACGGCGCGCTGGGTGCCGAGCACCTTGGGCTTGGGGTGYTTCAGYGGCGGGCGGTAMGGCTGCTGCCACGGGGTAACCACGAAGAAGTTGCGATAGCCCTGCTGGAAACCGTCGTACTTGGCGTCGACGTCGCTGGTGATGGCCTCTTCCAGTACCTGCGGCTGGCGGCCCTGGTGGCGCACGTCGGTGAGCAGCCACAGGTCGTTCCACTCGGCGTTGGGGTGGCTGCCCAGGGTCAGGAAGTGCCCGCTGGCGAGCAGGGGCTGGTCGCTGTCSCCGCTGGCCTGCTGGTAGTCGCTGCGGTGGCGTTCCAGGGCGCGGGTGGCCAGGTGCTTGCCGCGTGGGCGGTCAAGGAAGCGGCCGGGGTAGTCGTAGTCTTCCAGAGCCGGTTCGTCGAGGCTGTCGGCGGCGCCTTCGAGCTGGATCAGCGGTTTCTTGAAGTCGTAGTCGCGGCGGGTGACGCTGCTGGTGCGGGTTTCCACGCGCAGGCCGAAGCGCTTGATCATCGGCGTGTCGGCGACAAGCCCCGCATCCTGCTGGTAGGCCACCGGGGCCAGTTTGGGGAACACGGTCTGGTCGTCGCCGAACACCAGTTGGTGGCCCTCGGCGCTGTGGCGGAAGTGGTAGTGGATGCCTTCTTCTTCACACAACCGCTGGATGAACTGCAGGTTGGACTCGTCGTACTGCACGCAGTATTCGCGCTGCGGATACGTCGCGCCCAACTGGAATTGGTAGGCGTTGGCGAGGATGCCATGCTCCTCGAGCACCTGGGCGATGATTTCCTGCACGGTCTTGTGCTGGAACATGCGCTGGTTGATGCGGTGGGCCAGGTACGCCAGCTGCGGGCGCAGGGTSACCTGGTAGCGGGTCAGGCGCTTGCCYGCCTCGCCTTGCGCGGCGCGGTAGATCAGGCCGTGCAGGCCMCGGCCATCGTCGCCGAGCTGAAGGAACGCGGGCTTGTGCAGCAGGTTTTCCAGGTCCAGCGAAGGGCGCTCGCTGACCAGCTCCAGGTCGATGGCGTAGGGCTGGCTGATGGCTTCCGCGCCATCGAAGGCAAGCACTTGGAAGTCATGCTCCAACCCGTCGATGTGCAGGCTGAAATGGGTCTGGTTCGCGGCGGCAAACATCCTTGTCCCTCTCTGTGCGTAAATTCGTGGTAATGCGTCCGTGGTCTGGCGTCAGCGCCGGAGCCTGGCCCAGAAACCTTGTGCGGCAAAGGCGTCGCGCAGTTGCCCGGCATCGACGCGGCGCTGCTCGGGGTCGAAGGCCAGCGCCCGGCGCAGCGCGGCCCAGGCCTTGCCTGGCATGCCGGGCGGGGCCTTGGCCGCCAGCTGCATGCCCTGGTCACGGGCCTTGAGCGACGGCACGCGCTCGAAGGGGTGGCGGCCGGTAATCAGCTCGTACAGCACGCACGCCACCGCATACAGGTCGCTGGCGGTACTCGGCGTGCCGCCCTCGAACAATTCGGGGGCGGCGTAGGCCGGGGTCCAGGCTTCGAAGCGGCCATGGCTCAGGTGCGGCAGGCCGGCCAGCGGGCCGTCCAGGGCCAGGCCCAGGCCGAAGTCGAACAGGCGCAGGCCATCGTCGCCGAGCATCACGTTGCTGGGCTTGAGGTCGCCGTGCACCACGCCCTGCGCATGCACGCAGGCCAGGGCGTCGAGCAGCGGCACGGCGATCTCGCGCACTTGCGCCCAGGCCAGGCCCAGCGGCTGGTCACACAGCAGGCGGTCCAGCGAGGTGCCGCGCATCAGCTCCATGGTGATGAAGCCGCGTTCGCTCTGCGGGTCGATGGCGAAGCCTTGCAGGCGCACCAGGTTGGGGTGGCGCAGGCGGCTGGTGAGGGCGTACTCGTTGAACAGCAGGGCGTTGGCGTCGGGCGCCGTGGCCAGCTGGTCGCTCATCAGCTTCACCGCCAGCAATGGCTGTGGGTCACCGAAGCCCTCCTGCAACAGGTCGCGGGCGCGGTACACCAGGCCCATGCCGCCGGCGCCGAGCAGGCGCTCCAGGCGGTAGCGCCCGGCGAGCACGTCGGGGATCGGCGCCAGCGCCCGTGCGGCCGGGGCCGGCGCGGGTTGCGCGCGGCCCTTGCCACGCCGCTTGCGCCGCGCCTTGCCGGTGCGGGCGGGCTCGGGCTCGCTGGCCTGGGTGAATGCGAAGTATGTCGACTCGCTGCCCTGCTCGAGGGCGTCGAGCACGTCGAGCGCGTCGCCGCTGCCAAGGTTCATCGGTGGATCACCACTGCGGTCAGGTTGTCTTTCGCCGCGCCGCCCAGGGCGGTGTCGAACAGGCGTTGCAGGGCCTCGCCGGGCGAGGCCAGGTCCAGGGCGTGGCCCAGGCCGCCGCTCTCCAGGCCGTCGTAGAGGCCGTCGCTGCACAGCAGGAACACATCGCCCGGCTGCGCATCGAACTCCAGCACTTCCAGGGTGAGGCTGGCGCTGGCACCGACGGCGCGGGTCAGGGCCCGGGCCGAGGGATGCTCGCGGGCCTGCTCGGCGCTCATGCGTTCCTGGTCCATCAGCTGCTGTTGCAGCGAGTGGTCGCGGGTCAGCTGGTACAGGCGCTGGCCGCGCCACAGGTAGCAGCGGCTGTCGCCGGCCCACACGCAGGCACCGCGGCGGCCGTCGAGCAGCAGCGTCACCACGGTGCTGCCGATCACCCGCGCCTGGCCGGCGACGCTCACCGTCAGCTCCTGGCCCAGGCGCCGGTTGATCCAGTGCAGGCACTGGCGCACGGCGAGCACGCGCTCGTCGAAGCTGCTGGCGGCCGGCAGGTCGGCCAGGCTCTCGACGATCATCTGGCTGGCGACATCGCCGGCCTCGTGGCCGCCCATGCCGTCGGCGACCGCCCACAACCCGTGCTGCGGGCAGTCGAGAAAGGCGTCCTCGTTGCGCGCACGGACCTTGCCGGGGTCGGTGCGCGCCGCGCTGCGCCAAGGGCTGGCTGCGCGCATCACAGCTCCCCTGGCAGGCGGAAGCCGCGCAGCACGCTGAGGTCGAACGGGTTCGGCGTGCGCTGGCTGGTCAGCAGGTAGTTGGCGCGCATGCCGCCGACATTGGCCTTGAGCACCATGGTGTCGCGGCCCTTGAGGTACTCGGTCTGCATCAGGTCGAGCAGGCGGAACAGCGACCACGGGCCACCGTTCTTCTCCAGCGCCATGGGGCGGCCGTTGAGCTGCTCCAGGGTCAGGCTGGTGTTGCCGTCCTGGGCTTCGGTCGGCCACTTCAGGCTGGTGGAGACGATCGGGCCGTGGCGGTAGTCGATCACCGTGTCGCCGAAGCGGAACTCGGCGCGGCTCACCGCCGGGTCGAGGGTGTACGGCTCGAGCTTGAACTGCACCTGCGGCTCTTCGGGGTTCTGCGCGAAGAAGCTCTGGCGGATGGTCTGGGCGGCGCTCATCTGTTCGAGGTAGGCCTTGGTCATCGGCAGGCTCTGGCCGTCGAGGCTGCGCAGGCGGTAGGCGCCTGGCTCACCGCTGACGAACGGGCGCATGTAGGTGTCGAAGAAGCGGTCCGCCACGCCCTGGGCCTTGAAGAAGTCGCGGAAGTCGCTGATCGCCACGTCGCTGGTGCCATGGGCGTTGAACGGGTAGCGCGACTCGATGGTGCGGCCGTAGTGGCTGTACAGCTCGCTCTGGTAGCGCTGGTTGAGGTAGGTGTAGGTGTCGTTGAGCACCATGCGCCAGATGTCGTCGGACAGCAGGTTGAACCAGCCGGCCACCGGACGCGGCAGGCGCACGGTGCCGTTGCGCAGGCTGCTCAGGGCGTCACGCTGCCCCGACATGCGTGCCTTGGCCATCTGGTACGAGGCTTCTTCGGCCTGGTTGGAGCGGGCCAGGCCGGCCAGCTGCTGCTGCAGGTCGTTGAGCGCTTGCATGGTCGGTGCCAGGTCGGGGCCCGGGCCGTTGTTGTCGTCGAGCAGCCGGTGCAGCGGCTCGAAGCGCCGTTGCAGGGCCATGCGCGCGGTGTCCGGCAGCGGCTTCTTGGCCAGCGCGTCGCGGGCCTTGTCGGCCACGGCACCGGCCACGGCCGCGCCGCCCTTGCCGAGCTTCTTGGCAACGGCCTTGTTGGCGGCGGCTTCGGCGGCGGGGTTGCCTTCGTCGGTGGATTCGGCCAGCACCGGGAAGCGGGTGTTCTCGCGCACCTCGGTGAGCAACAGCAGCAGCGGCGAGTTGGCGGCGGTCAGCGCCGACAGCTGATCGGCGCCTTCGCCGGCGTCGCTGAACGGGATCAGGCCGACCTGGTTGACCGCCTCGCCCCAGTAGTTGGCGTAGTCGCGGAAGTACAGCTGCTCCAGCTCCACCATCAGGCGGCGCATGTCCATGTCGCTGATGCCGCTGCCCTCGCCCAGCACCCAGTTGTCGCGCAGGATGTCGTTGACCAGGTTGGCGCCCTGCACCGAGAAGTACTGCTGGTAACCCTGGGAGGTGTAGAAGCCGGGGATCGGGTAGTCGATGCCGACGAACTGCGCGGCCTGCGGCCCGAGCTGCTGGCTGAGGCGGTATTCGGGCAGGCTGCGGGCCTGCTCGCGCAGCACGCGGTACACCACGCTGGCCAGGGATTCGGCGCGCAGCACCTGACGGGCCTGGGCCACCAGGGCGTCGTTGAGCGGATAGGCGAAGGATTGCTCGAGCAGGCGCCCGAAGTGGGTGTTCAGGCTGTCCTGGGCGGCGGTGTTGCCGTTGTAGCGCTGCGACCAGCCAGCCGCCACCCAGTCCTTGAGCCAGGCCTGGTCACGGCGCTCGGGCAGGCCGAGCATCAGGTAGGCGCGCAGGCTGTTGAGCAGGCGCTCGCGGTTCTTCAGGTTGCTGCGGATCTGCCCTTCGACCATCTGCGCCACGCGGGGCAGCAGCACGGTTTCCAGCTCGCGCTGGTAGGCCGGTTGCAGCACCTCGTTGGCCGGCACGCCCTGGTACAGGCCGCCGCGTTGCAGCAGCGAGACATCGCCGGGCACGGGGAACACGCGGGAGGCCTGCCAGGCGGTGTCCAGTGGCTTTAGCGCGGCCAGGGCATCATCGCGGGCATCCAGGGCGAGGTGCTGGCGCTGCCACTGGCGGCCCAGCTCACGCACCTGCTCCAGGCGCTCGTGGTTGCCGGAGAAACTGCCGGCCCACAGCGCGCCGAACACTGCCAACGCGCCCAGTGCACCGAGGTACACGGCGCGCTGGCCCCAGTGGATGCGTCGGCGTTCGCGCTGGTCGAGGCCGGCCAGGTCGTACTCGGGGAAGATCACCCGGCTGAACAGTTGCAGGGTGAAACGCGAGCGGCCCTGCACCGCGCCACGGCCGGGCTGGCCGGGGTGGAAGCCGTTGTCGCTGTCGACCCGCGGCGCCTGGTGCGGCGCGCTGGTCAGGTAGAAGCCGCGCAGCTGGCTGGCGCGCTGGTAGCGGTTGCCGGTAAAGGCGGCGTCGACGAACAGGCACAGCTGGTCGCCGATGCGCCCAAGCTGGTGCGGGAAGTCGAGGATGCGCGCGCGGCGCTGGGTATTGCGCTCGTGGTGCATGCGCTGGGTGACCTGGTCGCCCAGGCGTTGCAGCAGGCCCTGGAATTCCTTGGCCAGCAGCTCGGTGTCGGCGCCGTTCTGGCCCTTGCCGAAGGTGATGCCGAACACTTGCTCGTTCTCTTCGCGCGACTGCTGGTCGAAGAAGGCGTCGAAGCCTTGCAGGCGGTCGGTCTTGCTCAGCACCAGGTACACCGGCACTTCGACGTGCAGGCGCTGGCGCAGCTCCTGCAAGCGCGAGCGGACTTTCTGCGCCAGGTCGTTGACCGCCGCCTCGCCGCCCAGCAGGGTGTCCAGCGGCACGGTGACCACCACGCCGTTGAGCGGACGGTTGCGGCGGCGCAGGCGCAGCTGGTCGAGCAGCACGCGCCAGGCGCTGCCGTCGATCTCGCTGTCGGACTGGTTGAGGAAGCGCCCGGCGGTGTCCACCAGCACGGCCTGTTCGGCGAAGTAGAAATCGCAGAAGTCGCCGCTGGACGGGTCACGGGCGAGCTTGCGCTCCAGCGCGTTGATCGGGAATTCCAGGCCCGAATGGTCGATCAGGCTGGTCTTGCCCGCACCCTGGGGCCCGAGCACCAGGTACCAGGGCAGGTCGCGGCGCCAGCGTTCGCTGCGCCCGCCATACAGGCTCGAATTCTTGAGGGTGGCCAAGGCATGCTTGAAGCGGGCCTTGATCTCCTTGGCCTCCTCGTCCTTGCGCTCTTCGCGTTCCAGGCGCTCGCGGCCGTCCTCGCTCTCAAGCTCTTCCTGCTTGCGGTTGTTGGCGCGCCAGCTGGCGAACACCATCCACAGGCCCCACACCAGAAACAGCACGCTGATGGTCAGCAAGCGCGCGGCGGCGTCTTCCCAGAACTTGTTGTCGGCCACGGCCAGCAAGGGGCCGGCGAACCACACCAGCAGCGCCAGGGCCAGCACCAGCAGCAGGCTCCAGACCCAGGTCTTGGCGAGGAAGGCGCCTACTTTCTTGAAAAAATTCTTCATCACAGGTCCTTGTGTCACTGCCGCGGTTGGGCCGCTGGCTGCTCGAGCGTCTGGAAGGGTTGCAGGACGGTCGCGCGCTGTTCGCCCAGTACCCAGGCGAAACCGGAATACATCACCACCAGGCACACCAGGGTGAACAACGCCACGCTCCACCACGGCACGATGCGCACCGGGCTGTTGCGCTGCTGGTCGAGCCCTTCCCAACGCGGCGACAGCTCACGCGGCACGTCGCCGCGCAGCTGGCGGATCTGCCGGAACAGGGCGTCGCGGATGCCTTCGAGCTCGGACATGCCGCGGTCGATGACCCGGTACTTGCCCTCGAAGCCGAGCGACAGGCACAGGTACATCAGTTCGAGCATCGCCAGGTGCTTGACCGGGTTCTTTGACATGCGGTCGAGCAGCGAGAAGAACTTCTCGCCGCCGAAGGTCTCGTTGTGGAAGGCACTGAGCAGGCTCATCTGCGACCACTGGCTCTCGTTGCCCCAGGGGGTGGTGACCACCGCCTCGTCGACCACGGTGCACAGCAGGTAGCGGGCCACGGTGACCTGGCCGTTCTCCACGCCCTCGTAATGGATGCGTGCCTCGAAGGCGCGCACGCAGGCGCTCAGGCGCTCCTTGAGGTTGTTCAGGTCTTCGGCGGTGTCGCTGTGCTTGAGCCGCACCACTTCCGAGAGCAGCTCGCCGGCGGCGGCCACCAACGGGTTGAGGCCGACGCTGAAGCTGCCGCTGGAGGGCAGGCGCGCCGAGTAGACCATGCGCTGCTCCAGCGGCTCGGCCCGCGCCGAGCTGCCCAGGGCGGTCAGGGCCTGCCCTTGCGGTGCCGAGCCATCCTGGTTGAACAGGACGGTCTTGTCGTCCTGAGGGGTATCCATGTCCTTGCTCATGCTCAGTTCCTGATGGCCCAGAATTTCAGTTCGAGATCGGAGAACTCACTGGTGACGTGGAAGGCGAAGCCACCGGAACCGTCCATCTTCTTGCGATCTTCGGCGTCGAGTTCGACGATGAAATAGGTCTTGTTGGCGTGGAACGGGATCTGCCGCGGCGCCACCGGCAGCGGTTTGACCTTGAGCCCGGGCAGGTGCAGGTTGACCAGCTGGCGGATGCGCTCCACCGGGCCGACCTTGAGGTGCGACGGCAGGCGCTGGCGCAGCTCCTCGGACTCGCAGTTGGCGCTGGCGGCCAGCACGAACGAGGCGGTGGTGAGCAGGCCCGGGTCGTGCAGCGGCGACACCAGGATGCCGTACTGGCGCTGTTGCAGTTCCAGCTCGATGGCGTGCTGTTCGAGCACCATCGACAGCACCTGGCGGATCGACTCCATCAGCTTGCGGAAGCTCGCGCCCTGGTCGCTGTGCTGGTAGCGGGCGTCCAGGCGCGGGCGCTTGGTGTCGCTGGAGAAGGTCGACAGGTCGCCGAGCATGATCAGGAAGGTGCGGTACAGCTCTTCGGGGTGCACCTGCTCCAGGCTCAGGTAGTGACGCAGGAGCATTTCGGTGCGGTTGATCAGCTGCAGCATCATGAAGTCGCCGACCTCGGCGCCACCGACCTTGCCGTTGGAGCGGATGCGCTCGGCCAGGGTGTCGCCACGCAGCGCCAGCATGCTGATCACCTCTTTGAGGCACGACAGCAGGTACACCGAGGCGTGGGTGCGGATGTAGGTGGGCACGAAGTTCGGGTCGAGGCTGATGACACCGTCGGGCGAGGTGTCGAGGATCTCGCAGACCTTGAGCTTGACGTAGGCCTGGTCGGTTTGCTGCTCGCCGAGCAGCAGGCGGAAGTCCGGGCGCGCGCAGTTGATCTGGCTGCTGTTGTCGTCGCCGGCGTTGGAGTCGGACACCTCCACCTCGTAGGTGGTGTAGCGGGTCAGCACGTCGGACTGCTCGGGACGGCGCGCCTCGATGTGGTTGCCGGTGACCAGCGGCAGGGCCATGAAGATCGGCGTGGCACCGGTGTTCGGCGGCACGTCGAGGGCCAGCGGCTCGCTGCTGCCGTCGAGCTCGAACAGGCTGCCGTCGGGCAGGATGCCGGCGGCGCGGCTGATCACCAGCTTGCCCATGTTGAGGAACTGCAGGTCGATTTCCAGGTTGATGAAGCCGTAGGTGTAGGTGCCCAGCAACTGGGTGCGGGTCTTCATCTGGCTGTCGTAGTAACGGTCGTTGTGCTGGAAATGCTGGGGACGCAGCAGCATCCCCTCCTGCCAGACTACCTTGTGCACGTTCATCGCTGATCACCCGCTTGGGCCACGGCCGGCACTCCGTTGTGGATGCCGGCCTGGTCGAGGTAGAGGTTGGCGGTGACCCGCTCGCCGGCACGAATGGCCTGCACCCGGCGCCACTGCGCCTGGTCGAGGTCGCGGTAGGCGGCCATGACGCCGACGAAGCGGCTGTCGGGGTTGATGCTGAGCTTCAGGCTCAGGGTTTCGCCGGGACGCAGTTCGTGCTCCTCGGTGGCCACCATGTCCTGGGACAGGGCTTCTTTCGGGCTCTGGTAGAGGGTGAAGAAATCGGTGCTCTCGAAGGCCACCGGGTGCTTGAGCTCGTACAGGCGCACCACCACCGGCGACGGCCGGCCGTTGATGTCCAGGTTGAGCTGGTCGGTGGCGGTCAGGGTGAGGTCGAGCTTGGTCATGTGCGAGTACGGCGACAGGGCGCTGCAGCCGGCCAGCCAGGACAGGGTGGCCAGGGCCCACGTCGCCCTGAGCATCGTGCGGGTGATGCGAGTCATGGGGGTTATCCTTGCGGGTCGTGATTGAGCGAAGCGATCAGGCGGACCTGCTCTTCGTAAGTGCGGGCGAAGTCCTTGGTCAGCAGGCGCTCGCTCCAGTCTTCGTTGCCCACCAGGGCCTGGTGGTAGCGCACGTAGGCCTTCCAGCGGCTACCGAACAGCCCGCGGCGGCCCTGACGCTCGAATTGCAGCGCCAGCTGCTCCGGGGCGAAGTGCTCCAGGGTGCTGCGCAGGGCCTGGCGGCTGGCGCCGAGCATGGCCACCTGGTGCGCCTGGAGGTCGCGGAAGGCCTGGGCCACCGCCTGCTCGGCAGACAGCTGGCCGCCACGGCGCGGCTTGAGCAGGTCGCCGAGCACCTGGTCGGCTTCCAGCGGCGCCTTGATCGGGTTGCGGCTGGCGCTTTGCGGGGTGGTCAGCGACAGGCGCAGTTCGTTTTTCAGCTCGCTGCGGGTGCGCAGGCTCTGTTGCAGCCCGGCGACGCTATGGCGCAGCAGCCCGGCGGCCTGCACCGCGAGGTCTTCGCGGGCCTGCTCGTCGAGGTTGTCCAGGTCGACGCCCAGGGCCGCGCCGAAGCGCTTCCAGAAGGCGTCGTCGCGGCGTTCGCGCGGGGCCGGCACAGGTGCAGGCTCTGGCACCACCGCCGGTACCAGGGTCGGCACGATCAAGCTTTCCTGGTCGATCTGCGCGTAGTCGGCACGCTGGCGCGCCGGCGGCTCGGGCATGGCCAGGGCGGCCAGCTCGTCCATCGGTTGCAGGCGCGTTTCTTCATGGTCCATGGCGCTGATGGGGTCGAGTTCGAGGAAGGCGTCGTCGGGGATGATATTGCCGCCCGGCATGCCCAGGCCGACGTCGTAGCCGGCCTCGCTGTCGATCAGGCGCGCGCGCACTTCGATGTCACCCATGCGGTAAATCGCGCCTTGCTCGATGCGGTACAGCTCGCCCTTGCGCAGCTGGGCACCGCTGCTGGCCAGGCGGATGCCATTGCTGCTGGTGTCGGTGAGGAAGAACGCGCCGTTCTGGTAGGTGACCTGGGCGTGATGGCTGGACAGGTGACGTTTGTCGTCCTCGATGCACCAGTGGCAATCCTTGGCCCGGCCGATCTCGCCACCGGCGCGGCCGAAGGTCTTGTTCGGCGAGTCGGTGCGGCCGTGCTGGCGTTTGTCGAGCAGTTCGAAAACCAGTTCCATGGTCAGGGCTCCTTGCGCTCAGTTGTCACGGTTGAGGGCCTGGGGGTCTCCCAGGGGGCGGTAGCTGTCGTCGTCGAACTTGTAGTTGCCGGCGCAACCGGCCAGGGCGAACGCGGTGAGCAGGGCCAGCAAGGTGGCCCGGCAGTAACGGTGAAGCATGGGGGCGGCTCCATGTGCGGATGAGGCAGGCACCGTTACGGGTGCGCCTGGGGTAAAGGGAGTGAGTGTCGGGGTCATGCCGGTCAGCCCTCGCAATCGCCGATCTGGATGTTCAGGCGCCCCAGCCGGTACAGCAGGGTGCGCCGCGGCAGCCCGAGTTCGCGGGCGGCCAGGGTCTGGTTGCCGTCGTGCTTGCGCAGGCAGTCGAGCAGCAGGCTGCGCTCGACCTTCTCGAGGCGCTCGCGCAGGTTCAGCTCGTTGTCTTCGGGTGGCGGTTCGGCCAGGTTCAGCGAGAAGTGGCCGACCTCCAGCGCGTCGCCTTCGCACAAGAGCACCGCGCGCTCCACCAGGCCCTTGAGCTCGCGTACGTTGCCGGGGAAGGCGTAGCTTTCGAGGTGATCGAGGGCGGCCTGGGTCCAGCCCACCGGGCTGCGCTGCAGGAAAGTGCAGGCCTTGTCGCAGAAGTGCCGGGCCAGGGTGATGACATCGCCGACGCGCTGGCGCAGCGGCGGCAGCTCGATGGGGAACTGCGCCAGGCGGTAGTAGAGGTCTTCGCGGAACAGGCCGTCGGCGACCATCTGCGCCAGGTCGCGGTGGGTGGCGGCGATGATGCGCACGTCGATCTTGTGGGTGGCGTTGGCGCCCAGCGGGCGGATCTCGCCCTCTTGCAGCACGCGCAGCAGCTTGGCCTGCAGGGCCAGGGGCATGTCGCCGATCTCGTCGAGCAGCAGGGTGCCGCCGTTGGCGGCATCGAACAGCCCCGGGCGGTCGCGGTCGGCGCCGGTGAAGGCGCCTTTGCGGTAGCCGAACAGTTCGCTCTCCAGCAGGCTCTCGGGGAAGGCAGCGCAGTTCTGTACCACCAGCGCGCCGGAGCGGCGCGGGCCGTAGTCGTGGATGGCGCGGGCCACCAGTTCCTTGCCGGTGCCGGTCTCGCCGCGCAGCAGCACGGTGTAGGGGCTGTGCAGGACCTTGCTGATCATCTGGCAGGTCTGGCGCATGGCCGGGCTCTGCCCGATCAGGCCGTAGCTGCTGGCAGCCACCGGGGCGCGGCCGCTCGCCTGGGGCTGTGGCCCGGGCTGGTGCAGACGACGCAGCAGTTGCAGCTGGCCCATGGTGAAGCTGCCGAGCTGGCCGAGGGAGTCGGCGAAGGCTTCAAGCCCGCCACGCACGCGGTTCACGCACAACAGCACCCCGGCCACCCGCTGTTGCGCGGTCAGCAGGGGCACCGCCAGCAGTGCCTGCCAGGGCGTGGCCTGGCTGGGCAGGAAGCTGGTGTCGAAGAGGCTCGCGGAAAGGTCGCTGATGTTCACCACGCGGTTCTGGCACAGGGCGAACTGCAACAGCTGCTCGCCGTTGTAGTCGGCCGGCAGGCTGGAGCAGTCGCGCGCCAGCAGCCGCCCGTCGAGCCAGGCGGCTGCGAGCCCGAGCCGGGTGTGGGTCGGGTCGAGCAGGTAGACCTGCACCAGCGGGCAGCCGCTGAGCTCGGCCACCGCCGGCACCAGCGCCTGCAGCAGGCCTTGTTCGTCCGTTGCCCGCGCCAGCTCGGTGAAGGTGCCCAGCAGCGCCTCGGCGTAGGCCAGCGGTTGTGGCACGTGCGTGAACATCACCCCCACCTCAGGCGAACTCGCAGGTCACGCCGGCATCCCCGTCGAGGGTGGCGTGCACGCGGCTGATCGCCTCGCCGCTGGCCATGGCGTCGAGCAGGCGGTCGGCGACCTTGGGCAGCACATGGGTGTCGATCAGGTGGTCGATCAGGCGCGCGCCGGCTTCGCTCTGGCTGCAGCGCTCGGCCAGGTGGTCGACCAGCGCCTGGCAATGGCTGAACCCCAGTTGCCGACGCTGCAAACGCTCGCCCAGACGGCCCAGCTTGATCTCGATCAGCTCGCGCAGCACCGGGCCGCCCACCGGGTAGTAGGGCACCACGCGCATGCGCGCCAGCAGCGCCGGCTTGAAGTGGCGGCTGAGCGCCGGGCGGATGTGCTGTTCGAGCAGCTCGGCGTCGGGGCGCTCGCCGTTTTCGCACAGGGCGCTGATCTGGTCGCTGGCCAGGTTGGAGGTCATCAGGATCAGCGTGTTGCGGAAGTCGATCTGGCGGCCTTCACCGTCGTTGGCCACGCCCTTGTCGAAGATCTGGTAGAACAGGTTGAGCACGTCCGGGTCGGCCTTCTCCACCTCGTCCAGCAGCACCACCGAATACGGCTTCTGGCGCACCGCCTCGGTGAGCATGCCGCCCTCGCCGTAACCGACGTAGCCGGGCGGCGCGCCGATCAGGCGCGAGACGGTGTGCTTCTCCTGGAACTCGGACATGTTGATGGTGGTGATGAAGCGGTCGCCGCCGTACAGCAGGTCGGCCAGCGCCAGCGCGGTCTCGGTCTTGCCGACGCCGCTGGGGCCGACCAGCAGGAACACGCCCACCGGTGCGTCGGGCTTGTTCAGGCCGGCGGCGGTGGCGCGCATGGAGCGGTTGAGCGCATGCACGGCCTGCTCCTGGCCACGGATGCGGGCGCGCAGGTCGTCGGCGAAGGTGATCACCTTGGCGTTGTGCTCGCGGGCCAGCTGGCTCAGCGGCACGCCGGTCCAGGCGCTGATCACTTCGGCCACCAGGCGCGGGCACACTTCGGCGCTGACCAGGCGCTCTTCGGCCTGGGCGTCGAGCAGGGCCTGATGGGTCTCGGCCAGGCGTTGTTGCAGTTGTTCGCGGCTTTCACCTTCGACGACGGGCTCGCCCTCCTCGCCTTCGGCTGGCGCGGCCGGTGCGACGGCGGCGTTGGCCACCTGCTGGCGCAGCTCCAGGACCTGCTCGGCCAGCTCGCGCTGACGGGCCCAGCGGGCGGCCAGTTCGATCTCTTGGTCGTGGGCCTCGTCCAGGCGCTGCTCGAGGGCGGCGAAGGCCTCGTGGTCGATGGCCAGGCCCGCCTCGGCGTCGCGGCGCAGGGCGTTGCGCTGGCGCTCGCCCTCGGCCAGTTCGGCGCGCAGGCGCTCGAGGCTGTCGGGGGCGGCAGCCAGGCTGATGCGCACCCGGGCGCAGGCGGTGTCGAGCACATCGACGGCCTTGTCCGGCAACTGCCGGCCGGTCAGGTAGCGCGCCGACAGTTCGGCGGCGGCGACCACGGCGTCGTCGCGCAGGTAGATGCCGTGGCTCTTCTCGTACAGCTGGGCCAGGCCACGCAGGATGGTCACCGCTTCGCCCACGGTGGGCTCGAGCAGTTGCACCGGCTGGAAGCGACGGGCCAGGGCCGGGTCTTTCTCGAAGTACTTCTTGTACTCGGCCCAGGTGGTGGCGGCGATGGTGCGCAGCTCACCACGCGCCAGCGCCGGCTTGAGCAGGTTGGCGGCGTCGGAGCCACCGGCGTTACCGCCGGCGCCGATCAGGGTGTGGGCTTCGTCGATGAACAGGATCACTGGGCGCGGCGCGGCCTTGACCTCGTCGATCACGCCCTTGAGGCGGCGCTCGAACTCGCCCTTGACGCTGGCGCCAGCCTGCAACAGGCCCATGTCCAGCGCCAGCAGGTCGACCCCTTGCAGGGCCGGCGGCACTTCGCCGGCGACGATGCGCGCGGCCAGGCCTTCGACCACGGCGGTCTTGCCCACGCCGGCTTCGCCGACCACGATCGGGTTGTTCTTACGCCGGCGAGCGAGGATATCGATCATCTGGCGGATCGACGCGTCGCGGCACAGTACCGGGTCGAGCTTGCCGTCACGGGCCTGCTGGGTGAGGTTGTGGGTGAAACGCTGCAGCATCGATTCGCCCTGGGGCGCGCCGGGGGCCTTGGGAGCGGCCGGTTGCTGGGCCAGGGCGTAGCCCTTGAGGCGTTCGATATCCAGGCCGCCGAGCAGCTTGTGGTAGCGGCTGCCGGCGTAACGCAGCGGGTTGCGCAGCAGGCCGAGGATCAGCGCGGCCTGGTCGACCTGGCTCTGGCCCAGCTCGAGGTTGGAGACCAACAATGCGTCCTGCAACCACTGCACCAGCTCCGGGGCGAACACCGGGTTGCGGGTGGCGCTGTGCTCGACATTGGGTTGCAGCGCGGCGCTGAACGCGCCGGTATCGATCGCGGCGTCCTGCAGCGCACGCTGCAACAGGCTGTCGGGGCGCTCGAGCAGGCCCAGCAGCAGGTCCTCGATGAGGATCTTGCTGCCGCCACGGGCGACGCAGCGCTCGGCGGAACGCTCAAGGTCGCGGCGGCTGTCGGCGTCCAGGGCCTGGACGAGTTGTTGCAGGTCTACGTTGATCATGGCCATTGGTCCTTAATGAATTTTGCTTCCCAGGGTCACCACGCCATCGGCGCGTTCGCGACCCAGCCAGCTGGTCCAGCCCAGGTGGCAGACGTTCTGTTCGCCGATGCGCAGCTCGCGGATCTCTTCACGGCGCAACTCCAGGCGGATGTCGTAGTCCAGCGGGTCGCGCAGGGTGAAGCGAGTCAGCGCGCACAGCGGCTGGTAGCCGAAACCGATCGGCAGGAATTCGTGAAAGCGCTGCCAGTCCAGCTGGGTGATGTGGATGCGGAACTTGCCGCTGCGATCCCGCACGCGCTCGCCCAGCACGGCGTCCTCGCCCAGCAGGCTGTTGGCCAGCCCCAGGCGGTTGCACTGCTCTTCGAGGATGTCGACGCGCCGTTCCAGGCATTGCTCGATCACCAGGTCGGCGTGCTTGAAGTAGTAACGCAGCACGGCCTCGATCAGCGCCGCCGAGTGGGCGCGCAGGCTGAGCACGCCCAGGTACGGCAGCAGGCGTTTCCAGTTCAGCTCCTTGGCCTGGCGGATCTGGTCGCCGCCCAGGCCGATCAGGGCGAACAGGTGCGACGAGAAGCCGTCCAGCGCGCCGCTCTCGAAGCTGGCGCGGTAGCGGTACTTGCGCCAGATCGGCAGCATCAGGCGGTGCAGGCGGTGGTGGAACAGGTCGAGGAACATCCGCGTGGGGTTTCCGTCCTCGTTGTCGCCCAGCGCCTGTTCGCCATAGAACGCCGGCAGCGGCGAGCTGGAGCCGACCAGGCCGATCAGGTTGAAGCGCATGCGCGCGCGCAGCTGGCCGTGCTCGCGGAAGAACTCGATGCGGTCGACGTCGCTGCCGGGGAAACCGAGGCTGGGGTTGGCCTGGAACTCGACCAGGTCGTAGAGCTCTTCGTCTTCCAGGTACGGGTACGCCTCGCGCAGCTGTTCCATCACCAGCAGCACGGCCTGGAACAGCGAGTACTCGCGGATGCTCCGGCTCAGCCGGCTTACAGCAGCGGTTGCAGGCCCATGCGTGGTGTCCATTGGTACACCTCCCCCTGTGTGCTTTTCACCCGCAGCTCGTGGTACGAGTTGAGGCTGGCGTAGAGTGCGAAGAATTCATTGAGCACCGAGGCGAAGACGAACAGATCGCCCTCGCCGATGTAGCCCTCCGGGTCGATTGTCAGTTCGGTGCGCAGGCCGCGCAGCGGCAGGCCCCGGTGCAGGCGGTCGACGTGCTGGTGGCGGATCGCCTTGAGCCCGCCGAGCAGGCGGCGGCTGACCTTTTCCGCGTGCTGGTCGTAGTAGCGCGGCAGGTCGTAGGTTTCGAGGATCACCTTGAGTGCATCCACGTCGGCCAGCGACAGGTAGTTCAGCGACATGTTGCTGATCAGCTTCCACAGGAAGTCGCGGTTCAGCGGCGGCGCGTAGCTGGCGGTGACCGGGGTGATGTTGCGGAAGGTGAGGAACTCGGGGGTCTCTTCGCTGAGCATGCAGATGTCGCCGAGCTTCAGACGCCGCGGCAGGTTCTGGTTGGTGCAGGTGAGCTCGATCGACAGCGTTTCGTGGGATTCGGCCTGGTGCACGCCGAAGCTCAGGTAGGTGTCGAGGCCGTCATGCAGCAGTGAGGAGCGCTGGCGGATGCTGTAGTGCGAGCGGTTCTCCGGCACGTCGAAGCTGGCGTCGTGCTCGAACGATTCGAAGGGCACGTAGCTCTGGTAGCCGAGGCCGCCGGGGCTCCAGCCGGTCACGCCGTCGACCGAGAACACCCCGCAGTGCTCGGGGTCGAGCTCGGCCGGCAGCAGCAGGTATTCATCCTGCTTGCCATCCAGACGGATAGGCAGGGCATCGTGCTTGAACAGGTTGGCGATCGGCGTGCAGTACAGCTTGACGTTGTCCAGGGTCGGGCGCAGGCGCTGGGCCTCGCCCTGGCGGATGTCGAAGCGCAGCTCGATGCCATGCACCTGCTTGAGGGTTTCCTCGGGCAGGCTCTGCAGTACGTCCAGGCCAGTCACGTCGACGAACAGGAACTTGTCCTGGAAGGCGAAGTACTCCTGCAGGAAGCGGTAGCCGCGGAAGGTGTTCAGCGGGTAGGGAATCAGCGCCTCTTCCTCGGCGAAGCCCACCGGGTGCACCTTGGCCGCCGGTGCGCGCAGTAGCAGCGGCTCGCCCTTGGCGTTGACCATCGGTTTGCCGTGGCTGTCCAGCGGCATCAGCTCGATGCCGGCCAGGCCGCGCAGCAGGCTCAGGTAGAGCATCTGGCTGATGTAGCGCTCGCCGGCCAGGTGCAGGCGCAGCTTGCTGAGCTTGACGTCGCCCAGGTTGCCGTCGCAGTTCATGTCCAGGCGCAGGCTGAGCAGCGCGCCCTGGCCGTTGAGCGAGTAGTTCAGCGCGCTCAGGCGCAGGGGCAGGACTTCGGTGGGGTAGCAGGTACGAAAGCGGCAACTGACGCCCTCGATCGGCCGGCCTTCCACCGGGGTGTCACGCTCGACCCGCAGCGCCGGGCCGGCCTGGCGCAGGGGGTCGAACTGCAGGATGCTGAAGGCCGGCAGCGGGCGCATGTAGTTCGGCCACAGCAGGTGCATCAGCGAGTGGGTCAGCTCGGGCAGTTCGTCGTCGAGCTTCTGCCGCAGGCGGCCGGTGAGGAAGGCAAAACCTTCAAGCAGGCGCTCGACGTCCGGGTCGCGCCCGGCCTGGCCGAGGTACGGCGCCAGCGCCGGGCTGCGTTCGGCAAAACGCCGCCCCAGCTGGCGCAGTGCCGTCAGCTCGCTTTGGTAGTAGTAATTGAAGGACATCCGTCGTTCCGCCTGAATTCAGCTCTCGGGTACCGCCAGTGGCCGGTACTGCGCAGGCGCGGGGCCGGGCCACAGGGCCGACCGTTTGCCGCGCAAGGGTTGGGGAAAACTCAGGCTATGGGAGGCGCAACATCACTCGTCTCCTTGACTGACTCTGACTTGCCCGCTGCCATCCAGGCGCGCGGCAAAACTGACCTGGCGCTTGATTCCGTCCACCTCAAGCTGGCCTTCGATGCTGAAAGCCAGCTTGAGCTGATCGTGATCACGCGGGCGGGACACCACCCGGACATCGGACATGCGTGGTTCGTAGGCTTCGATGAAGTACTCGATGGCCCGGCGTGCCTGGCTGAGCGCGTCGTGCAGGCTCAGGCGCATGTCGTTGAGGTCGGGCAGCCCGTAGTCGGCGAGCGTCTGCACGCTGCCGGCCCGGGTGCTGAGCATCTTCGCCAGATGAGCGGCCACGGAAGCCATGGCGGCGTCTTCACGCCGCCAGCTGGCGCGCTGGTCGGCTTCGCCGCTCAGGCGCTCGAACAGGCTTCCGTAACCATTGCCCATCGACGCTTACTCCTTGTCCAGCTTGCCGACCAGCGACAGGGTGAAGTCGGCGCCCATGTACTTGAAGTGCGGACGCACGTTCAGGCTGACGCGGTACCAGCCCGGCTCACCTTCCACGTCGCTGACGATCACCTGGGCGGCGCGCAGCGGACGACGGCCACGCACTTCGGCGCTCGGGTTTTCCTGGTCGGCCACGTACTGGCGGATCCACTTGTTCAGTTCCAGCTCCAGGTCGGTGCGTTCCTTCCAGGAGCCCAGCTGCTCGCGCTGCAGGACCTTGATGTAGTGGGCCAGGCGGTTGACGATCATCATGTACGGCAGCTGGGTGCCCAGCTTGTAGTTCAGCTCGGCAGTCTTGCCTTCGGCGCTGATGCCGAAGAACTTCGGTTTCTGTGCCGAGTTGGCCGAGAAGAACGCCGCGTTGTCGCTGCCCTTGCGCATGGTCAGGGCGATGAAGCCCTCTTCGGCCAGCTCGTATTCACGACGGTCGGAGACCAGCACTTCGGTCGGGATCTTGGTCTCGATCTCGCCCATGCTCTCGAAGTGGTGCAGCGGCAGGTCTTCCACCGCGCCACCGCTCTGCGGGCCGATGATGTTCGGGCACCAGCGGAACTTGGCGAAGCTGTCGGTCAGCTTGGTGCCGAAGGCGTAGGCGGTGTTGCCCCACAGGTAGTGCTCGTGGCTGTTGGCCACGGTTTCCTTGTAGACGAACGACTTGACCGGGTTCTCTTCCGGGTCGTACGGGTTGCGCAGCAGGAAACGCGGCACGGTCAGGCCGATGTAGCGCGCGTCCTCGGACTCGCGGAAGCTCTGCCACTTGGTGAACTGCGGGCCTTCGAAGTGATCTTTCAGGTCCTTCAGGTCCGGCAGGCCGGTGAAGCTTTCGAGGCCGAAGAATTTCGGGCCGGCCGCGGCGATGAACGGCGCGTGGGACATGCAGGCGACGCTGGAGACGTACTGCATCAGCTTGACGTCGGGCGAGCTCGGCGACAGGTAGTAGTTGGCGATGACCGCGCCGACCGGCTGGCCACCGAACTGGCCGTATTCAGCGGTGTAGATGTGCTTGTACAGGCCAGCCTGCATGACTTCCGGCGAATCTTCGAAGTCGTCCAGCAGGTCCTGCTTGGAGACGTTGAGGATCTCGATCTTGATGTTTTCGCGGAAGTTGGTGCGGTCGACCAGCAACTGCAGGCCGCGCCAGGCGGACTCCATGGACTGGAAGTCCGGGTGGTGCAGGATCTCGTCCATCTGGCGGCTGAGTTTGGCATCGATCTCGGCGATCATGCGGTCGACCAGCGCTTTCTTGACCGGCTCGCCGTCGTTCTGCGGCTTGAGCAGTTCTTCGATGAAGGCCGACACGCCGCGCTTGGCGATGTCGTAGGCTTCGTCATCCGGGGTCAGGCGGGTTTCGGCGATGATGCTGTCGAGAATGCTGAATTCGCTGTTCTCGGCGCTCTGTTGCTCTGCTGCGGTGCTCATGGCAATTAGGCTTCCTTGACTAGGGGGATCAGGCGTCCGGCTGAGCGTTCAGGCCCAGCTCGCCGAGCACGCGCTCGCGGGACTCGTTGTCGGCCAGCACGCCCTCGATGGCCTTGCGGAAGGCCGGGGCGTTGCCCAGCGGGCCTTTCAGGGCAACCAGGGCTTCACGCAGTTCCATCAGCTTCTTCAGCTCAGGGACTTGCTCGACCAGGCTGGCCGGGTTGAAGTCCTTCATGGTGTTGACCCGCAGGCTCACCGCCAGCTCGTCGCCTTCGGCGCCTTCCTGCAGGCGGTTCGGCACAGCCAGGGTCATGCTCAGTTCCTGCTTGGCCAGCACTTCGTCGAAGTTCATCTTGTCGATGCTGATCGGCTTGCGGTCTTCGATCTTGCGATCGTCGGCACGCAGGGTGTAGTCACCGATCGCCAGCAGTTTCAACGGCAGTTCGATCTCTTCCTGAGCACCGCCGGTGGCGGGTTTGAAGGTAACGTTGATGCGTTCCTTGGGGGCTACCGAGCCTTCTTTGGCCATTGGTTTTCTCCTTGAGGGTTATGGCCCTTGGGCCTATTCGAGTACGACTTCGAGATCGAGGTGGCACAGCCTGCGGTAGATCTCGTCCTTGCGTTCGCGCACCACATGGTTCTGCGGCAGCAGCTCGCAGCAGGTGTGCAACAGATGCAGTACCTGCAACGACAGGTCTGGCTCCCAGGCATCCAGGCCGGATTGGCGCAGTTGCTCGTCGAGGGCTTCCAGTTGGGTCTTGGCCAGTTCGTATTTCTTGGCCGTGTAGCAGAGGCGCGCCTGGCTCAGTTGCCAGAAAAAGCGCTCGCGCCCGCCGTGGGCGCCCTGCATCTGCTGCTTGAGGTGTTGCACCGCGCTCTTGAGGCCGTCCTTGCGCAGGATCGGCAGGCTCGCCTCCAGGGCCTCGTCCCAGGGGGCCTGGCGCACGCCGGGCTCGACCACTGGCTGGGCCGCGGCGGTTTGCAGGTGGGGGGTGACCTGGGCGGCGACCCAGGCGCGGGTCTCGGGGTCGGCGAACGGGGTGCCGTCGTGGAACTTGAGCTCGATGACGCTGGGCAGGCGCTGCAGCAGCGAGGCGAAGTTCATCTCAACTTCGCGCATGCCGGCTTCGACGTTGAGGGCCTGGCAGCACTCCCACACCAGGCGCTGGCCATCGAACCAGAACGGGGCCTTGGCCACGCTGTTTTCCAGCTCTACCAAGAGGTCGGCGTAGTTGCCCTGCTCGAAGCGGTCCTTGTAACTCTTGAGCTTGTCGGCGGGCAGGCCGCGCAGGGCGGTGACGTTCTCGGCGTTGCGCTCGGGCATCGCTTCGATGGGCAACCACAGCAGCGTGCGGTTCAGGCGCAGGGCGCGCAGGTCGGTGGCTTTCTGGCGCTGCCACCAGACGCACAGCTGCCGGCCCTGCTCTTGCTGGGCGCGCAGGGCCTTGTTGGCGTCCTTTTCGTTTTCCACCGGCTCGCCGGGGGTGAACAGCTGGGTGGCGGCCTGCTTGACCTGGGCGACGATGGCGCCGACTGCGCCGGGTTGCGGTTCGTTGTCGGCGGAGCGCTGGACCTGGCCCTTGAGTGCGCGGCAGATCGGCAGCAGCAGCGGCGCGTCGTCCCCCAGCCGGGCGGACAGCGCCGCTTCCAGGCCGCTTAGCTGCTCGACCATCTGCTGGAACAGCGGCAACTGCTCCTTGATGGCGATGTCGGCACCCAGCGCCTGTTCGAGGCGCGGCACCAGCCAGCCGATGGCGGCGGAACGGGTACGGGGTTTGGCGGGGTGGACGTCGTCCCAATGCTGCTCGCACAGCTCGCGCAGCACGCTGATGCCGGCCAGCAAGCCGGCGTAGGACTCGCGCTGGAACAGGGCCCAGGTGAACCAGGAAGCCACGCGCAGATCCTTGGACTGGTCGCGCAATAGCGCTTCGCTGTTCTCGAGGATTTTCAGCCAGTCCACCTGGCCGCTGGCGTGGATCGACTGGGCGCGCGTCAGCTCGTTTTCGAGGGCTTCGAACTCGCTGGAAAAACGCACGTCTTCACCGCCGAAAGAGCCGGGGGAGACAGCATTCTTGCCAAGTTCAAGATAGCGCGCGGCCAGCTTCGAAGAGTAGGACATCCATTTCTCACAGTTAGAACCTCGCCCTCGATCCTGGAACTGACGTTCAGGATTTGTCGATCTGGAAGTTCTATTCATTCAGCCCACAATCCGGCGGGCAGTCGATCAAACGGTTGAATAGCCTAATGCTATCAATAGCACTTTGCAACCACTCAAATGGATAGCAAAGGCAGGAACATCGGGCCTCTAGGGGTTTCCCTGATGGCGATCATATATACCCTGACCCACACGGGAAAGTTGTAAGCTGATTATTCGAAACAACACTCAATTGTTTAACTTATTTTTCACACATATAAGCAACAACACATGTTAGAGCCAAAACCAGACATCATTGAAGGGCCGTCACAGTAATCAGTGACGCACTCGAAATTCAATTACTTGTATGGGGTTACAGAGCTTTCCCACATCGAAAATTCCAATATCTTGCAACAAAATGTATACGCTCACGCCGGCTGAAGTTCCGGACTCAACGCTGGCACTTCGCGCCACGGCAGCCCGGCCCAACGCCCCTCGGGCGCCAGCAATGCCTGTAGCCGCTGCTCGTCAAAAAGACCCAGCGAATCGGCGCGAAAGGCCCCGACCCATTGCCGACGTCCGGCAAGGTAGGCCGCGCCGAAATCCGCCCAGCCATCGAAACAGTCCTGGGCGCGCTGGGCGTTGAGCAGCAGCACACGCCAGCCAATGTCGGGCGCCAGCCATCCCAGCAACAGGGCGCAGCGCACGAGAAAGGCGCAGCGCAGGCAGGCGAAGGCCAGCGAGGCACGCGGGTCGTCGGTCGGTTGCAGGTTGAGCAGGTCGAGGCGGAACCACTGGCGCTCGAAGTCCGTGGCGAAGTAGCGCTGGATCTCTTCGTCGCTGGCGCTGCCTTGCAGGCCGGCGATATGCAGCAAGGGTATGCGCAGGAAGTCCTGGGCACTTTGGGTGAAGCTCGTGCAGTGCTTGTCGTAGAAGCCGTCCACCTGCATGGCCTCTGCCATGGGGCTCGCCAGCGCCAGCGCAAGGTGCCTGCGGGGGCTGAACAGTTCGAAATCCGGCGCGCGCGGGCGCAGCCAGCGTGCAAGGAGCCAGGTGGCGACCAGCATGCCCAGGAAGATCAACATCGCAATAGCCTCAGCGGTGGGTGGATAGCCAATCGGCGATGCCGGCGGCCATGGCCGCGGTCATGCCGGGCCAGGTCACGGCCTCGGTGGCGTAGACCGGGCCGTCGTGTGCAGGCTGGCCAAGCAGGTGGCGCAGGGCGTAGCGCAACGTGGCGGTACGCGGTGGCGTTGCCCGCAACTGTTCGGGCTGACGCGCCGCCACCAGCCATTCCACCAGCGCCGAGGGTGCGGCGAAACGGTCGAACAACTGTGGGTGCTGGGCGATCAGCCGCGCCTGGGTGGCGGGGTCGGTCACCGCTTCCAGCCGGCACCAGCCCGCGTCACAGCGCACCACACCGATGGCCAGGCAATCCGCCGGCGTTTGCCGGTCGGTGCCCAGGGCATCCAGGCACCTGAGCACGTCGTCCAGGTAGCGGGCGACCGGCGGGCGGTTCTGTTTGCCCTTGAGCTGGTCGAGGCGCAGGCTGCCGTCGGCCATCACCAGCAGGCTGATGGTGATGTGCGGCTGGCCCTGGCCATCGCGCAGGCTGAAGATGCGCATGCGCCCGGCTTCCACGGCCTCGGCGTAGCTTTCGCCGTAGCCACCGTGCAGGGCGCGACGGTCGGCGAACTGGCCGAGGCAGTGGCGCATCACGTAGCTTTCGAAGGCCATTTCTTCACGCAGGTGCGGGCCGTCCGGCAGCAGCTCGACCAGCGTGTGCTCGGCGCATTCGACCACCTGGCGCACGGCCTCCGGCCGGCTCTGGCGCCAGCCTTGGGCCTGGCGCGCGGCCATGCGGGCGTGCTCCTGGTGCCACAGCGCCAGGGCCTGCGGGCAGTTGATGCGTTCGAGCTTGCCGTCCAGCGCCGTGCCTTTGCGCGCGGCGAGGAACTCCACCAGCATCGCTTCCTGCTCCAGCACCGCAGGGTGTTCCGGGTCGAGCCAGGCGAGTGTCACGGCGTCGTCCGCCTTGGCCGCCTGTTCCAGGTGGCGGCCGACCCAGGCCGGTACCGCCTGGCCTTGCAGCAGGGTCGCAGCCTGCTCGAGGCTGAGCACCCTTTGCACCGGTTCGAAGTTGCCGACCAGATGGCGGTAGAAATGGTTGAGCAGCCAGCTGCGCACCGGCGCTTCGTCGCCCCTGGCCTGGCTGCGTTGCTCGATGCGGCGCTTGAGCGCTTCGGCGTTGAGCAGGTTGCGTGGCGCATAGGCGCCGGCGCGTGGGGTGGCGATCATTTCCACACTTGCCACCAGCGCTTGGCCGCAGGCGCCTGCACCGGCACCTGCTGCATCTCGTCGATGATCTCGCGCAGGGTGGCGGCGTTGGCCACGTCGTGGGGCGCCTCGCTGCCGGCACACAGGGCCAGCGCCGCGGTGTAGCGGGCGATGGCTTCATCCTTGCGGCCGAGGTTCTTGAACAGGTCACCGGCATCCCAGGTCAGCAGCGTGTCGTTGTGGCCAAGGATGATCGCCTCATAGCGCTGCCACAGCGCCAGCGCGGCGTCCGGCTGAGTGGGGGCCAGGTGCAGGGCTACTTTCATTCGGCAGCGCAGGCCGTCGTAATCCACTTGCTGATCGGTGATTTCCTGCTCGGCCTGCCAGTCGAGCAGGCGTTGCAGCCAGATCGTGATCTCGTGGTCGCGGTCGAGGAAATACAGCGCCCTGGCGACCTTGCCGATGTAGCCATCGGGGTCGTGACGGCCGTAGCCATGGGCCAGGACGAAGTGCCACAGGGCTTCCGCCGCCTGGCACACCGCGGCGTGGTCGTCGAGGGCGAGCTGGGCGTTGAGCAGGCCGTGGTAGTGCTCGGCGAAGGGGCTGGCGTCGATGCCGCGCTGGTGCAGTTCGATGGACGCCTCGACGCGCTCCTGGCCCTTGAGGTAGCGGTAGTTGATCGCCAGGTTGTTGCACAGCATCGAGTACAGGTGCGCGCAGCCGTCGCCGCGATGCCCCTGGCCGCTGGCGAAGTAGCGCTCCAGGCATGCCTGGCCGCGCTCGTAGCCCTCGCGCTGGATCATCTCGCACAAGTGCCGGGCTTCTGTCTGCTGCTCGGGCGCCAGGGTTTCGATGAAGTGTTCGACCAGCCCCGACAGCTTGCCGCTGTGGTTGTAGTAGTCGTAGCCACTGGCCAGGGTGAACGCTGGCAGGTGCAAGGCCGCGAGCAGGCCCTGCGCTTCGGCCGTGGCGTGAATCAGGGCATAGCTGCTGCGGTGGTCATCCAGCTGGCCGCTGGCGAAGGCTTCCTGCAGCAGGGCCAGCTCGGTGGCGGCGTCGATGCGCCCGGCCTGCCGGTCGCGCACGGCCTGCAAGCGCAGGATCCAGGGGTGGCGCGGGGCGATGCGCTGGGCGTCGGCCAAGGCCAGGGCATACAGGCGCGCGAGCCGTTCGGGCTGCTCGCCATCGTCGTACAGCGCCTCGAGCAGCGCGCCCTTCCCCACTGGCGACTCGTCGAGGGCCGGCAGGCACGCGAGGAAGTGCTCCAGCACCTCCTCACTGTCACAGGCGCGCATGACGCACAGCGGCCACCAGACGCTCGGGTCCTGGGCGAGCAGGCGCTCGACCACCACCTGGGCCGCGACGGGCGCGGCGGCTGCGCGCAGGTCGTAGATCTCGTGGAAGGCGCGCCGCCCTGCCCGTTCGATTTCGCCTGCCTCGACCAACCAGGGCAGCTCGTAGGCAATGAAGCTGTTGTCGCCATCGCTATCCAGGGCGATGGCCGCTGCCGGCAGGATGCGCAAGGCGCCCGGCAGGTCGCCCTGGGCATGCATGGCCCGGGCGGCGAGGCGCGCCAGGCGCACTTCCCACTCGCGGCGCTGCGCCAGTGACAGGTCGGCGATCAGCGCCATCACCGGTTGCTCGAACATGGCCAGGCGCAGCGGGATCAGCTCGATCAGGCTATTGCCCAGCCAGGTCCAGTCGCCCTGGTCGATGTCTTGGTCCGGGCCCGCCTGGCGCAAGGCGGCCACGGCTTCGAGGGCAGCCTCGCGAGCTTCGGCCTGCTGCTGGTGATTGTGCAGCGCCCAGGCGCGGCGGCAGGCGCGGTCGGCCTGGTCCCAGGCGCGCAGGCTGGCACGCCCGGGGTTGAGCAGGGTCAGGGCATGGCGGGCATCGATGGCCTTGAGCGCCAGCGCCAGGGAACGCTGCTCGAGCTGCTCGAAGATACGTGCACGGCGGTAGTGTTCGACGTCGTAGTCCGGCGTGACCTGGGCCATGGCCAGGGCTTGGTCGAGCAGTTGATCCAGCAGCGGTTCGTCGTCGCAGTAGTTGGCCAGGCGCAGGCGCTTGAGCAGCAGGCACATGCTCAGTTCGGCGCGGGCGGCGGGGTCGCAGTGTTCAAGCAGGCGTTGGCCGTCTTGCTCGAGTACGCGGGTGGCGGCGTGGAGGTCACCGGCGTTGACCCACAGCACATGCAGGCGCTCGATCGAGCCGATCGAGTCGGCTTGCAACGACTCGGCCTGAAGCTGCTCCAGCAGCGCGGCCGCGCCGTGGTCCTGGAGGACGCCGTCGAGGCGGTCCAGTAATTGCTCGAGTTCAATGCCGGTGATGACGGTACTGGCGACTGTCATGTGCTGCTCCCTGTAATGACCTGCGCACACCCTGTGCGTCGTGGCGCGCACGCTACCAGTTGCGCCAGCCAAAGCCAAGATTTTTGGCGCCAATATGCCATCACCCGGTGCCTGCGTTACTGCGCAAGGCCCCATAAAAAAACCCAGGGCACGGGCCCTGGGTTTTTCGAGTTGGCGTGTCGCCGACCGCTTGCGATCAGAACGGAATATCGTCGTCGAAGCTGTCGAAGTCAGCGGCTGGCTGCGGGGCCGGCTGCTGCGGCGCCGGGCGCTGTGGCGCCTGCTGAGGGCGCTGGGCTTGCTGGCGCGGGGCCTGGTTGTACTGCTGCTGACCGCCACCCTGGTTGTAGTTGTTACCACCACCTTGGTTGTAGTTGTTGCCACCACCCTGGTTGTACTGGTCGCCGCCACCCTGCTGGTTCTGCGGACGGCCGCCGAGCAGCTGCATGGTGCCGTTGATGTCGACGATGATCTCGGTGGTGTAGCGCTTGATGCCGTCTTTTTCCCACTCGCGGGTCTGCAGCTTGCCTTCGATGTATACCTGCGAACCTTTGCGCAGGTACTCGCCGGCGATTTCGGCAACCTTGCCGAACAGCGAAACGCGGTGCCACTCGGTGCGCTCGACCTTCTGGCCGGACTGCTTGTCGGTCCACTGCTCGCTGGTGGCCAGGCTCAGGTTGGTCACGGCGTTACCGTTGGGCAGGTAGCGGACTTCGGGATCCTGACCGCAGGTACCGACCAGAATGACTTTGTTAACCCCACGGGCCATAACGTTCTCCTAGGCTTCGCACGCCGAAGAGGCTGGGTTTACCAGACGCTCGAGGGTCGCACGGTCCAAAATTTTCGTATCCAGTTTGATATAGATGGCGGCTTCTTCTGCCACCACCACGGCGTCGGTCACACCCGGCACGGCCATCAGGCGCTCGGTAAGCCCGGCTTCCCGGACGGCCTCTGGCGTCAGTGGCATGCGCAGGCTGGTCACGTAAGGCGGCTCGTTCATGCGCAACGCAGTGACCAGCCACAGGGCACACAGCCCCGCGCAACCGAGAAACACCATGCTCAGGCCACCGTGCTGGAACAACCAGCCACCGATGATTCCTCCCAGCGCGGCACCCAGGAACTGACTGGTGGAGTACACACCCATTGCAGTCCCTTTGCCACCGGCGGGCGACACCTTGCTGACCAGCGAAGGCAAGGATGCCTCCAACAGGTTGAAGGCGGTAAAGAATACCACGGTGCCGATCACCAGTCCGCGCAAGTTGTCAGCCCACTGCCAGAAGAACAGCTCCACCAGCAGCAACACACTGACCGCGCCAAGCAGCACGCGTTTCATCTTGCGCTTCTTCTCGCCGTAGATGATGAAGGGGATCATTGCAAAAAATGAAACCAGCAGCGCGGTCAGGTACACCCACCAGTGCTCTTCCTTCGGCAGCCCGCCGCGTTCGACGAAGGCCAGCGGCAGCGCGACGAAGCTGGCCATGAGGATGGCGTGCAGGACGAAAATGCCCACGTCCAGGCGCAGAAGGTCCGGATGGCGCAGGGTCGGGCCCAGGGCCTGGCGGGCCACGCCGGACTCGCGGTGCTGCAGGGTCTTGTGGGTGTTGGGCACGACGAAGGCGATCAGGGCGATACCGACCAGGGCAAGTCCTGCAGTGGCGAGGAACAATCCTGACAGGCCGAAGGCGCGAGTCAGCAGCGGCCCGACGACCATGGCCACGGCAAACGACAGGCCGATGCTCATGCCGATCATGGCCATGGCCTTGGTGCGGTGCTGCTCGCGGGTGAGGTCGGACAGCAGCGCCATGACGGCTGCGGAAATGGCCCCGGCACCTTGCAGGATGCGCCCGGCGATCACGCCCCAGATCGAGTCGGCCTGGGCCGCCAGCACGCTGCCGAGGGCGAAGATCACCAAGCCCAGGTAAATCACCGGGCGGCGGCCGATGCGGTCGGAGATCATGCCGAACGGAATCTGCAGCACGGCCTGGGTGAGGCCATAGGCGCCGATGGCCAGGCCGATCAGCGCAGGCGTGGCACCGGCCAGGTCCATGCCGTAGGTGGCCAGCACCGGCAATACCATGAACATGCCCAGCATACGAAAGGCAAAGACCAGGGCCAGGCCGCTAGCGGCGCGGGTTTCGCTGCCACTCATGCGCTCGTTGTGGGTGTCGTGCATGGATTAACCTCGTGTGAACCGGCGGCGATTCTATCAGTCCGACGGCTTGACGGCATCTGCGCGACGCTTTGCCGCGTACTGGCAGCGCGCCGTATACTCCCTTGTTTATGCCCGCCGAGCGAGGCCGCAGTGGACAAGATCCTGATTCGTGGGGCACGTACCCACAACCTGAAGAACATCGACCTCACGCTACCGCGGGACAAGCTGATCGTGATCACCGGCCTGTCCGGCTCCGGCAAGTCGTCGCTGGCGTTCGACACGCTGTATGCCGAGGGCCAGCGCCGCTACGTGGAATCGCTGTCGGCCTACGCCCGGCAGTTCCTGTCGATGATGGAAAAGCCCGACGTCGACACCATCGAAGGCCTGTCGCCGGCGATCTCCATCGAGCAGAAGTCCACCTCGCACAACCCGCGCTCCACCGTGGGCACCATCACCGAGATCTACGACTACCTGCGCCTGCTCTATGCGCGGGTAGGCACGCCGCGCTGCCCGGACCACGACATCCCGCTGGAAGCGCAAACGATCAGCCAGATGGTCGACCTGGTGCTGGAAAACCCCGAAGGCAGCAAGCTGATGCTGCTGGCACCGGTGGTGCGCGAGCGCAAAGGTGAGCACCTGGCGGTGTTCGACGAGCTGCGCGCCCAGGGCTTCGTGCGGGCGCGGGTCAACGGCAAGCTCTACGAGCTGGACGAACTGCCCAAGCTGGACAAACAGAAGAAGCACAGCATCGATGTGGTGGTGGACCGTTTCAAGGTACGTGCCGACCTGCAACAGCGCCTGGCCGAGTCGTTCGAGACCGCGCTCAAGCTGGCGGACGGCATCGCCCTGGTCGCGCCGATGGATGACGAGGACGGCGAAGAGACGATCTTCTCGGCGCGCTTCGCCTGCCCGATCTGCGGCCATGCGATCAGCGAGCTGGAACCGAAGCTGTTCTCCTTCAACAACCCGGCCGGCGCCTGCCCGACCTGCGATGGCCTGGGGGTGAAGCAGTTTTTCGATACCAAGCGCCTGGTCAATAGCGAGCTCACCCTGGCCGAGGGGGCGATACGCGGCTGGGACCGGCGCAACGTCTACTACTTCCAGATGCTCGGTTCGCTGGCGGCGCACTATGGCTTCAGCCTTGAACAGCCGTTCGGCGAGCTGTCGGCCGAGGACCAGAAGGTCATCCTGCACGGCAGCGGCAAGCAAAGCGTCGACTTCAAGTACCTCAACGACCGGGGCGATATCGTCAAGCGCTCGCACCCGTTCGAAGGCATCGTGCCCAACCTCGAGCGCCGCTACCGCGAGACCGAGTCGGCCACCGTGCGCGAAGAGCTGGCCAAGTTCCTCGGCACCCAGCCCTGCCCCGACTGCCGCGGCACCCGCCTGCGCCGTGAGGCGCGGCATGTGTGGGTGGGCGAGAAGACCCTGCCGGCGGTGACCAACCTGCCGATCGGTGAAGCCAGCAACTATTTCAGCGACCTGACCCTGACCGGCCGACGTGGCGAGATCGCGGCGAAGATCCTCAAGGAGATCTGCGAGCGTCTGCAGTTCCTGGTCAACGTGGGCCTCGACTACCTGACCCTCGACCGTAGCGCCGATACCCTGTCCGGCGGCGAGGCCCAGCGGATTCGCCTGGCCAGCCAGATCGGCGCCGGCCTGGTGGGTGTCATGTACATCCTCGATGAACCGTCCATCGGCCTTCATCAACGGGACAACGACCGCCTGCTGGCCACCCTCAACCACCTGCGCGACCTGGGCAACACGGTGATCGTGGTGGAGCACGACGAGGACGCCATCCGCCTGGCCGACTATGTGGTGGACATCGGCCCGGGCGCCGGCGTGCATGGCGGGCAGATCGTCGCCGAGGGCACACCGGACGAGGTGATGGCACACCCCGACTCGCTGACCGGCAAGTACCTGTCCGGGCGCAAGAAGATCGTCGTGCCGGCCAAGCGCACCCCGCGCAACAAGAAGCTGTCGCTCAAGCTCAAGGGCGCGCGCGGCAACAACCTGCAGAACGTCGACCTGGAACTGCCGATTGGACTTTTGACCTGCGTGACCGGCGTGTCCGGCTCGGGTAAATCGACGCTGATCAACAACACCCTGTTCCCCCTGGCGGCTACCGCGCTCAACGGTGCCAGCACCCTGGAGCCTGCGCCGCACAGCAGCATCGATGGCCTGCAACACCTGGACAAGGTGGTCGATATCGACCAGAGCCCGATCGGTCGCACCCCGCGTTCGAACCCGGCGACCTACACGGGCATCTTCACGCCGATCCGTGAGCTGTTCGCCGGTGTGCCGGAGGCGCGCTCCCGTGGCTACGGGCCGGGGCGGTTCTCGTTCAACGTCAAGGGCGGACGCTGCGAGGCGTGTCAGGGCGATGGCCTGATCAAGGTGGAAATGCACTTCCTGCCGGATATCTACGTGCCGTGCGACGTGTGCAAGAGCAAGCGCTACAACCGCGAAACCCTGGAGATCAAGTACAAGGGCAAGAACATCCACGAGGTGCTGGAAATGACCATCGAGGATGCCCGTGGGTTCTTCGACGCGGTGCCGGCACTGGCGCGCAAGCTGCAGACGCTGATGGACGTGGGGCTTTCCTACATCAAGCTGGGACAGTCGGCCACCACGCTGTCGGGCGGCGAGGCACAGCGGGTCAAACTGTCGCGCGAACTGTCCAAGCGCGATACCGGCAAGACCCTGTACATCCTCGACGAGCCGACCACAGGCTTGCACTTCGCCGATATCCAGCAATTGCTGGACGTGTTGCATCGCCTGCGTGACCACGGCAACACCGTGGTGGTGATCGAGCACAACCTGGATGTGATCAA
This sequence comes from Pseudomonas sp. zfem004, assembly GCF_032621715.1. NCBI lineage: Bacteria > Pseudomonadati > Pseudomonadota > Gammaproteobacteria > Pseudomonadales > Pseudomonadaceae > Pseudomonas > Pseudomonas sp. zfem004. The sequence goes on along the minus strand of NZ_JAVYJF010000014.1, from coordinate 16,514 downwards.
GACGGCGGACTGGCTGGTGGACCTGGGGCCGGAGGGCGGCTCCAAGGGTGGACAGATCATTGCCGTCGGTACGCCTGAAGAGCTGGCCGAGAAGCAGCAGTCCTATACCGGGCACTATCTTAAACCACTACTGGAGCGGGATCGGGCCTGATCTCGCGCCCATGAAAAAGCCCCTGCCACGTGAGTGACAGGGGCTTTTTTTGCAGCTGTGGATAACTTACATCTGCGACTGCAGGTAGTTCTCCAGGCCGATAGCCTTGATCAGGCCCTGCTGCTTCTCCAGCCAGTAGGTGTGATCTTCTTCGGTATCTGCCAACTGCGCGCGCAGGATGTCGCGGCTGATGTAGTCTTTGTGCAGCTCGCACAGCTCGATGCCCTTGCACAGCGCGGCGCGGACTTTGTACTCGAGCTTGAGGTCGGCCGCGATCATCTCGGGCACGGTCTTGCCCACTTCCAGATCGTCAGCGCGCATGTCCGGGGTGCCTTCAAGCATGAGGATACGGCGCATCAGCGCATCGGCGTGCTGCGTCTCCTCTTCCATCTCGTGGTTGATGCGCTCGAAGAGCTTGCCCAGGCCCCAATCTTCATACATCCGCGAATGGATGAAGTATTGATCGCGTGCTGCCAGTTCGCCCTTCAGCAACATGACGAGGTAGTTGATTACGTCCGGGTGACCTTGCATCGCCCTGCTTCTCCCTGTGAATACTTCGATAGCTCATAGTGTGAACCAGCTTTTGCGCGTGGTCACGGGAAAATGCGCAATTAACGGCAAATAATCGGCTAAACCGTAGTGATTTTCATTGAAAAACCGCCCAAATGAGGGCGGTTCTTTTTATCACTTCGAGTTAGGCAAGGGTTATGCCCAGGGCTTTGGCAATGCCTTCTGCATAGGCCGGATCGGCCTTGTAGAAGTGCTGCAGTTGACGCTGGATGACGTCCTCGCTGACGTTGGCCATGGTGCCGGCGATGTTGTTGATCAGCAGCGCTCGCTGTTCGTCGCTCATCAGACGGAACAGTGCGCCGGCATGGCTGTAGTAATCGCTGTCCTCGCGGTGATCGTAGCGATCAGCCGCGCCATTGAGAGCCAACGACGGCTCGGCATGACGCGCCGACTGCTTGGGTGCATCGCTGAAGCTGTTGGGCTCGTAGTTCGGCGCGCTGCCGTAGCTGCCGCTGGCCATGGCGCCATCGCGCTGGTAGCTGTGCACAGGGCTGCGCGGCGCGTTCACCGGCAGATGCTGGTGATTGGTACCCACGCGGTAGCGGTGGGCGTCGGCGTAGGCAAATACCCGGCCCTGCAGCATACGGTCCGGCGACAGCCCCACACCCGGGACCATGTTGCTCGGGCCGAAGGTGGCCTGCTCAACTTCGGCGAAGTAGTTGAGCGGGTTGCGGTTGAGCTCGAGCACGCCGACCTCGATCAGCGGGTAGTCCTTTTGCGACCAGGTCTTGGTCACGTCGAACGGGTTTTCCTGACGGCTTGCAGCTTCGGCTTCGCTCATCACCTGGATGCACACGGTCCAGCGCGGGTAATCGCCACGCTCGATGGCTTCGAACAGGTCGCGCTGGGCGTAATCAGGGTCGCTGCCGGCCAGGCGGGCTGCTTCGGCAGGGGCCAGGTTCTTGATGCCCTGTTGCGTCTTGTAGTGCCACTTGACCCAGGTGCGCTCACCTTTGTCGTTGATCAGGCTGTAGGTATGGCTGCCGAAACCGTGCATGTGGCGGTAGCCGTCAGGAATGCCGCGATCGGAGAACAGGATGGTGACCTGGTGCAGCGCTTCGGGCGAATGCGACCAGAAGTCCCACATCATCTGGGCATTCTTAAGGTTGCTCTGCGGGTGGCGCTTCTGGGTGTGGATGAAATCCGGGAATTTCAGCGGGTCTCGAATGAAGAAGACCGGCGTGTTGTTGCCGACGATGTCCCAGTTGCCTTCCTCGGTGTAGAACTTGAGCGCAAAGCCGCGCGGGTCGCGCTCGGTATCGGCAGAGCCGCGCTCGCCACCCACGGTGGAGAAGCGCAGGAAGGTCTCGGTCTGCTTGCCGACGGCGCTGAACAGCTTGGCACTGGTGTAGCCGGTGATATCGCGGGTTACGGTGAACGTGCCGTAGGCGCCCGAGCCTTTGGCATGTACACGGCGCTCAGGAATGTTCTCGCGGTTGAAGTGGGCGAGCTTCTCGAGCAGGTGGAAATCGTCGAGCAGCAGCGGGCCGCGCGGGCCGGCGGAACGGGAGTTCTGGTTATCGGCTACAGGTGCACCGCTGGCGGTGGTGAGAATCTTGCTCATGGGCTCTCCTTATCGGTCTTGAACGGCCGGCTAATCGGCTTGGAGAGAGTATTGACGAGTGGTGTTACACGAACAAATTCATTGCCTGACTTGCATCAATAGAAAATGACAATTCATCGGACAACAAAAAACCGGGCACTAGGCCCGGTTCTTTGTAGCAGACAGAACGTCTTACTCGGCAGCTTCTACAGCACCACCGACCGGACGATCAACCAGCTCGACGTACGCCATAGGCGCGTTGTCGCCAGCGCGGAAACCGCACTTCAGGATACGCAGGTAGCCGCCCTGACGGGTGGCGTAGCGCTTGCCCAGGTCGTTGAACAGTTTGCCAACAGCGGACTTCGAACGAGTACGGTCGAAGGCCAGACGGCGGTTGGCAACGCTGTCTTCCTTGGCCAGGGTGATCAGCGGCTCGGCAACGCGGCGCAGTTCCTTGGCTTTCGGCAGGGTGGTTTTGATCAGCTCGTGCTCGATCAGCGACACAGCCATGTTCTGGAACATAGCTTTGCGGTGAGAGCTGGTACGGCTCAGGTGACGTCCACTTTTACGATGACGCATGATTCATTCCTTACCAAACACAACGTTCGGTGATTACGACGATCAGGCTGTCGCCTTGTCGTCTTTCTTAAGGCTTGCAGGCGGCCAGTTGTCGAGGCGCATGCCGAGAGACAGACCACGGGAGGCCAGGACGTCCTTGATTTCAGTCAGGGACTTCTTGCCCAGGTTAGGAGTCTTCAACAGCTCTACTTCGGTACGCTGAATCAGGTCGCCGATGTAGTAGATGTTCTCCGCCTTGAGGCAGTTGGCCGAACGTACGGTCAGTTCCAGGTCGTCAACCGGGCGCAGCAGGATCGGATCGATCTCGTCTTCCTGCTCGACCACAACCGGCTCGCTGTCACCTTTGAGGTCGACGAACGCGGCCAGCTGCTGTTGCAGGATGGTCGCGGCACGACGGATGGCCTCTTCAGGATCCAGGGTACCGTTGGTTTCCAGATCGATGACCAGCTTGTCCAGGTTGGTACGCTGTTCAACACGGGCGTTCTCGACCACATAGGCGATACGACGCACCGGGCTGAACGAAGCGTCCAGCTGCAGACGGCCAATGCTACGGCTTTCGTCTTCGTCGGTCTGACGGGAGTCGGCCGGCTCGTAACCGCGACCACGAGCTACAGTGAGCTTCATGTTCAGGGCGCCGTTGGACGCCAGGTTCGCGATTACGTGATCGGGGTTGACGATCTCGACATCGTGATCCAGCTGAATATCGGCAGCGGTAACCACCCCCGAACCCTTTTTCGACAAGGTCAGCGTAACTTCGTCACGACCGTGCAGCTTGATAGCCAGGCCTTTCAGGTTCAACAGGATTTCAATGACGTCTTCCTGTACACCTTCGATCGCGGAGTACTCATGGAGTACGCCATCGATCTCGGCCTCGACTACTGCACAGCCAGGCATGGAGGACAACAGGATGCGGCGCAGCGCGTTGCCCAGGGTATGGCCGAAGCCACGCTCGAGAGGCTCGAGCGTGATCTTGGCGCGGGTTGGACTGACAACCTGCACATCAATGTGGCGGGGTGTCAGAAACTCATTTACCGAAATCTGCATGGATGCACCTATTTTCTAGCCCTTACTTGGAGTAGAGCTCGACAATCAGGTTTTCGTTGATGTCGGCGGACAGGTCGCTGCGAGCAGGAACGTTCTTGAAAACGCCCGACTTTTTAGCAGCATCCACGTCTACCCACTCAACGCGGCCACGCTGAGAGCACAGTTCAAGGGCTTGAACAATGCGCAGCTGGTTCAGCGACTTCTCGCGAACTGCGACCACGTCACCCGGACGAACTTGGTAGGATGGAATGTTCACGGTCTTGCCGTTGACGCTGATTGCTTTGTGCGAAACCAGCTGACGGGACTCGGAACGGGTGGAACCGAAGCCCATACGGTAGACGACGTTGTCCAGACGGGACTCGAGCATCTGCAGCAGGTTCTCACCGGTGGCGCCTTTCTTCGAGGCAGCCGCTTGGTAGTAACCGCGGAATTGACGCTCCAGAACACCGTAGATACGACGAACTTTTTGTTTCTCGCGCAGCTGGGTACCGTAGTCGGACTGACGGCCACGGCGCTGGCCGTGGATACCTGGGGCTGCTTCGATGTTGCACTTCGATTCCAGAGCGCGAACGCCGCTCTTCAGGAACAGGTCAGTGCCTTCACGGCGAGACAGTTTGCATTTTGGACCAATGTAACGTGCCATTTATCTGTCTCCTGATTACACGCGACGCTTCTTCGGCGGACGGCACCCGTTATGCGGGATTGGCGTCACGTCGGTGATGCTGGCGATCTTGTAGCCGCAGCTGTTCAGTGCACGAACGGCGGATTCACGACCCGGACCTGGACCCTTGACGTTGACGTCGAGGTTTTTCAGGCCGTATTCCAGCGCAGCTTGACCAGCACGCTCAGCAGCGATCTGGGCTGCGAACGGGGTGGATTTGCGCGAACCACGGAAACCCGAACCACCGGAGGTCGCCCAGGACAGTGCGTTGCCCTGACGGTCGGTGATGGTCACGATGGTGTTGTTGAAAGACGCATGGATGTGGGCGATGCCATCAACCACTGTCTTTTTGACTTTTTTACGAGGACGAGCAGCAGGTTTTGCCATGTCTATATTCCTGGGCGATTACTTGCGGATCGGCTTACGCGGGCCCTTACGGGTGCGTGCGTTGGTCTTGGTGCGCTGACCGCGAACCGGCAGACCTTTACGATGACGCAGGCCGCGGTAGCAACCCAGGTCCATCAAGCGTTTGATCTTCATGTTGATGTCACGACGCAGGTCACCTTCGGTGGTGAACTTCGCAACTTCGCCACGCAGGGTTTCGATTTGCTCGTCGCTCAGATCCTTGATCTTTGCGGCTGGGTTGACACCAGCGTCTGCACAGATTTTCTGTGCAGTAGTGCGACCGACACCATAGATGTAGGTCAGCGAGATAACAGTATGCTTGTTATCTGGAATGTTGACGCCTGCAATACGGGCCATTCAGTGGGACTCCAATTGACAGCTACCTACGCCCCGGAAGCCAAGAAATAGGGCGCGAGATAATATCGCTGTAGAAACGAATAATCAACCCAGCAGCACACTAGCTGCTGGGTTTGACGCAGATCACACTCAGCCTTGGCGCTGCTTGTGACGCGGTTCCACGCTGCAGATCACGCGCACGATACCTTCGCGACGAATGATCTTGCAGTTGCGGCACAGCTTTTTCACCGATGCACGAACTTTCATTACCGACTCCTCGAACCTTAAGGGGCTAGATCAGCGCAGCAGACCGCTGCCGCCGTAGCCTTTCAGGTTGGCTTTCTTCATCAGGGATTCGTACTGGTGCGAAACGAGGTGCGATTGTACTTGGGACATGAAGTCCATCACAACCACTACCACAATCAGCAACGAGGTCCCGCCAAGGTAGAACGGCACGTTTGCAGCCACCACCAGGAACTGGGGCAGCAGGCACACGGCCATCATGTAAAGAGCACCGAACATGGTCAAACGGGTCAGAACGCCATCAATGTAGCGTGCCGACTGCTCACCAGGACGGATACCCGGAATAAAGGCACCGGACTTCTTCAGGTTTTCCGCTACGTCTTTCGGATTGAACATCAACGCTGTGTAGAAGAAGCAGAAGAAAATGATCCCTGCACTAAACAGCAGAATGTTCAACGGCTGACCAGGAGCGATCGACTGCGAGATGTCCTGCAGCCAGCCCATACCTTCGGACTGACCGAACCAGGCACCCAGCGAAGCCGGGAACAGCAAGATGCTGCTCGCGAAAATGGCCGGGATTACGCCCGCCATGTTCACTTTCAGCGGCAGGTGGCTGGTCTGCGCAGCGAAGACCTTGCGGCCCTGCTGACGCTTGGCGTAGTGAACGGCGATACGACGCTGACCACGCTCAATGAACACCACGAAACCGATAATCGCTACTGCCAGCAAACCGATAGCGACCAGGGCGAAGATGTTGATATCGCCTGTGCGTGCAGACTCGAAAGACTGCCCGATTGCTCTCGGAAGACCGGCAACGATACCTGCGAAGATCAACATCGAGATACCGTTGCCCACACCGCGCTCGGTGATCTGCTCACCCAGCCACATCATGAACATCGCGCCTGCCACGAAGGTGGAGACGGCGACGACATGGAAGCCGAGGCCAACAGAAAACGCCACGCCCTGGTTGGCCAGGCCAATGGACATGCCAATGGCTTGAACCAGCGCCAGGATAACGGTGCCGTAGCGGGTGTACTGGCTGATCTTGCGACGGCCAGCTTCACCTTCCTTCTTCAACTGCTCCAGCTGCGGGCTGACAGCGGTCATGAGCTGCATGATGATCGATGCCGAGATGTACGGCATGATCCCCAGTGCAAAGATGCTCATGCGCTCCAGCGCGCCGCCGGAAAACATGTTGAACAAGCTAAGAATGGTCCCCTCATTCTGCCGGAACAGATCCGCGAGACGGTCCGGGTTAATGCCTGGTACCGGGATGTGCGCGCCAATCCGATAGACGATGATCGCCATGAACAGAAAACGCAGACGAGCCCAGAGTTCCGACATCCCGCCCTTACCGAGCGAAGAGAGAGCACCTTGCTTAGCCATTTATTCCTCGAACTTGCCGCCAGCTGCTTCGATAGCCGCACGTGCACCTTTGGTGACGGCGATACCCTTGAGGGTGACTGCGCGAGTGACTTCGCCCGACAGCATGATTTTCACGCGCTGTACGTGCTGGCCGATCACGTTGGCGTCCTTGAGGGACTGAACGGTGATCAGATCGCCTTCCACCTTGGCCAGCTCGGACAGACGCACTTCTGCGCGGTCCATGGCTTTCAGGGATACGAAGCCGAACTTCGGCAGGCGACGGTGCAGCGGCTGTTGACCGCCTTCGAAGCCTGGAGCAATGGTGCCACCGGAGCGCGAGGTCTGACCTTTGTGACCACGGCCACCGGTCTTGCCCAGACCGCTACCGATACCACGGCCCGGACGGTGCTTCTCGCGACGGGAACCCGGCGCTGGACTCAGATCATTGAGTTTCATCGATTAACCCTCGACCTTCAGCATGTAGTAAGCCTTGTTGATCATCCCGCGGTTCTCGGGAGTATCCTGGACTTCTACAGTGTGACCGATACGACGCAGACCCAGACCCTTGACGCACAGTTTGTGGTTAGGGATACGGCCCGAGACGCTCTTGATCAGCGTAACTTTAACGGTTGCCATGATCAGCGGATCTCCTCAACAGTCTTGCCGCGCTTGGCAGCAATGGACTCAGGGGATTGCATGGCTTTCAGACCCTTGAAGGTGGCGTGTACCACGTTCACTGGGTTGGTCGAGCCGTAGCACTTGGCCAGGACGTTCTGAACGCCAGCAACTTCCAGGACGGCACGCATTGCGCCGCCGGCGATGATACCGGTACCTTCCGAGGCAGGCTGCATGTAGACCTTCGAGGCGCCGTGGGCGGCCTTGGTGGCGTACTGCAGGGTGGTGCCTTTCAGGTCAACCTGAATCATGTTGCGACGAGCAGCTTCCATGGCTTTCTGGATCGCAGCTGGTACTTCGCGCGATTTGCCACGGCCGAAGCCGACGCGGCCCTTGCCATCACCTACCACGGTCAGCGCGGTGAAGGTGAAGATACGGCCGCCCTTGACGGTCTTGGCAACGCGGTTAACTTGAACCAGCTTCTCGATGTAGCCTTCGTCGCGCTTTTGATCGTTATTTGCCATAACTTAGAACTCCAGCCCGCCTTCACGAGCAGCATCAGCCAGCGCTTTGACGCGGCCATGGTACTTGAAGCCGGAACGGTCAAAGGCAACTTGAGATACACCGGCGGCTTTCGCACGCTCAGCTACCAGCTTGCCAACCTTAGTGGCCGCGTCGATGTTGCCGGTGGCACCATCACGCAGTTCTTTGTCCAAGGTCGAGGCACTTGCCAGAACCTTGCTGCCGTCGGCCGAGATGACCTGGGCGTAGATGTGCTGCGAGGAGCGGAACACGCACAGACGCACGGCTTCGAGCTCGTGCATTTTCAGGCGTGCTTTGCGAGCGCGACGCAGTCGAGTAACTTTTTTGTCGGTCATTTGCTAGGCCCTACTTCTTCTTGGCTTCTTTACGACGGACTACTTCGTCCGCGTAACGCACACCCTTGCCCTTGTAAGGCTCTGGCGGACGGAAACCGCGGACTTCAGCGGCCACCTGACCTACCAGCTGCTTGTCGATACCCTTGATCAGGATGTCGGTCTGGCTTGGGGTTTCAGCGGTGATACCGGCTGGCAGTTCGTAATCCACTGGGTGCGAGAAGCCCAGAGCCAGGTTCAGGATGGTGCCCTTGGCCTGTGCCTTGTAACCAACACCGACCAGCTGGAGCTTGCGCTCGAAGCCTTGGCTTACGCCCTGGACCATGTTGTTCACCAGGGCGCGGGTGGTACCGGCCATGGCGCGAGCTTGCTGATCACCGTTGCGAGCGACGAAACGCAGCTCGCCAGCTTCTTCGGTAACTTCAACAGACGAGTGAACGTTCAGTTCGAGAGTGCCCTTGGCACCCTTCACCGAAAGCTGCTGACCGGCGAATTTGACTTCGACGCCTGCTGGCAGCTTAACGGGGTTCTTAGCGACGCGAGACATGCCTATCTCCCCTTAGAACACTGTGCACAGAACTTCGCCGCCGACACCGGCAGCGCGCGCAGCGCGGTCAGTCATCACACCTTTGTTGGTGGAGACGATAGACACGCCCAGACCGCCACGTACTTTCGGCAGGTCAGTGACGGCCTTGTACTGGCGCAGGCCTGGACGGCTGGTGCGCTTCAGTTCCTCGATGACCGGACGGCCTTCGAAGTACTTCAGTTCGATCGACAGGGAAGGTTTGGCTTCGCCGCTGACTTCGTAGCCGGCGATGTAACCTTCGTCTTTCAGTACTTTGGCAACCGCGACCTTCAGCGTGGAGGAAGGCATGCTTACGACAGACTTTTCAGCCATCTGGGCATTACGGATGCGAGTTAGCATGTCCGCTAACGGGTCCTGCATACTCATGGGCTAGATGCTCCTGATACAAGAATTATTAGCCTTGCGGCTATCACAACCACCCGGGCAGGCAGGGTAAAAAACCCAGGCTCAGGTGAGCCGGTCATTCTAGACACAAGGCAGAAACGAAACAAGCCCCATATAGGGGCTTGTTTCTTTGCGAGGTCACCGGCGGTCGGAAGATCTCTCCCCTTCCGCCGGTGGTCACGCCAACCGGGATTACCAGCTGGCCTTGACCAGACCTGGCACATCACCACGCATGGCGGCTTCGCGCAGCTTGTTACGGCCGAGGCCGAACTTGCGGTACACGCCGTGCGGACGACCGGTGATGCGGCAGCGGTTACGCATGCGCGAGGCGCTGGCGTCACGTGGCTGCTTCTGCAGGGCGACAACGGCAGCGAAACGCTCTTCTGGAGAGGCGTTCAGGTTGACGATGGTCGCTTTCAGCTCGGCACGCTTCTTGGCGTACTTGGCTACCGTGAGCTGACGCTTCAGCTCGCGGTTTTTCATGCTCTTCTTGGCCATTTTCCTACTCCAATCAGTTGCGGAACGGGAACTTGAAAGCACGCAGCAGAGCGCGGCCTTCGTCGTCCGAACGAGCAGTGGTGGTCAGGGTGATGTCCAAACCGCGCAGAGCATCGATCTTGTCGTAGTCGATTTCCGGGAAGATGATCTGCTCTTTCACGCCCATGCTGTAGTTGCCACGACCGTCGAAGGACTTGGCATTGAGGCCGCGGAAGTCGCGAACTCGAGGCAGGGAGATCGCCAGCAGGCGGTCCAGGAATTCGTACATCTTGTCGCTACGCAGGGTCACCTTGACGCCGATCGGCCAGCCTTCGCGGACTTTGAAGCCAGCGATGGATTTGCGAGCGAAAGTCACGACCGGCTTTTGACCGGTGATCTTTTCCAGGTCAGCAACAGCGTGCTCGATGACTTTCTTGTCGCCGATCGCTTCGCCCAGACCCATGTTCAGGGTGATTTTGGTAACGCGAGGAACTTCCATCACGTTCGACAGCTTAAGTTCTTCCTTAAGCTTAGGAGCGATTTCGTTCCGGTAAATCTCTTTCAGTCGTGCCATGGTCTTCTACCTAGCAGTGTTCAAGCATCAACCGCTTTTTGGGTCGACTTGAAGACACGAATTTTCTTACCTTCTTCTACTTTGAAACCAACGCGGTCAGCTTTGTTGGTTTCGCTGTTGAAGATGGCAACGTTGGAAGCGTGCAGTGGCGCTTCTTTCTCGACGATACCGCCCTGGACGCCCGCCATCGGGTTAGGCTTGGTATGACGCTTGACCAGGTTGACACCACCGATGACCAGACGGTCATCAGCGAGAACCTTCAGCACCTTACCGCGCTTACCTTTGTCTTTGCCGGCGATCACGATGATCTCGTCGTCACGACGAATCTTTTGCATGTCGGATCTCCTTAGAGCACTTCAGGGGCGAGCGAGACGATCTTCATGAACTTCTCGGTACGAAGTTCACGGGTCACTGGCCCGAAGATGCGAGTGCCGATCGGCTCTTGCTTGGTGTTCAGCAGAACAGCAGCGTTGCCGTCGAAACGAATGATGGAACCGTCAGCGCGACGTACACCGTGACGGGTACGGACGACAACAGCAGTCATCACTTGGCCTTTTTTGACCTTACCGCGCGGAATTGCTTCCTTGACGGTTACCTTGATGATGTCACCGATGCCGGCGTAACGGCGGTGCGAACCGCCGAGCACCTTGATGCACATGACGCGACGAGCGCCGCTGTTATCGGCCACATCGAGCATGGATTGAGTCTGAATCATAAAATTTCTCCGACCCCTAGCCCTTAGACTTCAACAGCGCGTTCGAGGACTTCAACCAGTGCCCAGGACTTGGTCTTGGCCAGCGGACGGGTTTCGCGAATGGAAACCTTGTCGCCGATCTTGCACTGGTTGGCTTCGTCGTGCGCGTGCAGCTTAGTCGAACGCTTAACGTATTTACCGTAGATCGGGTGCTTTACGCGACGCTCGATCAGAACGGTGATGGTCTTGTCCATTTTGTCGCTGACGACACGGCCAGTCAGCGTACGGACGGTTTTTTCAGCTTCAGCCATGATCACTTACCTGCCTGCTGGTTGAGCACAGTTTTCACGCGAGCGATGTCACGCTTAACTTGCGAGAGCAGGTGCGACTGCCCCAACTGGCCAGTTGCTTTCTGCATGCGCAGATTGAACTGGTCGCGCAGCAAGCCGAGCAGTTGCTCATTCAGTTGCTGTGCGGATTTTTCACGAAGTTCATTCGCTTTCATCACATCACCGTCCGCTTAACAAAGGAGGTGGCGAGAGGCAGCTTTGCAGCGGCCAGGGCGAAAGCTTCGCGCGCCAGCTCTTCAGAAACACCCTCGATCTCGTACAGGACTTTGCCTGGCTGAATCTGGGCAACCCAGTATTCCACGGAACCTTTACCTTTACCCATCCGCACTTCGAGAGGCTTCTTGGTAACCGGCTTGTCCGGGAACACACGGATCCAGATCTTGCCGCCACGCTTAACGTGACGGGTCAGGGCACGACGTGCCGACTCGATCTGGCGAGCGGTGAGACGACCGCGGGCGACAGCTTTCAGAGCGAACTCGCCGAAGCTGACCTTGCTACCGCGCAGTGCCAGACCACGGTTGTGGCCAGTCATCTGCTTGCGGAATTTTGTACGCTTTGGTTGCAACATTTGGCGTACCCCTTACTTAGCAGCTTTTTTACGAGGCGCTGGTGCTTGAGGCTTCAGCTCTTCCTGGCGACCACCAATCACTTCGCCTTTGAAGATCCAAACCTTGACACCGATCACACCGTAGGTGGTGTGAGCTTCGTAGGTGTTGTAGTCGATATCGGCACGCAGGGTGTGCAGGGGCACACGACCTTCGCGATACCACTCGGTACGTGCGATCTCGGCACCGCCGAGACGACCGCTCACCTGGATCTTGATGCCCTTGGCACCAATACGCATGGCGTTCTGTACGGCGCGCTTCATGGCGCGACGGAACATTACGCGGCGTTCCAGCTGCTGGGCTACGCTCTGAGCAACCAGCATAGCGTCGAGTTCCGGCTTGCGGATCTCTTCGATGTTGATGTGCACAGGCACACCCATCTGCTTGGTCAGGTCCTGACGCAGCTTCTCAACATCTTCACCTTTCTTGCCGATAACGATACCGGGACGAGCGGTGTGGATGGTGATGCGTGCAGTTTGAGCCGGACGATGAATATCGATACGGCTTACGGACGCGCTTTTTAGTTTGTCCTGGAGGTACTCGCGAGTTTGCAGATCCTTCAGCAGGTAATCTGCGTAAGTCGCGCCGTCTGCGTACCAGACGGAGGTGTGCTCCTTGACGATTCCCAGGCGAATGCCAGTGGGATGTACTTTCTGACCCATCTGATCGACTCCGTTACTTGTCCGCAACCTTGACAGTGATATGGCAAGACCGCTTGACGATGCGATCAGCGCGGCCTTTGGCACGCGGCATGATGCGCTTCAGCGAACGCCCTTCGTTGACGAAGACGGTGGAGACCTTCAGGTCATCAACGTCTGCGCCTTCGTTGTGTTCGGCGTTGGCAACGGCCGACTCGAGGACTTTCTTCATGATTTCAGCGGCTTTTTTGCTGCTGAAGGCCAACAGGTTGAGCGCTTCGCCCACCTTCTTCCCGCGGATCTGGTCGGCGACCAAGCGGGCTTTCTGGGCGGAGATGCGAGCGCCCGACAACTTAGCGGCTACTTCCATTTCCTTACCCCTTAACGCTTGGCTTTCTTGTCAGCCACGTGCCCGCGGTAGGTGCGGGTACCGGCGAACTCGCCCAGTTTGTGGCCGACCATGTCTTCGTTCACGAGAACTGGGACGTGTTGGCGACCGTTGTGTACCGCGATGGTCAGACCGACCATTTGTGGCAGGATCATCGAACGGCGCGACCAGGTTTTAACTGGCTTGCGATCGTTCTTCTCCACCGCCACTTCGACCTTCTTCAACAGGTGAAGATCGATAAAAGGACCTTTTTTCAGAGAACGTGGCACTGTCGTATCCCTCTAGTTACTTGCGACGACGGACGATCATGTTGTCGGTACGCTTATTACCACGGGTTTTAGCACCCTTGGTTGGGAAGCCCCATGGCGATACCGGATGACGACCACCGGAGGTACGACCTTCACCACCACCATGCGGGTGGTCAACCGGGTTCATGGCAACGCCACGAACGGTTGGGCGAACGCCGCGCCAGCGTTTGGCACCAGCTTTACCCAGCGAACGCAGGCTGTGCTCGGAGTTCGAGACTTCGCCCAGGGTCGCACGGCACTCAGCCAGGACTTTACGCATTTCACCAGAGCGCAGACGCAGGGTCACGTAGACACCTTCGCGAGCGATCAGCTGAGCCGAAGCACCAGCGGAACGAGCGATCTGAGCACCTTTACCCGGCTTCAGTTCGATGCCGTGAATGGTGCTACCTACTGGAATGTTGCGCAGCTGCAGGGAGTTACCGGCCTTGATTGGGGCCAGGGCACCTGCGATCAGCTGGTCGCCAGCGCTCACGCCTTTAGGGGCGATGATGTAGCGACGCTCACCGTCTGCGTAGCACAGCAGGGCGATGTGAGCAGTACGGTTCGGGTCGTATTCGATACGCTCGACGGTGGCTGGAATGCCATCCTTGTCGTTGCGACGGAAGTCGACCAGACGGTAGTGCTGCTTATGACCACCACCCACGTGACGCGTGGTGATGCGGCCATTGTTGTTACGACCACCAGACTTCGATTTTTTCTCGATCAGCGGTGCGTGAGGAGCGCCTTTGTGCAGCTCCTTGTTGACCACCTTGACCACAAAACGGCGGCCAGGGGAAGTCGGTTTGCATTTAACGATTGCCATGATGCACCCCTTCCTTACTCAGCACTGCTGCTGAAATCGAGATCTTGGCCTGGCTGAAGGGAGACGATCGCCTTCTTCCAGTCATTACGCTTGCCCAGACCACGTGCGGTACGCTTGGTTTTACCCAGAACGTTAACAGTCGACACGTTTTCAACTTTTACGTTGAACAGGCCTTCGACAGCTTTCTTGATTTCCAGCTTGGTTGCATCGGTAGCAACCTTGAATACGAACTGGCCTTTCTTCTCAGCCAGAACGGTAGCCTTCTCGGAAACGTGCGGGCCAAGGAGGACTTTGAATACGCGTTCCTGGTTCATCCCAGCAGCTCCTCGAATTTCTTCACGGCCGAGACGGTGATCAACACCTTCTCGTATGCGATCAGACTGACCGGGTCGGAACCTTGAACGTCACGTACATCGACGTGCGGCAGGTTGCGAGCAGCCAGGTACAGGTTCTGATCAACAGCGTCGGAAACGATGAGAACATCGCTCAGACCCATGCCGTTCAGCTTGTTCAGCAGGTCTTTGGTTTTCGGGGCTTCAACAGCGAAGTCCTGAACCACGACCAGACGGTCGCTACGCACCAGCTCAGCGAGGATGGAGCGCAGAGCTGCGCGATACATCTTCTTGTTGAGCTTCTGCGAGTGATCCTGAGGACGAGCTGCGAAGGTTACACCACCGCCACGCCAGATCGGACCACGGGTAGTACCGGCACGAGCACGGCCAGTACCTTTCTGACGCCATGGGCGCTTACCGCCACCGGCTACGTCAGAACGGGTCTTCTGCTGCTTGGTGCCCTGACGGCCGCCGGCCATGTAGGCCACGACTGCTTGGTGTACCAGCGTCTCGTTGAATTCGCCACCGAAAGTCAGTTCGGAAACTTCGATCGCCTGAGCGTCATTTACATTAAGTTGCATGTCAGTTTCCCCTTACCCGCGAGCCTTGACAGCTGGACGCACAACCACGTCGCCGCCAGTAGCGCCTGGAACGGCACCCTTGATCAGCAGCAGGTTGCGTTCAGCGTCTACGCGTACTACTTCCAGGGACTGCACAGTCACGCGCTCAGCGCCCATGTGACCGGACATTTTCTTGCCCTTGAATACACGACCAGGAGTCTGGCACTGGCCGATGGAGCCAGGGACACGGTGCGATACGGAGTTACCGTGGGTGTTATCTTGACCACGGAAGTTCCAACGCTTGATGGTACCGGCGAAGCCTTTACCTTTGGACTGACCGGTTACGTCTACCAGCTGGCCTGCAGTGAAGAGTTCAGCTTTGATCAGATCGCCAGCCTGGAAATCGCCTTCTTCAAGACGGAACTCCCAGACACCGCGACCAGCGGCAACGTTGGCCTTGGCAAAGTGGCCAGCCTGAGCGGCGGTCACACGCGAAGCACGACGCTCGCCGACAGTGACTTGCACTGCACGGTAGCCATCAGTTTCTTCGGTTTTGAACTGGGTGACGCGATTCGGCTCGATCTCAATGACCGTGACCGGAATGGAGACACCTTCTTCGGTGAAAATACGGGTCATACCCGCTTTTCGACCGACTACACCAATAGTCATGTTGTAAACCTCATGAGTGTACGGGGCTTTCACCCGCTATGGCCGCCCATTTCAGAGCGTTACACGACCAGACCGAAGTCTTAGCCGAGGCTGATCTGTACTTCCACGCCGGCCGCCAGATCAAGCTTCATCAGCGCGTCAACGGTTTTATCCGTTGGCTGGACGATGTCCAGAACACGCTTATGAGTGCGAATCTCGTACTGGTCACGCGCGTCTTTGTTGACGTGCGGGGAGACCAGAACGGTGAAACGCTCTTTGCGGGTAGGCAGTGGAATTGGACCACGCACTTGTGCACCAGTACGTTTCGCGGTTTCCACGATTTCCTGGGTGGATTGGTCGATCAGGCGATGGTCGAAAGCCTTCAACCTGATACGGATTTGCTGATTTTGCATTGGATTTCAGACTCCAGGCTGTTCCCAACGGACGCACTACGCCCGCTAAAAGGAGGCGTGATTCTATAGACGCCCCAATTTAGTGTCAACCCAATAAAAAAAGCCCCCGCTGAGCGGGGGCTTTTTCAATCGGTCGAGTGATTACTCGATGATTTTGGCTACGACGCCGGCGCCGACGGTACGACCGCCTTCACGGATGGCGAAGCGCAGACCGTCTTCCATTGCGATGGTCTTGATCAGGGTGACTTCCATCTGGATGTTGTCACCTGGCATTACCATCTCAACGCCTTCTGGCAGCTGGCAGTTACCGGTTACGTCCTTCGACAGAACGTAGACTTCTGCGGTGAACTTGGTGTGCGGCTTGACCG